>JBFGLM010000014.1:0-90576 GCA_041576165.1 Acidimicrobiia bacterium
GGTTGTTTCTTCGTCGGGTGTGGCGGCGAAGGTTTGTTCGGCTGCGGGTTCGTGGTCGGTGGGTGTCGGTTCGGGGGTTGTTTCTTCGTCGGGTGTGGCGGCGAAGGTTTGTTCGGCTGGGCCTGGTTCTTGGTCGGCCGGTGCCGTCTCGAAGGTGGGGCTGGCGAACGCCGCATCGGGCGGCTCCTCGCTCTGCCCGGCTTCTGGCTCGACCGCCGGCTCGTACGACACCGTCTCGGACGGGGTGGCTTCTGTTTGAGGGTCGGTAGGCGCCGCCGCATCGGTTTCACCACTGCGGCCTTGCTCGACCTGGCGTTCCCGCATTGCCGGGGTGGGTGGCAACTCCTCGAGTTCACGATAGACCGAGGGTGTCGGGTGACTGCTCAGCGGCGCGTCGAGCCCGCTCCGCTGGTCATCGTGTGCCGGGTCGGACCACAGCGAGGTCGCGGCCTGAACGGCATCCTCGGCAGAAGCCTCGGTGGGCTCGGCGGCGGCTGCCTCGGCCTCACCTACCTCCAGGGTTTCCGTTTCTCCGGCCGCCGGTGGGGGCGGCTCTTTCGGAGTGACGGCGGTTTCGTGGGCGGCCTCGGCGTCCGGTTGAGCTTCGGCGGAGGGCTCAGGCGCAGCATCGAACGCCGGAGCGGCATGGTCGACGGCCCAGTCGGGCAGGTCATCGGGAATGTCATCCACGAGCTGTTGACTGTTCGGGTGGTGGCTGTCGGCTGTGTCCGCGCCGAGAACCACCGCGGCGCCGGCGTCGTCGCCGACAGCTTCCGCGCCGCCAGCAACCTCAGCGCCGCCGGCCAGCGAGGAGAGCGCCGCATCGACGTCTGGGTCGGGCTGCTCGGCCGTGGGAGCCGAGGGAGGTTCGGCCGATTGGGGGTCATCGCCGAACAAGGAGCCGGCCTGGAAAGTGGGCGACCAGCTTGGCTGAGGCGGGGTCGGGTCAGCCAGCGCTTCAGTGTCGTCTGGCTCATCGGGGTCTTGCCATGCGTCAGGCTCGAGCGACACTGCGAAATCCAGCAGCGAGGCGTTCTCGTTCTCCTCCGAGTCGGTGGGCGGATCATCGGTCTCGTCGCCGGCACCTTCCACCACCTCGACCTCATCGCTTTCGCCGCCGCCCAGCTGGCTGATCGCAGCCAGGACGGAATGGGGGCTCACGTCTTCCTCGACATCATCATCGGCGCCGGGGTCGTCCTCGATTCCGGGTTCGGCCAGGCTCACCGCGCTGCCGGCGGCCAGTTCGTCCGAGAGGTTGGACAGCTCGTCGGCGATGGCCTCGTAATCCTCGGGACTCGAGCCTTCATCGTCCGGCTCGTCGTGGGTCGGCTCGTCGTACTGGGTGCCGTACACGCCGGCGGCAGCACCAAGTCCTGATCCGAGGCCGTCGACGCTGACGGCGCCTGGGTCGGCCGCGGTCGGTTCGGCCGCCGCCGGTGGCGGCGAGTCCGTCTGGGCTTCCTCTTCCGTGCCCGAGATCTGAACCAGGGGCTCAGGTGTCGACGGCAGGGCCATCTTGAACGGCTCACCGCCCGCCGGACCGGGGGTGGGTTCATCGGGTGTGGAGATATGGTCCAGCGCGGGCGGCACCGGGCCGGCGGCGGGAGTGGCCGGCGGGGGCGTCGGTCCGGCTTCCGGCTGCAGCGGGGGGGCCCACGCCGACTGCAGCGAGTCTTCTGCATCGGTCGTGTCTGCGACCGGGTCGACCGGCTCTTCGTCCCGGTTGCTTTCGGCCGCCGCTTCGGGTTCCGGTTCTACCTCGGCCTCGGGCTCGGAAGCCTCGGCCTGCTCAGACGCCGGCTGCGCCTCTGGCGCTGGATCGACAGGAAGACCCCAAGGGTCGGGTGCGACTGGATTATCGGACAATGTCTACCTCGCGAAGCGGCTTTTGACTGAGCCTACAAGAGCACGTGGATCCAGCTGTAGTACGATCGCTGACCGTGCGGATCACCGTCCTGACGCTGTTCCCCGAGTTCTTCGAGACTCCGCTTCATGTATCGGTCGTTCGCCGGGGTATCGAGAGGGGATTGTTGTCGGTCGAAATCGTGGGCCTGCGGGAGTACGGGACTGGGCCCCATCGCCAGCTCGACGATGCACCGTTCGGGGGCGGGGCGGGAATGGTGATGATGGTCGAACCCCTCGACCGGGCGCTGGCTCCCTACGACGACGCAGCCAAAGTGCTGCTGACACCGGCCGGCCGCCCACTCGACCAGCCCAGCCTCGACCGATGGGCGGAGCTGGATCATCTGGTACTGCTGTGCGGTCGGTATGAGGGCGTCGACGAGCGCGTCGCCGAGCACCTGGTCGATGAGCAAGTTTCGCTGGGTGATTTCATCCTGGCTGGCGGTGAGGTGGCGGCGCTGGCAATCATCGAGGGCGTGGCCCGCCAGGTGCCGGGCGTTCTCGGTAATCCCGAATCGGCCGCCACCGAGTCGTTTGGGGATGGTTTGCTGGAGGAGCCTCACTACACCCGTCCGGCCCAGTACCGGACCTGGAAGGTACCCGACATCTTGCTCAGCGGTGACCACGGACGGATCGCCGACTGGCGGCGCGAACAGCGCAAGCTGCGGACGCGGTCGCGGCGGCCCGATCTGTGGCGAAGATACCTGGACGCTGCCGGGGATGATTCGCCCTAGGAGCAGGCCGCCATTACACTTCTTCCGGCGCGCCGGGCGGCATCCGACTCCGGCGCGTGTGTTCCTGTTCAGGAGTTCACCATGAACAAGCTCGATCAGATCGAGGGCGCGTTCCTGCGCGATGACATCCCAGATTTCAAAGCCGGTGACACCGTGAAGGTGCATGTGCGCGTGGTGGAAGGCGGTCGCGAGCGGGTACAGGTGTTTGAAGGTGTTGTGATCGCCCGAAACGGCGGTGGGCTTCGTGCCACGTTCACGGTACGCAAGATGAGTTTCGGAGTCGGCGTCGAGCGGGTATTTCCGGTGCACGCTCCGATCATCCAGAAGATCGAGGTCGTACGGCGTGGGGACGTGCGGCGAGCCAAGCTCTACTACCTTCGGGACCGGGTCGGGAAATCGGCGCGCATTAAAGAGTTGCGCTGACGCCGGCCGATACTTGGCACGGTGCGCAGTCAGCGTGAGCTTGTGACACCGACCGCGGCCCATTGTCTGGCGGTCTCTACGCGCGACGTGGCCGGCCGCTCCGTCGAAATGAGGGGGTAGTCGCAGTGGCCCTCGTAACCAAACAAGACAGGTAGGGTCGCATATCGTGACCGACGTTCCCGCTCGCCCGGATCCATTCGAATCCGACGCCGACTCCGGAGCCGGCTCCCAGCGAGAGCGGGTGCTGGGATTCCTGTGGGAGCTGCCAATCCTCATTCTGGTGGCGCTGGTGGTGGCAGTGGTCATAAAGACCTTCTTGTTCCAGGCGTTCTTCATCCCATCGGGATCGATGATCCCCACCCTCGAGATCAGCGACCGCGTGCTGGTCAACAAACTCTCCTACGCGTTCGGCGGCGAACCACAACGGGGCGATGTGGTGGTGTTCGACTCGCCCTTCCTCGATGACGAGATCCAGGAATCCTTGGTCCAGAAGGTCACACGCAACGTGGCAGAGGCGTTGGGCCTTCAGACCGCCACCGCAGAAGACCTCATCAAGCGGGTCGTCGCAGTAGGCGGGGAGACAGTTGAGATTGCCGACAACACGGTCCTGGTCAATGGTCTCGCCATACACGAGCCGTATCTCCCGCCGGGCACTGTCATGCCCGATTTCGGCCCCGAAGTCGTGCCGGAGGGCCACGTCTTCGTCATGGGTGACAACCGGTCTCGCAGCCAGGACAGCCGCCGGTTCGGGACCATCGAGGCCGACCACGTAATCGGTCGAGCCTTCGTCCGGGTGTGGCCGATCAGCCGCTGGGGCGGGCTCTGACCCGGGCCGGGGACGTGCCGGCCGGCGTGGGACCCGTTTCCCGCCACCGGCACCACACTCTCGGAATCAGCAGTCCGGATCGCTACTATTCGCGCAACCGGTGAGGAGCGGGGATGAGCGAAGAGAACCTCGAACGCTACGAGACCGAGGTCGAGCTCCAGATCTACAAGGAGTACCGAGATGTGCTCCCGATGTTCCGCTTCGTCGTTGAGACCGAACGGCGGTTCTACCTGGCGAACAAGGTCGAGCTGCAAACCCGCGGTGACGGTGCTGCCCCGTACTTCGAGGTCGTTTTGGAGGACGCCTGGGTGTGGGACATGTACCGTCCGGCCCGGTTCCTGCAAAACGTGCGCGTGCTGACCTTCCGCGACGTGAACATCGAAGAGCTCGAACCCTCGCTCCAGATCTGACCTGCCGGTGCCCGGCTGGCACAGCTACCGCCACCGAGTCGGTCGATACGGCGAAGACGTTGCCGCCGGTTTCCTCGCCCGCCGTGGCGCCCGCGTGGTGAAGCGCAACGTCACTGTGGGCCGGGGGGAGATAGATCTGGTTGTGGAACTTGGCGGGGTTCGCACCGCCGTGGAAGTCAAGACGGTCGTGGGTGAAGCGGCCGACCCAACTCAAGCGTTCACGGCTGCCAAAGCCGCTCAGGTTCGCAGGTTGGCGGGCGCGCTCGAGCCCGCGGCCCACCGGGTGGACCTGATAACGGTCCGGCTGGGACCGTCGGGGGTGACCGTGCGCTGGACCCCCTACGCGGGCTGATCGGCCCCGCCGCGACGCAGTTCTTTGTGCCAGCAACCCCGGTGCCAGTGACGCCGCAGATCGGGTTCCCCGGCAGGCACGACGACTAGGTGGAAGGTTCGGGCCGGAATGACCCCCTCACAGCCCGGACAGCGGTAGGACTTGGCCGCGTCAGCCGGCTGGACGGCAACAACGGTCAGTTCCCGCTGATCGCCCATATCAAGCCCGCAATCGTCACAGCGATCGCCCCGATCACCATGGCGATGTCTACCAGCGAACGCTGCTGCTTTCGGAATGGATTGAAGCCCATGAGGAGATGGTATCGGGTTGAGCGGCGGCGCCGGCCGCGCTCGCCGCCCCGGATTCGAATGGTCCGAGGTCGCGAAAACCGGCAGGCGCACAAGTAAACCTCCGGGTGGGCTGGTACGAGTCATCAGTACATGGGGAACCCAGCCCAAGATCGGTTGCGGTTGCACGCATAGCAACGATGTTCTTCCTCTCGTCCTCCATCGTCGCAGCGACCGCAACCGATCTCCCCACTTCCGGCTAGGCATTCTCCGTTCAGTCGCACCCAGACCGGCCACGCCGCCGTTCTGTCTGATACCGTCCCGGGGCAGGCCGATGGGAGGAACGACGGTGCCATCACTTCGGGAGCGGATTCGTCTCACCGACGCCGAGTTGGCGCTCCTCTATGACGAGGTGCAGACCTTCACGCTGGGGACGATAGGGCACGACGGCGTCCCCCACCTGACGGCGATGTGGTTCGTTGTCGTGGACGGCACCATCACATTCTGGACGTATCGCAAGGCCCAGAAGACGGTGAATCTCAGGCGTGATCCCCGCCTCTCCTGCCTCTTCGACGCCGGCGACACGTACAACGAGTTGCGCGGGGCGATGGTGCAGGGCCGGGCTGAGCTCACCGACGACTACGACGATGTGCTGCACATCGGGGCGGCCGTCGGCCGCCGCTACAACCCGACGATGACCCATGCCGAATCCGAGGAGTGGGCAGCCCGCCAGGCCGCCAAGCGCACCGGCGTCCGGGTCGCAGTCGAGAACGTCGCGTCATGGGACCATCGCAAGCTGGGCTGATCTTGATCCGGGCCGCATCCCACCACTGATAGCGAGGAGGCCGTGTGCTGAAGACCGAGGACCGTGGACCGGTCCGGTGGCTGACCATCGATCGCCCCGAGCGCATGAACGCCGTGCCGCCGTCCGGTTGGGATGCCTTGCGTGACGCGTTCGATCATTTCGCCGCCGATGATCAACGGGTGCTGGTCGTGACCGGTGCCGGCGGAAACTTCTGCGCCGGAGCCGATCTGGCGGAGGACAGAGGCAACCCGTCGGTGATCGACCGCTATGCAGGCATGAAGTCGGTGGCCCGTTCGGCCACGGCGCTCCACCGGATCCCCAAGCCCACTATTGCCGCGGTCGACGGGGTGGCGGTCGGGGCGGGCATGAACCTGGCGTTGTTGTGCGACATCGTGCTGGCCACCGACCGAGCGCGCTTCTCCGAGATCTTCGCCCGGCGCGGCCTGACCCTGGACTACGGCGGCTCCTGGATCCTTCCGCGGCTGGTCGGGATGCAACGCGCCAAGGAACTGGCGCTGAGCGGACGGATGGTCGACGCCGCCGAGGCTGTCGCTATCGGCCTGGCGCTGGAATCGGTTCCGGTCGATCACCTGCCCGCGCGTGCTACCGAGCTGGCCGAAATGCTGGCCGAACAGTCGCCGATCGGGCAGATGTTCAGCAAACAGAACCTCAATGCCTCTCTTGCGTTGAGCCTGCCCGAATCGCTCCAGCTCGAGGGCCAAGCCCAGACGGTGTGCTTGGCGTCGGAGGACGCTCGGGAAGGCTTCGCCGCGTTTCTCGAAAAGCGTGCTCCCCGGTTCGAGGGCCGTTGAGGTGCAGCTCGCCGGCAAAGTAGTCGCCGTGACCGGTGGCAGCAGCGGCATCGGACGCGCTATGGCGCGTCGCTTCGCGCAAGCGGGAGCCCGGGTCGCGATCGCCGACATCGACGCAGGCGGAGCGGCCGCGGTGGCGGCCGAGATCGAGGGGCTGTCGATGGCGGTCGACGTGGCAGTAGAAACGGACATCCAGGCGTTTGTCGACGCGACCAGCCGCAAGCTGGGTCCGATCGACCTCTTCTGCTCGAACGCCGGCATTGCCGTCGAAGGCGACCCCTGGACTGCCGACGAGGACTGGGACCGAATTTGGGCGGTCAACGTCAAGTCGCACATCTACGGTGCGCGCCACGTCCTTCCGCAGATGCTGGAACGTGGATCCGGCTACCTGTTGCAGACCGCGTCTGCCGCCGGCCTCGCCACCCAACTCGGATCGGCGCTCTACGCCGTGACCAAACACGCGGTCGTGGCGCTCGCCGAGTGGCTGGCCATCACCTACGGTGAACGCGGCATCCAGGTTTCGGTGCTGGCGCCTCAGGCGGTCCGCACCAAGATGACCGAGGGCATCGAGCACTCGGGCCTGGCTGTCGCGGCCGTGGACGGCATGCTGGAACCCGAGGATGTCGCCGAAGCGGTTGTGGAGGGTCTCGCACAGGAACGCTTCCTGGTGTTGCCCCACCCCGAGGTGCTCACCTATTTCCAGCGCAAGGCCACCGACTACGACCGCTGGATCGCCGGCATGCAGCGCCTGCAGCGCCGGCTCGAAGGGAGAATGCCCTAGACGGAATATGTGCCTTTGCACATATGTTGTCCCGTCCAACAAGGAGGTCGCATGCACCGCGAGAGCTTCTGGGTGGGCGGCATGGAGTGTCGGGTGGTGATGCACGGAGCCGGCCGGGGCTCGCCGGACTGGCTATTTCCCGACGTGGCGCCGGCCGAGCTGCGCAACGCAATGGCGCCGTTCGTGGACGCCGACGGCCAGTTCGGTTTCACCTATTCCAGCCTGGCGGTGCGGACCGGCGGCCGGGTGGTGCTCCTGGATACCGGATTCACCGAGGAGGGCGCCGGCGGGGTGGCGCGGCTGGACGAGGCGCTGCGATCGATGGGTGTGGCCGCCGACGACGTCGACGCGGTGGTGATTTCGCACGGCCATCTGGATCACATCGGTGGCCTCACCGTGGACCGAGGCGGTATCCGCCTCCCCGCCTTCGGCGCCGCCCGCCACTTCGTGCACCAGCACGAGTTCGACCACTGGACCGGCCGCCCACCACCCGACGACGGTGCGGCGGCCGCCCAGCTCCGACCGCTGGCCGAGGCGGACAGGCTGGAGCTGATAACAGGGGAGATCGAGATCGCACCCGGGGTGCGACTGCTGCCGACGCCAGGACACACTCCCGGCCATCTCTCAGTCGCTCTCACGTCGAACGGGCACGGCGCGCTGTACGTAGGTGATGCGCTCGCGCATGAGGTCAATGTGGCCAATTCCGATTGGAACCATTTCTCCGACCTTTTGCCCGGTCCGGCCATCCGTAGCCGCCGCTCGCTCGTCGCGCGGGCGGCGCGGGCCGGCCACCTGATCATCGGTTCGCACATGATGACGCGGGGTCGGGCGCACACCGACGGTGGTCTTTACACCTTCATTCCAGAACCGAGCCCGGTCCGGGCCGATGGCTGACCTCCCGCCGGGCATCACGCAAAGTTCCCGCTATCCGGTCACGGCGGGGATGTCGCCACCGCACTTGGCGCCGGCCCAGGTGTTGGGAACGTCGACGCTGGTCGAGCTGATGGAGCGGACCGCGCTCGAGTCGATTGCGCCTCACCTGGCTCCAGGTGAGACGAGTGTGGGGGCCCGCATCGACGTCCGCCATCTGCGCCCGGCGTTCCCGGGCGAGGTGCTGGTGGTGGATTCCCGTCTGGTCGAGGTTGGGCGGCGGCTCTGTTTCGAGGTGACCGTGTCGGTGGGGGACCGGGTGGTAGGGACCGCGTGGCATGAACGGGTGGTGGTGGAGCGGTCCCGGTTCGGAGGCGAGGGGCCGATTCGTTCTCCCGGCCCGGCGCTGCAAGCCACTCCGGCGAGCGGGCGTTAGCCTGATCGTGTGTTGGGGTGCCACCCGCTGAACCTGGGCTTCAGATTCGTTTTCGAGATTGTCGCCCTCGATCGGGATCGGTGATTACGACGTGGCATCGGGCCTTTTCGGATGGTTGATCGGGATCGGCTTGCCGGCGGTGGCCGCGATCTGCTGGGGGGTCTTCAACGTGCCTGAAGACAGAAGTCGCTCAGGCCAGGCACCGTGGTGCCCGGCGTTGTCCGATTGTCGCTCGAGATCGCCTTCTTCCAGGTCGCGACCCTCCTGATCGCAACGGTTACCGCGATGGTCGCGACGTTTCTGGCCTTGGCGGTCGTTTTCCACTACCTGCTGTCCATTGATCGGATTCGCTGGCTGATCGCCCACTAGCCAGGCCCGACCCACGCGGGCATCACGGCTGTCGGCCCAGTCGAGTCGGGCGGTGATGGATAAGCGCCCGTCCGGTGGCTGCGATGGTAGGGGACGGACCTCTTCCCTCAGGGTGTTGGGCTGCGTACGGTGCTTTCAGATGTTTGCGTCCATCACGTCGGTGGCGCTGGTCGGGGTGGAGGCGCGGCCGGTCAGTGTTGAGGCTCATGTTGGTGGGGGACAGCGACAGTCGTTTCATTTGGTGGGGTTGCCGGATACGGCGGTGCGGGAGGCGAAGGAGCGGGTGGCTGCGGCGTTGGCGGTGTCGGGGTTTCGGATGCCGGCGGGGCGAGTGACGGTGAATCTGGCGCCGGCTGATCTACCGAAGGTGGGTTCAGCCTTTGACCTGCCGATTGCGTTGGCGATTCTGGCGGCGGTCGGGACGATCCCCCCGGAGGTGGTGCGCTGTGTGGCGTTGGGTGAGCTGGCGTTGGATGGGCGGGTGCGGGCGGCGCGGGGTGGGTTGGGCGCGGCGTTGGTGGGCCGGGAGGTGCGGTTACCGGTTTTGCTGTCGGCGGGGTCAGCGGCGGAGGCGGCGCTGGTGGCCGACGCCACGGTGTGGGTGGTGGACTCGCTCGGCCATGCGGTGGCGGTCGGTAAGGGAGAGGCGCCGCCCGGGTGCCCGGAGCCGGTGGTCGCCGTGGACGCGGAATCAGCCGATTTGGCCCAGGTGCGAGGCCAAGGCCGTGCCCGGCGGGCGTTGGAGATTGCGGCGGCGGGGGGTCATCATTTGCTGCTGACGGGCCCGCCGGGAGCGGGCAAGACCATGCTGGCGCATTGTCTGCCATCGTTGCTGCCGTCGCTGGGCCCCGACGAGCGCCTGGAAGTGGCCCAGGTCTGGGCGGCCGCGGACCGTCCCCGCCCCGATCATGCCCGGCCGCCGATTCGCGCTCCCCATCACAGCGCTACCACCGCCGCCCTGGTCGGCGGCGGCAGCGGCGTACCCGTCCCCGGCGAAATCTCCCTCGCTCACCGGGGCGTGCTGTTTCTTGACGAAATGGGCGAGTTCTCGCCGGCATTGCTGGATGCGTTGCGGCAGCCGCTCGAGCAGGGCACGGTGACGATCGCGCGCCAGGGCCGTACAATCACCTTTCCCAGCGACCTCCAGCTGGTCGCCGCCACGAACCCCTGCCCGTGCGGCTATCTCGACGACGAACACCGGTCGTGTATGTGCAGCCCGACCGCCATCGAACGCTACCGCCGGAGGCTGTCCGGCCCGCTGCTGGATCGCATCGACGTACGAATCTGGGTGGGTCGCCCTGACCCCGACGAGTTACTCGGCCCAAGCGAAGAACGCTCCCAAGCGGTCCGGACCAGAGTACTGGCGGCACGAGCTCGCCAAACGGATCGAGGAACGCTCAATCGGGGGCTCACCCGGTCACAACTCGACGAGCTGGCGATCGCCCCTGCCGCCTCCGACCTGGCGGGCGCGGCACTCCGGTCGGGCGCAATCACGGGGCGGGGATACCACCGGTTGCGACGCATCGGGCGGACCATCGCCGACCTGGCCGGTGAGGATCTGGTATCGGTCGAACACTTGGAGGAGGCCTTGGACCTGCGAGGCAACCTATGACAAGCGATTTGTTGCGGCTGGCGTTCGGAGGTCTCCACCCTGACCGGTTACGAGAGCTTGTAAATCGCCTTGGTCCTCGCGGGGTGGTCCGCGGCATCGAGCGGGGACGGATCGAGACCACCGATCACGTGCGAGAAGCAGTCGAGATTCCGGCCGAGCACAGGCTGGAGCAGCTCGCAGGGATGGGAATAGCATTCCTCACGGCGTCTGATCCCGGCTTCCCGTCGCATGTGCGAGGAACGGTCGGTGCCCCGTTGTTTCTCTTTGTTCAGGGGCGGCTACCGACCGAACGGGGAGTGGCAGTGGTCGGGACCCGGCGCTGTACTGCCTACGGGCGGCGGATCGCCCACTCGTACGGGCGGGCGCTGGGGAAGGTGGGAATTCCCGTCGTGAGCGGGCTGGCCCGGGGCATCGACGGCGCGGCGCACGACGGAACGGCGTCCGCCGGCGGTACCGGAGTGGCTGTGATGGGGTGTGGCCTCGACCAGGTGTATCCACGTGAACACGAACGGCTGCTCGCATCCTTGCTGGAATACGGGGGCGCCGCCGTCAGCGAATACCCGCCGGGCGCGAGCCCGCTGGCCTGGCGATTCCCGCCCCGCAACCGGATCATCGTCATGCTCGCCGCAGCGGTGGTGGTGGTGGAAGCGAATGTCACCGGCGGCGCCTTGATCACCGCCCACCACGCACTGATCCAAGGCCGCGAGGTCCTGGCGACCCCCGGGGACATCACGCGCCTGGCCTCGGGCGGTACCAACCGACTCATCCGAGACGGCGCCATCCCCGTGTTCGAAGCCGATGACCTGATCGGAGCGCTGGCTCTCATGCCAGACTTCGGTTGGCTGGCACATCCGACGTCTCGAGCCGGAGCCACCGAGCACACGGCTCAATGGCAACTTCGAGCGCCAACCGCCCGCCGCCGAAGCGACTCGGTGGGTCGTAGTGAGAGGCCGGTCGTTGATGACCTCGAGGACTGAGACGAGTGGCAACCGGTCGGGTTGCCGTAGTTGGAGTCTCCCGAGATGCCACGTCATGATCGCGTTTCGGGCTAGTTAGCAAACGTTTGAAAACCGACTCTCACTAACCACACCATGGCCCTAGAGTTCCACGGAGGGCGGGGTCACAGCTAGGTAGGGGTCGCCATCACACACAACAAAATCCTTCGTATCCGCTCCGGTCGCGCTCGTCCACGGTTCGGACTTGTGGCCGCGTTGTTGATCATGTTGCTGGTGTCTGCCGCGCCCGCGAGCGGTAGCCAGGATCCTGAAGACGCCAACGAAGGCGGTCCGTCCGCCATCCCATTGGGGGCAAGTATCACGCTGGCGGCCGACGAGACGGCGGTCATCGTGCAATCCCACGATCTCACGCCGCATAGGATCATCGATCCCGCCGGGCTCGCCTATCTGAGCAACGACGGTTCTCTTCTGATCTCTGACTCCGAGATCAACGAGGAAGAACGAATATTCAATGGGTTCAACATGTGGGAGCTGAGTAGCTCGGCGACCTTGATCGCGAGGGGGCTCAGTCCCGAGCCGGGTCCGATCAACAAGAAGGAGCCGACCGGACTAGCTTACAATCCGTCCAACGGCCACGCTTTTCTCAGCAACGACCTGACCCAATCAGGGACGTCGGAGAAGTTCGTGTACGAGATCGCGTCGGGCGCCGACGGCAACTACGGTACCGCCGACGACACCGTCACGTGGGTCAGCGTGAGCGCATTCGGGGCCACGGATCCAGAAGACGTGGCGTACGACTGGGCCGGCACCCTGGGGACCATGTCCGACGACAGCGTGCTCATCGCCGACGGTACCAACGCCCGGGTGCTGCGGATCCTCCTCGGGTCCAACGGCACGCTGGACAGCACCGACCCTGTCATGGTGCTCGACCTCAGCGGACAAGGCATCGTCGATATCGAAGGGCTGGGATACAAGCCGTCCACCGATACGATCCTCACCATCGACGGCGGGGCCAACGATGTTCTCTACGAGATGACCAAGGATGGTCAGCTACTCCGCAGCATCGACCTCTCCGCGCTCAAACGGCCCGGCATCAACATGCGGCCGTCGGACGTCACGATGGCGCCGGCATCGGACGGTTCGCCTGCCACCCATATCTACCTGGTCGATCGTGGGGATGACAACAACAGCGCCGACCCGAACGGCAACTCGCCGCCGAGAGATGGGGTCCTGTACGAACTGACAGCCCCGTTTACCAACCTGGCACCTTTCGTCGACGCGGGGCCCGACATCGTGGCGGCTCAGACGGACACGCCGATGGTGTCTGCCACCGTCTACGACGACGGCCAGCCCACAACTGCCGCCCCTAATATCATCTGGTCCCGGGTGAGCGGGCCCGGCCCGGTCAACTTTGGGTCTCCCAACGCGGCCACCACCAGCATGAGCTTCAGTCAGCCGGGCACGTATGTCGTCAAGATCGAAGCCAACGACGGCATCCTGAGTGCTGAGGACACTTTGCAGGTGACGGTGACCAACGCACCGCCGCCGAACGCCGCCCCCACCGTGTCCGCTGGCGCCGATCGGGAAATCACCTTGCCGACGGCGGCCGTGTTGGTCGACGGGGTGGTGTCCGACGACGGGTTACCCAACCCGCCTGGGGACGTCACGTCGACCTGGAGCAAGGTGAGCGGTCCCGGTACAGTGACGATCAAGGACCCGAACGCGCTCGACACCACTGTGTCCTTCTCGAGCGAGGGTACCTACGTGCTGCGGCTGACCGCCCACGACGGCGCACTGAGCGCAACGGACGACCTGGCGGTCGTCGTAGATCCGGAGCCGATACTCACCTTCGATGACATAGCCGGGCACACCTTCGAAGCAGACATCATCTGGCTGGCCGAAAACGGGATCACCTTCGGCTGTAACGAGGATGGGACGCTGTTCTGTCCGGATGACTCGGTCACGCGGGCACAGATGGCCTCGTTCTTGGTGCGGGCCTACGACTTGCCGTCGGTGGCGGGCAACCGTTTCGCCGACGTGTCGGGAACCCACACCGCGAACATCAATGCCCTGGCGGAGGCCGGGATCACCCTCGGCTGCAACGCCGATGGCACGCTGTACTGCCCGAACGACCCTGTGACGCGGGCGCAAATGGGGTCGTTCCTGGCGCGGGCTTCAGACCTCGACCCCGTTGCGGGCGACGTCTTCATCGATGTGTCAGGAGTCCACGAGGAAAACATCAACGCCATCGCCTCCGCCGGCATCACGCTCGGTTGTGACACGGTTGGGCCTCTCTACTGCCCCGATGCGTACGTCACACGGGGGCAAATGGCTGCGTTCTTGCACCGCGCGCTCGGCTGAGCCGAGACACGAGGCAGGATCTACGCCGCTGGGCCGCCCAGACGTCGTTCTCGGCGGCCTCCCGGCCATGCGGCAGTCTATTCCGCGCCCAACCCGGGTGACCTGGGCTTGAGAATGAGCCCAAGGTTTCAGAATCGGCTGAGACACCGCCGAGAGAGCCGCACTAGACACTGTCGCTGACAAAAGAATTCGGTGGCCGTGCCGCACCAGGGCGTTTACCCGACTTGGGTTCGCGATTCGACCACCGAATGGGCAGATAGTACTGCCGCGAAGGAGCTGACCCGCACCAGCTCCTTCGCTCTTTGTGACCCCTTTCTCACGGTTTTGGCCCTCGGGGGCGGATTGATGCGGCCGGATCATTGCATTTGGGCGCGAACTGTCTCACCATCCAACCAATGCAGCGAACGGTGCCTGAGACGCCGGCGTGGATCGCGGAGAACCTCAGCGACTTTCTGCGCCGTCTGGAGAGCCAACAGAACGCGTCGGCCCATTCCGTCGCTGCCTATTCTCGGGATCTGCGCCAGTTCTTCGCCTTTGCAGACGCAGCGGGGGTCTTGTCTCTCCCGGACGTAGACCGCGGGCTCATGCGGGCCTATCTCGTCCATCTGCATGAGGCCGGCTACGCCCGGCGGAGTATTGCCCGCAAAGCGTCGGCGATCCGCTCGTTCTTCACCGATGCCGTCCGGCGCGGTGTCGTCCCCGCCAACCCGGTGGAGGGCGTGGCGCCTCTCAAACTGGTCCGGCCCCTCCCCAAAGCGCTCACACAACGCCAGATGCACGCTGCGCTCGATGCCGTGACGGGCGATAGTCCGGTGGACGTGAGGGATCGGGCGCTGGTGGAAGTGTTGTATGCAACCGGTCTGCGTATCTCAGAGGTAACTGACATGCGTCTGGCCGATGTGGTCGGCGGGCCGGCCACCGTCCGGGTCACCGGCAAAGGCCAAAAAGATCGGGTCGTTCCAATCGGTGCTCAAGCGCGCGCATGGTTGGAACGATATGTGAAGGAAGGGCGCGGTCAGCTTTTGGGTGACCGTACCTCACACGCCTTGTGGATCGGCAGCCGGGGAGCTGACATGGATGCTCGGAGTATCAGAAGGGCAGTGCGGCGACGCACCGGCACCTTTCCGCACGCATTCCGGCACTCCTTTGCCACGCACATGCTCGAAGGGGGAGCGGATTTGCGCTCGGTCCAACAGCTTCTAGGCCACGTTGATCTAGCCACTACCCAGATTTACACTGCCGTTACTCGCCACCATCTCAGGGAAACCTATGACCGTACGCACCCGCGCGCCTGAGCCGTCCGACGAGCATGTGCGCGAACTGTGGGAGAAGTTCAAAGCCACAGGCGACGTCCCTTCCCGCGACGCGCTCATCCTGCATTACTCGCCGCTGGTCAAGTTCGTGGCCGGTCGTGTCGGTGTTGGGTTGCCCAGGAATGTCGAGCAGTCCGATCTGATCCAGTACGGCATATTCGGCTTGATTGACGCGATCGACAAGTTTGACTTGGAGCGCGGCTTCAAGTTCGAGACCTATGCCATCAGCCGCATCAAAGGCTCGATTCTCGATGAGCTGCGGGCCCTCGATTGGGTGCCGCGCAGTGTCCGGGCTCGGGCCCGCGAAATAGAACGGTCGCTGGCCGAGCTCGAACATCGGGAGCGGCGGTCGGTAACGGAAGAAGAACTGGCCGACCACATGGACATGCCGCTCGGCGAGCTGCAGACGAACCTGGCGGAGATATCAACTCTGGGTCTGGTTGCGCTCGATGAGCTCCTGTCACCCGAGCGCGGCTCGTCGGCCGTCGGCGATCTCGTCCCCGACCAGAAGGGCCTCGATCCGGAGGCAGCCTTCCAGATCGAGGAGATGAAGCGTGTACTGGCCGACGTGATCGGCCGTCTCCCCGACCGGGAGCGGCTGGTCGTCACGCTCTACTACTACGAGGGCTTGACTCTGGCTGAGATCGGCCGGGTACTCGGCGTCACCGAATCGCGGGTGTGCCAGATCCACACCAAGGCAGTAATGAGCCTCCGCAACCGGATGACCGAACCCAGCTACCGCTGAGCGGGCTTCTCGAACAGCTCCACGTCACCGCCCGGGCGGTGATCCGCGCACCCGACCTGATTTGGACGCCCCTGGCCCCGGCCTAGACTGCGTCCCGAAATCGCACGTTCGTTGCAATCCCTCGAGGTCGGTTCAGGTGCTCACGCGCCGGATCGGAGGGGCGGCGAAGTCCCCGGGACTTCTCCAGGACGAACGGAGGGCGCCGGCCGACGTCCCGGCGCAACAACCGTAAAAGGAGGCATTCGTGGCAGTGTCCATGAAGCAACTGCTCGAAGCCGGGGTCCACTTCGGACATCAAACCCGGCGCTGGAACCCGAAGATGGAGCCGTACATCTTCGGTGAGCGCAACGGCATCCACATCGTTGATCTGCGCCAGACTTTGCAGCAGGTGGAGCGAGCGGCCCAATTCGTGAAAGATCTGACCGCAAAGGGCGGCACGATCTTGTTCGTGGGCACCAAGAAACAGGCCCAGTCGGCGATCGCCGAGGCCGGCGATCGGTCGGAGATGCCCTATGTGAATTTTCGCTGGCTGGGCGGAATGCTGACCAACTTTCAGACCATTCACAAGCGCATCTTCTACATGAAAGAGCTCGAGCGGATGGAGTCGAGCGGCGAGATGGACGCGCTCCCCAAGAAGGAGCGGTTGCGACTGCGCCGCGAGCTCGAGAAGCTCCAGCGAACACTGGGCGGAGTGGCGAATATGGAGCGGGTGCCCCAGGCGGTGTTCGTCATCGACCTCAACGCCGAGCACCTGGCCGTCGCGGAAGCCTCCCGGCTGGATATTCCCGTGCTGGCGGTCGTGGACACCAACTGCGATCCCGACAATGTCGACATTGTCATCCCCGGTAACGACGACGCGATCCGGGCCGCCGAGTTGTTGGCCTTCGAGATGGCTGCGGCGGCTCGAGAGGGTCGCGAGCTGGCCCGCGCCAAGCAGCAGAAGAAGGACGACGACGAGACCGAGGCTGCTGCCGCCGGCGTGCGGGCCGCCCCGGGTGAGTGAGGGACAGGGTGGCTGTATTCACCGCAAAGGACGTACAGGCCCTTCGCCAGGCGACGGGTGTGGGAATGATGGACGCCAAGCGGGCGCTGTCGGAGGCCGACGGTGACTTCGAGAAAGCCAAAGAAGATCTGCGGGAGAAGGGCTTGGCCGACGTGGCGAAGCGGGCGGGCCGCGATGCCAACGAAGGAGCCGTGGGCTACTACTTGCACACCCCCGTCGGTTATCCCACGATCGGCGTGTTGGTCGAACTCGCCTCAGAGACGGATTTTGTGGCTAAAAGCGAAGACTTCCAGCAGGTGGCAAATGACATAGCCATGCACATCTCCTGGGCCGACCCCCGTTGGGTGCGGCGGGAGGACGTGCCAGATGATGCCGTGGCAAAGGAACGCGATCTCATAGCACGCCAGGCCGCGGCTGAGGGCAAACCCGAACAGGTCATAGAGCGCATAGTCGAAGGAAAGATCGGCAGCTTCTACGAGGACAACGTGCTGTACGAGCAGCACTTCGTCAATACGCAGAAGTTCGAGGGCACGGTCGGTGAGCTGGTGACCCAGCTGGCGGCCAAGATGGGGGAGAACATCGCGGTGCGCCGCTTTTCCCGCATCGCGGTAGGCGAGCAGGAGTCGTAGGTGGGAGCGACCCCGCGACGGGTATTGCTGAAACTCTCGGGCGAAGCGTTCGCCGACCCTGAGGCCGGGTACGGGATAGATCCCAAGACGGTGCAGCGCATCGCGGGCGAAGTCGCCGAGTCAAACGATGAGGGACACGAGATCGCCATCGTCGTCGGCGGCGGGAACATCTTCCGCGGCGTTTCATCCCAGGCGGCCGGAATGGACGCTGCGAATGCCGACTACATGGGAATGCTGGCCACGGTCATCAACGCCCTGGCCCTTCGCGACGCCATCGAGACGGCCGGCGTCCAGGCCCGGGTGCAGACAGCAATCACGATGCAGCAGCTGGCCGAGCCTTACATTCGGCTGCGCGCAATCCGGCACCTGGAGAAGCGACGGGTGGTGATCTTCGGCGCCGGCACCGGCAACCCGTTCTTCACGACGGACACCGCCGGAGCGTTGCGAGCTATCGAGGTCGGGGCAAGTGTCCTCCTCAAGGCCACCCGGGTCGACGGCGTCTACGACGATGACCCGGAAAAGAATCCGGATGCCCAGCTGCTGGATGACGTGAAGTACATGGAGGCGATCGCCCAGGGCCTGGCGGTCATGGACTCGACCGCGCTGACCCTGTGCGCCGACAACGGCATGCCGATCGTGGTCTTCAACCTCACCGAGCCGGGCAACATCATTCGGGCCGTACGGGGCGATCGGATCGGCACGTTGGTCCACTGAATCTGCCGCAATCCTGAAGAGGCGGTCGAAGGTCGCAGATTTTCGGGATCGGCAAGTAAGGTGGCCGGAGCGATGCATGTTCGACTGCTGCGGTGCTACTGCGGCCATTCGGACACGATTATTCGGACGCAATTATTCGAATGATCAGTCGAGCAGTCATCCGAACAGATCCGACCGACAACCGACGGAGAGGGATCCGGCCTCATGATGGACGATCTGCTGGAAGACGCAGAGGCTCGCATGAGCCAGACGGTCGATCACGTGCAGGGGGAGTTCGCCACGGTGCGCACCGGCCGGGCAAATCCCGGCATCCTGCACCGGGTGACGGTCGACTACTACGGCACCCAGACCCCCCTCCAGCAGCTGGCCACCGTTACTGTGCCCGAGCCGCGCATGCTGGTGGTGCAGCCGTTTGATCCTGGGGCCATAACCAACATCGAGCGTGCGATCCAGACGGCGGACCTGGGCCTCAACCCTTCCAACGACGGCAAAGTGATCCGGCTCGCATTCCCCCCACTGACCGAGGAGCGTCGCAAGGATCTCATCCGGGTCGTGCGTCACATGGCTGAGGAAGGACGGGTGTCGATCCGTAACGTGCGACGCCACACACGGGATGATCTGGAAGAGGTGGGTCAGTCCGAAGACGATGTGCGGCGGGCGGAAAAGCAACTCCAGGACCTGACCGACCAGTACATTGCCCGCATCGACGAGCTTCTCGAAAACAAGGAGCATGAGCTGCTCGAGGTGTGAGCGTGCAGAACGACGACGACCAGCCCAACGACAGAGACGAACCCGCGCAGACCCCGGACGAGACGGCCGGGGACCAAGAGGGCGGTGAGGTGCTGGCGTTCCCGGGACTGGGCGTTGAGTCTCCCGACGCGGGGGACGATGGAGAACTGGGTCTGGGCGACGAGGGAGACGAGTCCGAACTCGACTCGTTCACGCACGAACACTACGTGGCCTCCACCACCCGAGAGTATCGAGGCCTGGCCGAGGCGATCGAACGGTCCGCCAGGGAAGAACACGAACAGCAGGCGGTGGCGGCCTCGATGCCGGGTGTGCAAACCGGAGTCGTCGGCTTCGAAGACGTGACCGGGGAGGAAACCCCGGACATGGAAGCCATGCACCAGGCAGAGCGAGCCCAACGCAGCGACCTGTATCTGCGCATCGGAACTGGCCTGGGGCTGGTCGCGGTCCTGATTGGAGCGGTACTGGCCGGGGGCGGGTGGATCGCCCTGCTGCTTGCCCTCATCATCATCCTGGCGCTCGGAGAGTTCTACGCATCGGTCCGGCGGTCGGGGTTCGTACCGGTGGCCCTCTTCGGGCTGCTGGGTTCGATCGGTCTGCTCATCGGTACCTGGCGGAGCGGTCCATTCGCAATCGGTGGGTTCATCGCCGCGACCATCGTGGCGGTGACCCTGTGGTTCTCGCTGGTTCCGCGCCGGGACCCGCTGGCGAATGCGGCCGTGACCGTTCTCGGCGTGGCCTGGATCGCCGGTCTGTTGGCGTTTGCGTATCCGATCTTCCAGTCGGGCGATATGGTGAACCTGGTCCTAGTGCTGGTAATGCTGACCGCCTTGTTCGACGTGGCGTCGTTCTTCGTCGGCAAGACCGTCGGCCGGACCCAGCTCGCGCCGGTTCTATCGCCCAACAAAACCGTGGAGGGTTTGGTGGGGGCCGTCGTGCTGACGATCGCGGCTGGTGCCGGGATCGGGGCATTGGGTGTCGCCGAGCCCTTCACCATCCGGTCCGGCATCGTTTTGGGGCTGGCCGTGAGCGTGTTTGCCCCCCTCGGGGACCTCGCCGAGTCAACCGTCAAGCGGCAGCTGGGAGTCAAGGACATGGGATCGATCCTGCCCGGCCACGGCGGCATGCTCGACCGGGTTGATGGCTTCATCTTCTCAGTGCCGGCCGCCTATCTCGTTTACCTCTGGTTCGGCTGGCTGTGACACCGATCGTCGTCCTCGGGGCGACGGGTTCCATCGGCCGCCAGACCCTCGACGTGGCTGCCCGGCTCGAGATCCCGGTTGTGGCACTCGCCGCCCGCCACCTGAGCGACGATCTACTCGACCTGGCCGCACGCTTTCCAGACGCCGACCTCATAGTCGCCGAGGGTCCGGCCCGCGATGCGGGCCGGAGCCTGCAGGTTGGTCCCGAAGCGATCATCGCCGCCGCCGCTCGTCCAGCGGTGACGGTCGTGAACGGCATCGTGGGGGCGGCGGGGTTGCGGGCATCGCTCGCCGCGCTGGAGACGAGCAACCGGCTGGCCCTGGCCAACAAGGAGTCGATGGTCGCGGCCGGGCCGCTCATGTTGGCCGCCGCCGCTCGTCACGGCGGGATGCTGGTGCCCGTCGACTCGGAGCATTCGGCTCTCTTTCAGTGTCTCATTGGTGAAGACACGTCGCAGGTCCGTCGCGTGATCCTGACCGCATCGGGAGGGCCATTCCGCGAAGCGTCCCGCGACCAGCTGGCAAGCGTCACCCCGCAACAGGCGCTCAGGCATCCCACGTGGAATATGGGCGCCCGGATAACAATCGATTCAGCCACTCTGTTCAACAAGGGTCTCGAGGTCATCGAGGCTCACCACCTGTTCGGGCTGTCGTACGACGCCATAGACGTCATCGTGCATCCTCAGAGCGTTGTCCACTCGCTGGTGGAGTTCTGCGACGGGAGCCTCAAAGCGCATCTGGGTGAGCCGGACATGCGGGTTCCGATCCAATATGCACTCACCTATCCGGGGCGGGCGCCGGGAGCGCTGGAACCATTCGACTTGGTGGGGCGTGCGTTGACCTTCGAAGCGCCCGACCGGGGAATGTTCCGGGCGCTGGATGTGGCGTACGCAGCCGGGCGTCGCGGGGGCACCGCCCCGGCGGTGCTGAATGCGGCCGATGAAGTGGCAGTGGCTGCGTTTCTCGCGGGCAAGATCGCATTTCTCGCCATCGCCGACGTCATCGAGGAAACGCTCGATCGCCACGCCTGGTCCGAGGTCACTGCGCTGGAGCACGTGATCGCGGCCGACCAGGAAGCTCGGGAAATCGCTGAAGAAGTCGTTTCGCGCTAAACGGCGGCAGCCGATAACCTTGGTCAGTACGTTCTGGAGGTCCCGTGCTCGGCGGACTCGCAATGGTGGTAGCCATCGCCCTGTTCATCATGGTGCATGAAGCAGGTCACTTCTTGGCGGCCAAGGCCACCGGCATGAAGGCCACCGAGTTCTTCCTGGGGTTTGGTCCCAAGATCTGGTCGTTTCAGCGGGGCGAAACCGAGTATGGGGTCAAGGCGATCCCGTTCGGGGGCTACGTCCGCATACTTGGTATGAACCCCTATGAGGAGATCGACCCGGCCGATGTCGGGCGTACCTACCGCGAGAAGAAGTTCTGGCAAAAGACCGTGGTGGTCTTGTCCGGGGTTGCGCTCAACTTCGCCATGGCCTACATCATCCTCTTCGGGCTGGCGTGGTACACCGGCGTCCGTGAAGTCACGACGACGATCGATGAAGTAACGACAACAATCACCGACACC
Source organism: Acidimicrobiia bacterium (assembly GCA_041576165.1). Lineage (GTDB taxonomy): Bacteria > Actinomycetota > Acidimicrobiia > Spongiisociales > Spongiisociaceae > JBFGLM01. Next base: position 21,839 of record JBFGLM010000014.1, read on the forward strand.
GACATCACCAGCCCTGCCTCGCTCGCCGGGCTGCGGGTTGGAGATCAGCTGGTCGCCATCGACGGAATCGAGGTGGAGGGCTGGCTCCAAGCCACCGAGCTCATTGCCGCTCGTCCCGGCCGGACTGTGGATCTCGAGATCATCCGCGACGGCGCCACCCGCGTGCTGACGGCTGCGCTGGGTGAGGTCGATCGAGGTGATGGCGAGATCGTTGGTTTCCTGGGTGTGCGGCCCCGCCTGATCACCAACTCAATTGGGCCGCTCACGGCCGGCCGGGTGGCCGCGGACGAGTTCGTCTTCCTCGTCCAGCAATCGGTCATCAGCATCGGCCGGCTGATCAGCCCTTCGTCGCTGGCCGAGCTGAGTGGGGCGCTGTTTGGCGACACCGAGGTTCCCGACGAGATCCGGCCGGTCAGTCCAATCGGCCTGGTGCAACTGGGGTCTCAAGCCGAGCGGGTTGGGGTCGGCAACCTCTTCTTCATCCTGGCATCCGTGAACATCATTCTTGGGCTGTTCAACTCGATCCCGCTGTACCCGCTCGACGGCGGGCATTTCGCAGTCGCCGTGTATGAGCGGCTCACCCACCGCGAAGCGGACGTACGGCGACTGGCGCCGATCGCAGCCGCCGTCATCGCGCTGATGGTCTTCCTGGGGCTGGTGGCGATCGTTCTGGACGTGGCCAACCCGATCGCGCTGTGAACGGGTGAGTGAAGGGGATGACGGCACAGGTCCAACCTGAGCGGCGGATCACACGCCAGGTCCACGTCGGGAAGGTGGCGGTCGGGGGTGACGCGCCCATCTCGGTGCAGTCGATGACAACCACTAAGACTGCCGACGTCGACGGCACGCTCGCCCAGGTGTACGCGCTGGCGGCGGCCGGGGCCGACATCGTTCGGATCACCTGCAACGACGTGGAAGCTGCCCAGGGTCTGGCCGAGATCGTGCCCCGATCGCCGGTCCCGATCGTGGCCGACATCCATTTTCAATACCGGCTCGCGCTGGCAGCACTAGAAGCGGGGGTCAACGGGTTGCGGCTGAACCCGGGCAACATCCGAAAGCCCGACCAGATCAAAACGGTGGCGCGCGAGGCCAAAGATCGTGGGGTGCCGATTCGGGTTGGTGTCAACGGCGGGTCTCTCGACAAAGACCTGCTGGAGAAGCACGGGGCAGCGACGCCGGCCGCGCTGGTGGAGTCGGCGATGAAAGAGATCGGATATCTCCACGAGGTCGACTTCACCGACATCAAGATCTCGGTGAAGCATTCCCACGTTCCGTCGATGGTCGATGCCTACCGCCTGCTGGCGGAAACCGTGGACTACCCGCTACACCTTGGCGTCACCGAGGCCGGTCCGCCCCCGGGAGGGCTCATCAAGTCAGTGGCGGGGATCGGCACCCTGCTGCTCGAGGGAATCGGCGACACCATCCGCTTCTCGCTCACCGCAGATCCAGTCGAGGAAGCCAAGGCGGGTCGCCAGCTCCTCGAATACCTGGGCCTGCGTGAGCGCACCAGCCTGGACCTGATCGCGTGCCCCAGCTGCGGTCGGGCCGAAGTGGACGTGCTCGAAGTTGCGCAAGCGGCGCAGCGGCGTCTGGAAGAAGAGGAGCTCCCGATCCAGGTAGCTGTGATGGGGTGTGTTGTCAACGGCCCAGGCGAAGCCCGGGAAGCCGACATCGGGATCGCAGCCGGTCGTGGCAAAGGTCACCTCTTCATCAAGGGCCAGGTCGTGCGGGTGGTGCATGAAGACGAGATGGTGGATGCGCTGGTCCACGAGGCCCGGCTCTTGAGCGAACAAGGTGTGGAAGCCCGATTGGCCGCGGCCGATGACGACGCCGCCGCGATCGCGGAAGCTGCCCGCACCGAGCTGATCCAAATCCAGGGTGACGCAAACGACGCAGTCGCCCGCCGCCGGGCGGTAGCCGACGTGGCGAAGTAGGCCGCAGCGAAATCTCCGGCCGGGGGGACCGACATCTGACCAACCCTGGCCGACACGGCCGGATTCGGGCTGTATCCTCCCGCTCCCGATCAAGGACGAGCGTTGCGCTGGTCTCAAGCGTTCATACCGACATTGCGGGCGGATCCGGCCGACGCCGAAGCCGCCAGTCACAAGCTGCTGGTTCGAGGCGGCTTCATCCGCCAATTGATGGCTGGTTCTTATTCGTTGTTGCCGCTCGGGATGCGGGTGGCAACGAAGGTCTCCGACATCATTCGCGCAGAAATGAACGCCATCGGCGGTCAGGAGTTCCTGTTGCCGGTCGTCCACCCGGGCGAAGTGTGGAAGAAGAGCGGCCGGTGGGACAACGTCGAGGGAATCCTCGTGAAGTTCAGGGATCGCAAGGACACGGACCTGTTGCTCGCCATGACCCACGAAGAGATCTTTGCGCTGCTTGCGTCGGAAATGAGCTCATACCGCGATCTGCCTCAGCTCTGGTACCACCTTCAGACCAAGTTTCGCGACGAACCGCGGCCCAAGGCCGGCCTCCTGCGGGTCCGGGAGTTCACGATGAAGGACTCGTACTCGTTCGACATCGACAATGCCGGCCTGGACCGCCAGTTCGAGCTGCACCGCGGGGCCTACACGCAAATCTTCTCACGGTTCGGTCTGGAGACGATCCCGGTTGAGGCCAGCTCCGGATCGATGGGCGGCTCCGAATCCGTCGAATTCATGATCAGATCTGAGGCCGGTGAGGACCTCATCGCAGTCTGCTCGGCCTGTGCGTACGCTGCCAACATCGAACGCGCCACCTCGCCGTCCAGCCTCGTCGAGGATGGTCCCGGCCGTGACGCGCCCGAACGCTTCCCGACACCCGGTATTCGCACCATCGCCGCGCTGGCTGAGCTGGGCGATTTCTCCGCCGCAGAACGGCAGATCAAGACACTGGCCTACATCATCGGGAGCCGGCTGACACTGGTCCTGCTGCGGGGCGATCACCAACTTCAAGAGCAGAAGCTCATGGACGGCAGCGGCGGGGCCGAGGTGCGTCCCGCCCATGAAGACGAGATCGTCGCCGCCCTGGGTGCCCACCCCGGCAGCCTCGGTGCGGTCGGCGTGGAGCTTCCCGTTGTTGCGGACCCTGCTTTGCAGGGCCGGCGCGACATGGTGACCGGAGCGAACGAAGACGACTGGCATTTGCGGGGCGTCGATGTCGGACGGGACCTCAAGGTCGACCAATGGTTGGAGATGCGGTCGGTCGAGGCGGGCGATCCCTGCCCCGAATGTGACGGCACCCTGTCGATCGACCGCACCATCGAGGTCGGGCATATCTTCAAACTGGGCACGTTATACAGCAAGGCGCTGGGGGCGACCGTGCTCGACGAGGAGGGGGTGGAGCGAACCATCGTGATGGGCAGCTATGGGATCGGCGTGGGACGGGCCGTGGCTGCGATCGTTGAAACCCACCACGATGAAGCCGGCATCATGTGGCCGGTGTCGGTCGCACCATACGAGGTGGTTTTGACGGTTTTGCGCCCAGGTGATGACGAGCCGGCGAAAGCAGGAGCCTCGCTCTACGAACAGCTACGAGCAGCCGGTATCGACGTGTTGCTCGACGATCGTGATGAGCGACCTGGGGTCAAGTTTGCCGATGCCGAACTGATCGGAGTGCCATGGAGGGTGACGATCGGGCCCCGGGGGTTGGAAAGCGGGGTCGTCGAGCTGGTCGAGCGTGCCACCGGACACAAGGACGAAGTCGCTCTCGATGACATCGTGCCCCGGCTCGTAGAGCACGTCACGTCGGCCCGATGAGTGCGTTCGGGCGCCGAGAACGGCGGCTAGGTGTCAGGGACTGTTTGCTATAGTCACTGGCTGACAACGGACGCTACGCACTGGAAGTGGGCGCCCAGCCCACTTTTTTGTTGTGCAATGCCCGGCCGCTGCGGCGGTGCCGTTGTGAGGTGCAGTGAACACGATTAACGACGAGACATGGTGGACATCGCGTTGGGAAACGAGACCGAGCAGCTGTGGGACCTCCTCGCAGGTTATCTCGGCGCGGAAGCGCTCGAACTCGACGATCTGGAGGTCGCAGGAAGCGGCAGGGGACGGGTCATCCGTGTGGTGGTGGACACCGATGGTGGTGTCGACATCGATCGGCTTGCCGAGACCTCCCGAGCGCTGTCGCGGTTGTTGGATGCAAACGATCCCTTCGAAGGCTCCTACACGCTAGAGGTCACGTCTCCCGGCCTGGAGCGCAAGCTACGCCGACCACGCCATTTCGAGAAGTCGATCGGACGGTCCGTGACGATCAAGACCAGCCAGGAGATCGACGGGACTCGCCGTCACGACGGCGACCTCGAGTCGGTCGACGGGCGCGGGGTGGTGATCCAGACCGCGAGCGGCGAGCGGCGGATCGATTTCGACGACATCGCGTCCGCCCGCACGGTGTTCGAGTGGCAGCGCAACCCAAAGCCTGGCAAGAAATCGGGGTGAAGCCATGAGGATCGACGAACAGGTGATGGAGGCGCTCGAGATGCTCGAGCGCGAACGCGGGATACCGGTCGACACGATTCTCGATGCGCTTGCCAACGCCCTTGTCTCCGCTTACAAACGCAGCCCCGGCGCAGCCGAGGAGGCGCGAGTGACGATCGATGCGGACTCTGGTGAGATCGTCGTGTACGCCCAGGAACTGGACGAAGACGGCAACGTCGTCAAAGAGTGGGAGGACACTCCTGGCGATTTCGGTCGTATTGCCGCGCAGACGGCCAAGCAGGTCATCGCCCAGCGTCTGCGGGAGGCGAAACGCGACCAGGTTTTCGATCTGTATGAAGGCCGCGAAGGTGATCTGGTGACAGGTCTGGTGCAGCAGCACGACCACCGATACACGATCCTCGACCTCGGCAACGCCGAGGCGATGATGCCTGGGTCGGAACGAATCCCGTACGAACGTTTGGATCGGGGCGCCCGCGTCAAGGCGCTGATTCTCGAGGTGCGCGGCGAGGTGAAAGGTCCCCAGATCGTGGTGAGTCGGAGTCATCCCGATTTCGTACGACGCCTGCTCGAGCTGGAGGTCCCCGAGTTACTGGACCGCACCGTGGAGATCAAAGCCATTGCCCGTGAACCCGGGCACCGCACGAAGATCGCAGTTGCGTCGAACGACCCGAACGTCGATCCGAAGGGCGCATGCGTGGGTGCCCGAGGCGCTCGGGTCCGCCAGGTCGTCAACGAGCTCCGGGGTGAGAAGGTCGACGTCGTCCAATGGCGCGAGGAACGGGAGCAGTTCATTGCTGAGGCGCTCGGCCCGGCAAAGGTGCGGGAGGTCGTCATCGACGACGAGCTGGAGACGGCCACGGTGACGGTCAGCGATCACCAGCTGTCTCTCGCCATCGGCAAAGAGGGCCAGAACGCGCGCCTCGCCGCCCGCCTCACCGGCTATCGCATCGACATTCGCTCCGACGCTATGGAGGCAACCGGCCCTGAGGCCGCGCCGGCAGCTGGTGCGAGCGCCGGGCGCGTGGCGCCGGCGGGAGATCAGCCGGAACAGGCGGCGACCGACGCGTCCCCGACGGAGCCAGTCGAGGACGCCGGTGCGGAGGATGTCGCGGCCGCCGAAGATTCGGCGGCGGTGGAGGGTGTGGTGGCTGCCGATTCGGCGGCGGTTGAGGGTGTGGCGGTTGCAGATGCGGCGGCGGCGGGTGTGGCGGTTGCAGACGCATCTGCCGACGACGCGCCGCCGGCGGATGAAGTTGCGACCCGCGACGGCGAAGATGTGGCCGAATCCTCCGACGCTGGAGAAAGTGACGAAGAAGAGTGACGGCGCCCGGCGGCGGGGACCGCCGGCGCAAGAGTGACCTGAGGAAGTCGTGGCGAAAGTAAGAATCTACGAAATCGCAAGAGAGCTCGACCTCGAATCGAAGGTCGTGCTCCAGCGCGCCCAGGAACTCGGCTTCGACGTCAAGACCGCTTCTTCGGGGATCGAGGAGGCCGACGCAGACACCGTTCGGTCTTCCTTCAACGGCGGTGACGCTGGTGGCTCCGAAGCGGCGGTCGCCGAGCCCGAGCCGGCGCGGCCAGAACCCGAGCCCGGGCCAACCCCCGAGCCAGTCCCAGAGGTAGCGCCGGAACCCGCTCCCGAGCCGGCACCCGCTCCCGAGCCGGCACCCGCTCCCGAGCCGCACGCTGCCGCCGAGCCCGACGCGGCCGAGCAAGCCCAGTCGGAAACCGCAGCCGCGCCCGCCACAGATCTGCGTGAGCTTATCGTCCAGCAAGGAATCACCGCCGCCGAGCTGGCAAGGGCCTTGAATGTCCCGGTCGGGGCAGTCGTCAAGACCATGCTCGAGATGGGGGAGATGGTGGCGGCCAACGCTCCGGTCCCCGACGAAGCCATCGAGCTCGTAGGGGAGCAGTTCGGCTATCTCATCGACATCGAGTTGACCGAGGCCGAGGAGGATGCGACGGTCACCGTCCGGGCGAAGCGCACCTTTGACGATGATGAGAAGGACCTGGTCTCCCGCCCCCCTGTGGTGACAGTCATGGGCCACGTCGATCACGGCAAGACCACCCTTCTCGACGCTATCCGTGCTACGAACGTCGTCGAGGGAGAGGCGGGCGGCATCACCCAGCACATCGGCGCCTATCAGGTCGACGTCAACGATCGTAAGCTCACCTTCATCGACACGCCCGGCCATGCCGCGTTCACCGCCATGCGAGCCCGCGGGGCCGAGGTGACCGACATCGTCGTGCTGGTGGTCGCGGCAAATGACGGGGTGATGCCGCAGACGGCCGAAGCTATCAGCCACGCCAAGGCGGCCGGAGTACCGATCATCGTCGCCATCAACAAGATCGACATTCCGGGCGCCGACCCCAACACGGTCCGGGCTCAACTCACGGAATACGAACTGGTGACCGAAGAGCTCGGTGGTGAGACGATTTCGGTCGAAGTCTCGGCGCTCGGCGGCGAGGGCATCGACAATCTCCTCGAGATGATCGATCTGGTCGCCCAACTGGAGGACTTCAAAGCCAATCCCAAACCCGCTGCGTCCGGAGTCGTGGTTGAGAGCGAGCTGGACACCGGGCGAGGTCCGGTGGCGACATTGATCGTGCAACGAGGCACGCTGAAACAGGGCGATTCGATCGTTGCAGGTCCGGTTGCCGGACGAGCCCGCGCCATGACCGACGAGAACGGAGTGCGTCTCAAGACGGCAGGCCCCTCGACTCCGGTAGAGGTGATCGGCTGGGCGGATGTTCCCTCTGCCGGCGATTTCTTCGAGGTGGTCAAGAACGACAAGGAGGCCCGGGCCCAGGCGGCCAAAGTCGTGGAGGAAATGCGGGCGCGAGATCTGGTCGTGCCTACCGCCCGGGAGCGTCTGACCGCGCTGCTCGAACAGATGCACACCGAGGACGAGGCGGAGCTGCGGCTGATCATCAAGGCGGATGTGGCCGGATCGGTCGAGGCGATTCGCGACGCCGTCGGCAAGATAGGTCGCGAAGGCGGCAAGATCACAATCATCCACACGGGAGTTGGCGGCATCACCGAAAACGACGTGATCCTGGCCGACACCACCGAGGCGATCGTCGTGGGTTTCAACGTCCGACCAGATGGCAAATCGCGGCGCCTCGCCGAACAGAACGGCATCGAGATACGCACGTACGCGGTGATCTACGAGCTGCTCGACGAGATCGAGCAGATGCTGGTAGGCCGTCTGGCGCCCGAAGAGGTGGAGCACATTCTCGGAGCGGCCGAAATCCGGGCGACGTTCCGGGTGCCGCGGCTTGGGCAGGTAGCCGGCTGCTACGTCACCGAGGGCCGGGTCGTGCGTGGGTCCCGAGCCCGGCTGATCCGCCAGGGTGTGGTGATCTATGACGGGCGCATCGCCTCCCTGCGACGTTTCAAAGACGACGTTTCGGAAGTTGCGGCCGGCTATGAATGCGGCATCGGGCTCGAGAACTTCGCCGACGTCAAGGAAGACGACGTGATCGAGGCGTACCGTGTCGACGAGGTTGCGCAAACCTGACCGGTAGCAGGCTGACGCTGCCTCCAGGTCGTCGTAGGGTAGAAGCAATGGCAACCACCCATGCGGCCGCCCTCGAGGTCCATCTGCGAGTTCCTGATGTCCAGTCGCTCAAACAGAAGCGACAGCGGCTGAAGTCGCTCGGTGCCGACATCCGCAAGGCGTTTCCGGTTGGCTTCGCCGAAACCGATCACCATGACTTGTGGCAGCGGGCCACCGTTGGGGTTGCCGTTGTGTCGTCCGATCACAGCCATCTCGACCGGATGATCTACTCGATCCGGCGCTACCTCGACGCCCGGCCCGAGATCGAAGTACTGCAGATCGCCGTCGCATACATGGAGGACTTCAATTGAGCCGCAGCGGTGTTCCCCGAATGCGCAAAGTGAACGAAACCCTCCGCCAGGTGATCGCAGATGAGTGTCAGAACTTGAAGGATCCCAGAATCGGCTTCCTCACGATCACCGGTGTCGAGACCGCTCCCGACCTGCGCCACGCCACCGTCTTCTACTCGGTGTTGGGCGGGGATCCCGAGGAAACCGCCGACGCCCTCCGCGCTGCGGCCCCCCGAATCCGCACGGCGGTTGGTTCCCAAGTCCGGCTGAAGTATCTCCCGGAGCTGGTGTTCCGCGTCGATCCCAGCATCGAACACGGTGCTCGTATCACATCGATTCTGAGAGGTTTGGATACACGCAACGACAAGGACGACCCCCAATGACAGTAGGGCGTGAACTGCAACCAGACCTCGAAAAGGCGGCGGCGGCCATTGCCGAAGCGTCGTCGCTGGTCGTCACTTGCCACATCGGGCCTGACGGAGATGCGCTGGGTTCGGCGCTCGCACTCGCTCTGGCGGCCCGCAATGCCGGCAAGGAAGCGGTGGCTACGTTCGGTGGCCCCTTTGTGGTTCCGGACCATTTCGGGTTCCTGGATCTCTCGCCGTTGGTACGCCGCGGCGAAGCACCCTCTGCACCTGAGGTCCTCGTCAGCTTCGATTCGGGCTCTCTGGACCGGCTCGGGGAGGTCCAGGAGCTGGCTGAGGCGGCTGGCTGTGTGGTGGTGATCGATCATCACGCTTCCAACACTGGATTCGGTGACGTCAACGTCGTCGACCCGACGGCCGGTGCATCGGCGCAGCTGGGCTACTACCTCCTTCAGGAACTCGAGTGGCCGATCACGGCCTCGATCGCCACCGCGCTCCATGTGGGCTTGGTGACTGACACCGGGCGCTTTCAGTACTCGAACACCAGCCCGGAGGTATTGCGGGTGGGCGCGGCGCTGGTGGCGGCCGGCGCCCGGCCGGAGGTCATCGGACAGCATGTGTACGAATCGGTTCCGTTTGGTTACCTGCAGGTGGCGGGATTGGTGTTGGGCCGGTCGGTGTTGGAGCCGGAGCTCCGATTCGTCTGGTCGGTTCTGCGGGCGGCAGACCTCGTCGAGCACGGGATCGGAATCGAAGACACCGATGGCCTCATCGATGCAGTCCGGGTGGCGCGCGAAGCCGACGTCGCTGCGCTCGCCAAAGAACAGGACGACGGTGGGACCAAGGTCAGTCTGCGGTCGCGGGGACGGGTCGATGTTGCCGCCATCGCCGTGAGCCTGGGCGGTGGGGGTCACCACAACGCAGCTGGATTCAGTTACCCCGGCCAGCCGGAAGCTGCGATCGCCGAGGTGCGAGCGCTGCTGTGATCGACGGGTTCGTCCTCGTGGACAAGCCCGGAGCTTGGACCTCCCACGATGTGGTGGCCAAGGTTCGGCGCCTGGCCGGCCAGCGCAAGGTCGGGCACGCCGGGACCCTCGATCCGATGGCCACCGGGCTCGTCGTGGTTGGTTTGGGCCGATGCACGAGGCTGCTCCGGTTCGTGCAGGACCGGCCGAAGGTGTACGTAGCCCGGGCTCGGTTTGGTGTGGCCACCGACACCCTCGATGCCGACGGGACTGAGACATGGCGGGCGCCGCTCCCGGTCACGCTGGCCGAGGTGCAGGCCGTCCTCGACGAGTTCCGCGGCGAGGTCACGCAGGTCCCGCCCATGGTCTCCGCGCTCAAACAAAGTGGCCGCCGCCTGCACGAACTGGCCCGCGAAGGCACAGTGGTTGAGCGCCCACCCCGGACCGTCACGATCGAAGAACTCCATGTGACCGACGTCTCCACCGGCGACTATCCGGAGGTGGCGTTCTGGGTTCGCTGTGGAAGCGGCACCTATATCCGTTCGCTGGCCGACGACATCGCCCGGGCGTTGGGCGGCCGAGCTCATCTCACCGCGCTGCGTCGCACGGAGAACGGCGGTCATTCGGTGGAGTCGGCGGCCACGATCGCCGAGCTGGAGGCCGACTTCACCGCCACGGTCCTGTCTCCACGCGCCGGTCTTCCCGAGATGCAGGAGCTGGCCCTCGACGACCGGACTGTCGCGGCGGTGCGGAACGGCGCCGCTCTACCTATCGAGCCGGGCGGCGAGTTGGACGACGGCCCGGTCCGGCTCGTTTACGAGGGCCGGTTGGTCGCCGTCTACCGTAACGACGGCACAGACCTCAAAGCGGAAGTCGTACTCACATGAAAGTCTGGCGTGGCGATCCTCTGACGTGGGGCCCGGCACCGCCGAGCGGCTCGGCGGTGACCATCGGTGTGTTCGACGGCGTGCACAGGGGCCATCAGGCTGTGCTCTTCGGCGTCGCCGCGCGGGCGGCGGAGCTCGGAGGGCTGGAGCAGGTTGTGCTCACCTTCGACCGCCATCCCCGCAGCGTGGTTGATCCAGCATCTGCTCCGGCGCTGCTGACATCGTTGGATCAGCGAATCGAGCTGCTCGAGGATCTCGAGATCGACGTGGTCGGCGTCCTCCCGTTCGAGCAGATCCGGGACAGTTCGCCCGACGATTTCGTCTCGAAAATCCTGGTCGGCGCATTCGGTGCCCGGCTGGTGGCGGTCGGCGCCGATTTCCGGTTCGGGCGGGGGCGCAGCGGAGACGTCGAATCTCTCCGGCAAGCGGGGACCGAATACGGTTTCGAGGTGGATGCAATCGATCTCAGCTCGGCCTCCGGTGTGCCGATTTCCTCGACGACGATCCGGTCTCGCGTCCGCCAGGGTGATGTGGGGGCAGCCGCTGATCTGCTCGGCCGCAACTTTGCGATTGTCGGGACGGTCGTCATGGGCGATCAGCGGGGAAGGACCATCGGCTTTCCGACAGCCAACGTGATACCCGACCCGAGGTTCGTCGTACCGAAACGGGGGGTCTATGCGGCGTGGGTGTGGATCGACGATCGGCACTCGCCCCGTCATCCGGCGGTCGTCAACGTTGGAATCCGACCAACGTTCGGCGGAGACACCGAAGTAGTGGAAGCGCACCTCCTCGACTTCGAGGGAGACCTGTACGGGCAGCGGATCGGCATCGAAATGGTCTCACGCCTGCGGGATGAGCGGGTGTTCGACGGCGTCGAGTCGCTGGTCGCGCAGATCCGAGTGGACGCCGACACTGCGCGTTCGCTTCTGAGCTGACGCGGCGAGTGGCAGGTGCCGCCGAGTTCGGCGACTACGGGCGACGCTGCTACACTATCCCGCAGTTTCTGCGGCATCCCGCACAGCTCCACCTACTCGGTGTGATCGTGCCTGGAAAGCCGGCTGAGATTTTCGGGTAGAACACCCTTAACACCCGGTACTGCCAGTCTCAAAGAAAAGAACCGATCAGAGATACACATGAAGACCACGCAAGAGATCATCGCCGAATATGGTCAACACGACAGCGACACCGGCTCACCTGAGGTTCAGGTCGCTCTGCTGACCGAACGAATCAACCATTTGACCGACCACCTACGCGATCACAAGCACGACCATCACAGTCGTCGCGGATTGCTGATGATGGTTGGTAAACGTCGGCGGTTGCTGAACTATCTCAATCGCCAAGACGTAGAACGTTATCGCAGCCTGATTTCCCGGCTGGGACTTCGTAGATAGGGTTGGAGGAAGCGGCTGCGGCCGCTCCTCGCCGTTCTGGTCCGCCAGGACGGCAACCGCGCACAGGGCGCGGATCGCCTCGGGCTGCTTGCGCGAGGCGGCGATATGGCTCCAGCGACGGAGCACGCTCCGGGATACCGGGGCCGAAGGAACGTCCCGCCGGTGCGGGACCACATGGGGGTCGATTCTGGCCAGTTGTCAGTTGCCATTCCTCGCCGACCGGGTGAGGAATGACCACTGGTAATTGGCCCGGCGGCTCCCCTGACAATGAGGAGACGACGTGGCAGAGACCACGGTTCGCGGCCTGGTCGGAGATCGGGAGGTCGTGATTGGTGCCGGCAAACTGGCCGGCCTGGCCAATGGTGCCGTAACCATCAACATCGGACAAACCGAAGTGCTGGTCACGGCGACCGCCAACGAATCGATCCGGGAAGGGATCGATTTCTTCCCGCTCACCGTAGACGTAGAAGAGCGGATGTACGCTGCCGGGAAGATCCCCGGGTCATTCTTTCGCAGGGAAGGCAGGGCTACGGAGCGGGCCATACTGACCGCCCGGCTCATCGACCGTCCACTGCGCCCATCGTTCCAGGACGGGTACCGCAACGACACCCACGTCGTGGCCACCGTGCTGTCTGTGGACCAGGAGAATCCTTATGACGTCATCGCCCTCAATGGTGCGTCTGCGGCGTTGTCCATCAGCGACATCCCCTTCGAGGGGCCGCTGGCAGCTGTCCGCCTGGGACTCATCGACGGGGAATGGAAGCCGTTCCCGACGTTTGAGGAACTGGAGGACGCCGTATTCGATCTGGTCGTTGCCGGTGGCCGCAACGAGGACGGTGAGATCGACATTTCCATGGTCGAGGCCGGGTCCACCGAGGACGGTATCCGGCTGATCGAGGAGGGTCAGCCCCCCAGCGACGAAGCGGCGATAGTCCGCGGGCTCGAGGAGGCCAAGCCGTACATCAGCACCCTGATCGACCTGCAGCTCGAGCTGAAGAACCAGATCGGCAAACCCCGCGGCGACTGGCCCCTACAGGTGGACCACACCGACGATATCTACGCGAGGATCGAGGAGCTCGCCGTGCCGAAGCTCGGTGAGATGGCCGGGATCGCAGACAAGTCCGAGCGGGCCGACGCCGAGAACCGGATCCGTGACGAGGTCATGGAAGCCTTTGGCAGCGAAGACGAGGAAGAGCTGCGCCAAGCGTCCAGAGCATTCCGCACGGTGTCCAAGAAGCTGATGCGCGATCGGGTCGTGAATGAGGGTGTCCGCATCGACGGCCGCAGCTCGACCGACATCCGGTCGCTGTCGGCCGACGTGGGAGTGGTGCAGCGCGCCCACGGTTCTGGATTGTTCGAGCGGGGCGAAACCCAGGTGTTGAACATCACGACGCTCGGGATGCCGCGCATGGAGCAGATGCTTGACACGATTTCGAACGAAGAGTCGAAACGGTACATGCACCACTACAACTTCCCGCCATTCAGCACCGGCGAGGCCGGCTTCATGCGGGGCCCCAAGCGGCGCGAGATCGGACACGGTGCTCTTGCCGAGAAGGCCGTCCACCCGGTGGTGCCCGATCAAGAGCATTTCAACTACACGCTCCGGCTGGTGTCCGAAGTGCTGACGTCCAACGGGTCCACCTCAATGGCGTCGGTGTGCGCGTCGACCCTGTCCCTGATGGACGCAGGGGTCCCGATCATTGCCCCAGTGGCGGGGATCGCCATGGGCTTGATCGCCCAGGACGGCAAGTTCGTCACGCTGACCGACATCCTCGGTGCTGAGGATGCCCTTGGTGACATGGACTTCAAGGTGGCCGGCACGGCGGAGGTCATCACTGCCCTGCAGCTGGACACCAAGATCAAGGGCCTTCCCTCTGATGTGCTGGCGTCCGCCATGGACCAGGCCAAGGAGGCTCGGCTCAAGATCCTCGAAGTCATGCAGGAAACGATTCCGGAACCGCGGGCGGAGATGAATCCCTACGCGCCCCGGCTCGAGTCGGTCGTCGTCCCGAAGGACAAGATCGGCGAGATCATCGGTCCCAAGGGAAAGGTCATTCGCGAACTGGAGGAGGAGACCGGCGCGACGATCGAGATCCAGGAGGACGGAACCGTCCTCATCGGGTCCGAAGACGGCGACCAGCTCGCCGCCGCCAAGGAACGGATCATGCAGATTGCGTTCCCACCCGAACCGGAGCTCGACGTCGAATACGAAGGGGAAGTGGTCAACGTCACCAAGTTCGGCGCATTCATAAACATCCTGCCCGGGCGGGACGGACTCCTCCATATCTCGAAGATGGATAAGGATCGTCGGGTCGATCGGGTCGAGGACTATCTGGATTTGGGTGATCCAGTCAAGGTGGTCGTGCGTGAAATCGACAAGATGGGCAAGATCAACCTGGACCTGGCAGAACCCATCGAACCGAAACCCGGCGCGCTGGCCCGCTCCGAGAAAGGCAACGGCGACCGTGATCGGGACAGCCGGCCGCGGGGGGACGGCGGCCGCGACCGCGACCGCGGAAGGGGTCGCGACGGCGGCGATCGGGGTGGCCGACGCCGGGACGGAGGTGATCGTGCTCGAGGCCGCGGGGATCGCGACCGTGATCGGGACCGCGATAGGGACCGTGGCCGTGAGCGGGATCGTGACCGTGATCGGAGCAGTGATCGGGACCGGGACAGTGAGCGCAGTGGGCGTACGGTCGTTTCCTTTGAAGAGGAGTTCGAAAAGGGCATCGACTGACAACCGGCGTTGAACGAACCAATGAGATGAGGGCCCGGCTGGCCCTCATCTCTTTTTCGGCGGTCGCCGGGCCGCGGCCCAGCTCGGCCCGGCCGGCGAGCCGATAAGCTCACCGGGCAATGCCCGAGCTTCCCGACATCGTCGTTTACATCGAATCGATGGAGCGCCATTTCGGCGGTGACGTGCTCCACTCGGCCCGGGTACCCAGCATCTCCTTGCTGCGGACGTACGATCCGCCGCTCCATCAGATGGAGGGACGCCGGGTAGAGGGGTTTCGCCGCATCGGCAAGAGGATCGTCTGGGACATGGGCGATGAGTATTTCATGGTTTTCCACCTCATGATCGCCGGGCGGTTCCGGTGGGCGAAGAAGGGTATGGCCGTGCCCAAGAAGGTGGGCCATGCAGCATTCGATTTCTCTCACGGAACCCTGGTCCTGACCGAGCAGGGAACCAAGAAGCGGGCCTCGTTGTATGTGGTCCGCGGCGAGGAAGCGCTGGCCGAGCACGACCGGGGCGGGTTAGAGCCGCTCGAGGCATCAATGGAGGAATTCACCCGCGCCATCACGCGTGAGAACCGGACGCTGAAGCGGGCACTCACCGACCAGCACATCTTCAGTGGCATCGGCAACGCCTTCTCCGATGAGATCCTCCACCGGGCGCGGCTGTCGCCGGTCAAACGGACCGCCAGCCTCACCGAGGCCGAGCTCGAACGGCTGCACACCGCCACCCGGGAGTCACTCATCGAGTGGACCGAGCTGCTGCGCGACCAGGTCGGGGATGGGTTCCCCGACAAGGTGACGGCATTTCGACCGGAGATGGCGGTGCACGGCAAGTACGGCGAACCATGCCCGGCATGTGGTGATCCGGTCCAGCGAATTGTCTATGCCGCGAACGAGACGAATTACTGCGCCACCTGCCAAACTGAAGGAAAGCTCCTGGCGGATCGGTCGCTGTCCCGGCTACTGAAGGGCGACTGGCCCAAGACCCTCGAGGAGCTCGAAGAACGAGCGTGAGCACGGCGCGTTTCCGACGGGCTCCACTTCTCGAGCCGGCCTGAATTCGGTCAGCGCTGCCGAGGGCGTCGCCGATAGACATATGAGAAATCTCCCCCACTGCCCGTTGAATCCGACGGTGTCGCGGCGTCTTCACCTCTGCAATCAACGCCAGGAGGTGCATCATGGCTCGGAACATGCGGTGGATCATCACGCTCACGCTGGCGCTCGTGCTGGCGCTACCGTCGATCGCGTATGCCAGCCAGACCGCAGACGGTGATGGAGCCGAAGAAGATGCCGCGGTAGACCGGGAGGTCGATCATGCAACCTATGAGGCTGCTGATCGCGTCTCGGACCGGGCATCAGATCATGCATCGGTCACCGACCACGCGAGCGACGCGGTCAGCGACCACGCACGGGATGTGGTCACCGACCCGGTAGCAGATCAGGTCGCAGATCGCGAGACCGATGCGGTCACGGATCGGGTAACAGATCAGGTCACGGACCGGGAAGCGGACCGGGTGACCGATCACGAACGCGACCGGGTCACCGACCACCGGCCCGATCGGCGGTGTGCCGACCACCGCGATGACCACGACCATCGAGGCTGCGATCACGACCACCCGACGGATCGAGTCAACGTCCGCAAGCTCATCTACCGACTGATCCAGGCTCACGAGTGGCAGAAGTTGTTCCGGCTTCTCCACGCGCTCGGCCTCGTCTGAGAATCGGATTTGGGGGTACCCGGACGCGACCTCGACGAGTGGGCCGACGGAATCCGTCGGCGGTCTGAGGATGCGTTTCGGGCCGTGTACGCCGTGGTGGCGGACGACCTGGCGTCGTTCGCCACCGGCATGCTCCGGGACCGTCGGGCGGCTGAGGATGTTGTCCAGCAGGCGTTTCTCGAGCTCGTCTCCGCCGCGCCCAAGTTCCGGGGCGACGGGAGGGCGCTGCGGGCATGGCTCTTCAAGAGTGTGCGGTTTGGCTGCCTGGACGAGATACGGCGCCGCAGCCGCCGGCCGGAAACGCCGACCGATGATCTGCCCGAGCAGGCAGTGGTTCCCCTGCCGGGGCGGGACGACCACCCCGAGCTGTATGCGGCGCTCGAGACGCTATCCGAGCGTCAGCGGGCTCTTGTGCTTCTCCGCCACGTTTCGGGCCTGTCGGGCGAGGAGATCGGCAAGGTCATGGGTATGAGGAGGCCGGCCGTATACGCCGCGCTGGCACGGGCCGAACGGCGGCTGCGGGGGACGCTGGACGCCGGCTCCGACGAGATGCGAAGGGAAACAGCATGAGCACTGACAGCTTTCCGGAGCTGAGCGTTCTCCGCCTTGCCCTGGCTCCGCAGACGCGCGACCGGCACCTTGCCGAGGTGGTTAGCGCCATCCGGTCGGCACCTCACCGTCGCTCCGGTTTCCGGTTGAGCTGGCGGCGCTGGGTGGCGTCGGCCGCAGCAGCAGGCGCTCTGCTCACACCCGCGGCCGCGATCGCCGCCGACGGCGCTCTACCGGGGGACGCTCTGTACCCGATCAAGCGTCTCCTGGAGCCGGTTGTGCGACTCGTCGACCGCGATGTGATTGCGGAGCACCGTGTCGAGGAGCTGGAAGTGCTCATCGCCAGGGACGGCTCTTCGGACATCGTCACCGATCTTCTGATCGACGCCCGGGCGGCGGTCGGAGCCGTCGACGTTCCTGAGCTGCGGGACCGCCTCGCCGCAATCGAGGAGGTGATCGATCAGCGGACGACCGATCGAATCCCCGCCAGCACCGACCGGCCGAGGGTCGATACGCCGCCGGTCGATCCGCCTGTTACTACTTCGGCCCCAGCCGACGCCGGTCACCCGACCGACGGTCACGCGCCGGCGCCCGCGCCCGACCTTGAGCACCGAGACAGTGTCGCTCCGCCCGAAGACAGTCCCCCCGCGGTAGATGCTCCGTCGGTCACGACCGCCGTCCTGCGCGATGGCACCACCCATCGCGACGGTCTTGGTGGCGAGGCGGCCGACGTCGACTCGGCGCCGGCTGAGCAGCCGGTGATCGATGAGCCGGCGCACGACGCGCCGCCGGAATCAGGCGATACGCGCGAGACCGATGCCCCCACGGTCGACGGGGAGGGCGACCGGGCACCATGACGCGTCGAAGGGGTGCCCCGTCCCGGGGGCACCCCTTCGGGAACTCCAGGACCGCCTACTTGTTCTTGCCCTTGCCCTTGCCGTTGCCGCCGGCGTTGGAGTGGGCGGGCGCCCCGCCGCCGGTTTCGCCGCCCTTGTCCTTCTTGCCCTTGACCTTTTCTTCAGTGCCGTCGGTGGCCGCTTCGGTCTCGTCGGTACCTTCGGTGGTCGCCTCGAGATCATCGCCCCCGTTCTTTCCCATATCCGAGTGCGCGAATCCCCGAACCCAATGGCCGAAGGGTTCCTTCATGTCGTGTTTGAACGGCTTCATGGCGTGGACCATGTTCGACACAACCGACCCGTGCGTGATCTGGCCATTGGGGCCGGTCACGTCGACGACCAGGCATCCTTCCGGGACCTCTTCCTCGGCCGGCTCTGCAACGGCGCCTGCCGCGTCGGCCCCGCCGTCGGGCAGCGGGAGGCACATCGTGGACTCAGCCGGGTCCTCGTCGGTCCCGCTCTCCTCAACGACTTCTTCGTCTGCGGCTTCCTCTTCCAGAGCGCCGCTGATGTCGACAATCAGGGTGCCGTCCGCCTCGTCGAAGGCGTACGGCAAATCGCCGGCCGTCCCAAGCTCCCACGTCTCGTCGGCTTCCTCGCCGGCCTCGTCGCCTGCTTCGACCAACTCGGCTTCGCTGTCGGACACATCGTCCAGCAACGCGAAGGCGGGGGCGGAGATGATGACACTGGCAATAGCCGACAAGGTCAGCGTGCGGCCGCGGATGATTCGAAGCACAGGCTCCTCCGGTGTTCGTGGGAAGGACGTCCGTCACGGTTCCCTGGCGTGTTCATGGAAGTAAACGACGGATATCCGGTGGCGGGTACGGGCTGACAGCAAGAACCTCTTGTTAATCGAACATATGTTCGATAGATTGGGTTCCCGGTTAGGAGTTGATGTGGTGTCGGGGTCATCGCTGGCAAACCTGCCCTGGGGATCAATCTGGCAGGGTACGGCCGGGGCAATAGCCACCGACCGTCAAACGGCTGTATCTGCTGAGACAGCCCGACTAGCCGCGCCTCCCGGCCGGATCATTTCCCTCGAAGGACCTACCGGGCTCGGGATGACTCGAATCGGCTTGGGGTTGCTGTCCCAACTGGCCGCACACCTCCCGGTCGCCGTCGTTGACGTCCGAGGATGGATCTGCCCACTGGCCGCGTGGGAGTTGGGTATACCCCCGGAACGGCTGGTGACCGTTCGATGTGATGACCCAATTCAATGGCCCAAGGCACTGGCCGCGCTGCTCGAAGGAATCGGTGGTGTATACGCCGAAGTTCCCCCAGGAGTTCCCGAACAAGCGCTCAGAAGGTTGTCGGCCTTGGCCCGCTCGCGGGAAGCCGCAGTGGTGCTGCGGCCTTTACGGGGCAAGCTCCCAGCCGGTGTCTCCTTTCTCCGTTTGCAGCCAACTGGGGTGGTGTGGGAGGGACCTGAGGCCGGTCACGGCCGGCTGAAGGGACGAAACATCACCCTCGAAGCTTCAGGTAAGGGAGCCGCGGGGATGCAACGAGTGATCGAGATGGAGGACGATGGCACGAACCTTGTGCATTTGGTTTCCGGAATGGCCTCTGCGCCGCCCCGACGCGCAGCCGGATGAGCCGTGCATCGTCACCGGTGAACGTGACGGCCGCCCCCAGGTGGTTGCCGCCAACCACCTGGCTCTCGCAGCCGGAGTCCTTCCGGGGATGGAGCGTCGTGAAGCCGAGTGTCTGATTCCGGCGGGAATCAGTCTGGATCGGGACCTCGCCCGAGAAACGCGCCAGTTCGAACCGGTTCTGGATGCAGTAGAGGACCTGATTCCGAGGGTCGAGGTGGTAGAGCCGGGGTGGTTGTTCATACCTGTAGCCGGGGCGGTGCGCTATTTCGGGGGTGAAAGTCCGCTCATCGATCGTGTGGCAAAGGAGGTTGACGCGGTGGCCGGGCCGGGGGGTCGGTTTGGCGTGGCCGGTGGGCCCTTTGCCGCCTTTTGGGCAGCGCGGCAAGCCACCAGTTCAGATCCGGTCAACTTCGTCGGCGATGATGCGAGCTTCCTGGCCGGTCTCGATATTGCGGCGCTGGCTACTGAAGATCTGGTAGCGACCTTCCGTTGGCTCGGCATAGAAACGCTCGGGGCGCTGGCACGTCTTCCCCGTCCGGCGATCGCCTCCCGGTTCGGTACACCGGGTTTGGTGGCGCACCGGTTGGCTAGCGGGGAGGATCGAAATCCGACACCTCGTGCCTTACCTCCCGAGTTGACCGTCGAGGATCACTATGAGGAGCCGTTGCAGCTTCTCGAGCAAGTCGGGTTTGCCGCCCGGTCCCTGGCGAACCGGCTTATGGAGACACTCCGGCCCCACGGCATCTCGCCGCATCGCGTATGTGTGGAAGCCGAAGCAGCCGACGGCACGCTTCGGGCGAGGATATGGCGAAGCGCCGACCCCTTCTCGGAAGCTTCGCTCAGCGAACGGGTCTGGTGGCAGCTCCGGGCTTGGATCGAGTCGGCCGGGGTCCCCGGCGGACTGGTACGTCTGCGGCTCGCGCCCGAAGACCTCTCCGGCGCCGGCCGGCAGATGGCGTTGTTTGAAAATGTGGCGGCCGAGATCGAGGCGGAGCGAGCGCTGGCCCGGGTGCAGGCAATCCTCGGTCCAGATGCGGTTCTCGAAGCGCGCCCCACCGGTGGGCGTAATCCACAAGACCGGGTGCGCTGGTACCGGTGGGGAGACGAGGAGCCGGCCATTGCTCCTGAGGCTCCCTGGCCGGGAAAGTTGCCCGCTCCGGCCCCGGCGCTGGTGCCTCCCGAACCGAAAGTACTCGAGGTGGAGTGGGAGGCGGGTATCCCCGAACGTGTGAGGCTCGCCAGTCGGTGGGAGCCCGTCTTGAATTGGGCGGGACCCTGGCGTCAGGTTGGAGCTTGGTGGCGTGGCGAAGATCCCGCCGACCATTACCAGATCGTCACATACGCCGGGGCAATGCTGTGTGCCGTTGTGGAGGGGACCGCGTATTTGGTCGGGGTCTACGACTGACCTCGTCAGGAGTCGCTGGCTGCGTTCACCTTCGTTGAAATGATCGAGTGGACCCGATCACGCAGTTCATCGATCTCCTTGCCCGTCAAGCCGGCCGTCTCGATGGGCGGATAGATCTCGACGTGGATGGGGCCCGGCCGAATCACCCGCGTGGTCGGACGCCACACCTTCCGACTGCCGGTGATGGCGGTTGGCAAGATCGGGATGCCCATTGACGCCGCGATCGTGAATGCTCCCTTTTTGAATGGTCGCATGACACCGTCTCGCGGACGAGTCCCCTCGGGATAGACGATGAGCGAGCGGCCGAGATTGATTGCCTCTTTGGCCGAGCGGTTGATGTGGGCGTGGACTGAGCCTCCCGCCATCCGATCGACCTCTACGATCCCGATGGCACGCAGGGCGCTGCCGAAGATCGGGATGCGGAACAGCTCCTTTTTGGCGAGGTAACGAATCGGCAACGGGAACACGATGAAGTGCGAGAAGATGTCGAACGCCGACTGGTGATTGGAAACGATCACATATGAACGGGATGGATCGACGTTTTCCGTGCCGCTCACAGACAGCGTGGCGCCGCTGAGCCGGAACCACTGCTGCGCCCACGACTTGGCGGCGGTCTCGATCCGAGGATCGTCCGCCCGGCGCACCGCGAGCAGCCAAACGAACGCGGCATACGCGGCAGTGGCCGGGATCATCACCGAGATCGTGAGCATGCTGCGCGCCAGACCCCGAATCCACATAACCTCACGGTATCAGCCCGGCCGTGAGGTGACGGCCGTTGGATTCGTCAGCGGCGAGCTCGCTGGACGCGCCTCCGGCCCGTCACACGGCGAACCTTCGGCTGGAGGGTGCCTTGAGGGCACCCTCCAGCCTAAGGTTCGCCCCGTTTTGCGACTCACCAACGATCAGGCTGTGCGCGCTTTTCTCGCTGCGCAAGGGTTCAACGACCGGCCGCCAAATGGCGCGGTCACCGCGCGGCACTTCCGGCGCGTGGTCGACCGGGTGACGCTGCTTCAAATCGATTCAGTCAACGTTGTCACCCGGGCTCACTACGTTCCCCTGTTCGCGCGGCTAGGCCCATACGACCGGGACGACCTGGACCATCACATTTACGGGCGGCGGGCCATGTTCGAGTACTGGTGCCACGAACAGTCGTATGCACCCATCCACCTCTACCCGGCCATGATCACGAGAATGCGAGCCCTCGAAGCCAAGCCGTGGCGTCGGGTGCGGCGACTCCTCGAGGAGCAGCCGGGATATCTGGATCTCGTGCTCGAGGAAGTAGCCGCCCACGGTCCGATGTCGGCCCGCGAGCTCTCGGACCCCGGCACGCGAACGGGACCGTGGTGGGGTCACGGGAAGGGCAAGATCGCTTTGGATTATCTGTTCTCGGCCGGAAAGCTGGCGATCGCCCGGCGCATGAACTTCGAGCGGTTTTACGATCTGCCCGAACGGGTCATTCCTGCGAGCGTTCTCGCCCAGCCTGCCCTGAGCGAACGCGATGCTATGCGAGAACGCCTTCGCCACTCGATCAAGTCGCTGGCGGTCGCCACGGCCGCCGACCTGTGTGACTACTTCCGGACCACTCAGAAAGAGGCAGGTCCCGTGATCGACGCCATGGTGGCAAAAGGTGAGCTGGTGCCGATCGAGGTGGAGGGATGGAATCGGCCCGCTTACACCCATCCCCATCTGTCGATCCCCCGTTCGGTCGGGGGCCGTTCGCTGGTCGCCCCATTTGATTCAATGGTGTGGGACCGACGGCGCACAGAACGCCTATTCGGCTTTCACTACCGCATCGAGATCTACGTACCCGCCCCCCAGCGCAAGTATGGCTATTACGTGTTCCCGTTTCGCCTCGGGGAACAGATCGTCGCCCGGGTGGACCTGAAGGCAGACCGGGCCGCAGGCGCGCTGCGTGTGCTCGGGGCTTTCAGCGAGGACGGATTGGATCGCAAACACGTCGCCCGCGAGCTGCGGGACGAGCTCGACCGGATCGCCGAGTGGCTCGCACTCGATCGGGTGGTGCTCGGCCGGCGGGGAGATCTGATGGCCGAACTCCGGGTGGCCTCGTGAGTGGTCTTGACCATCGATCACCCAAGTCGGATTGGCGACAATGGGCCCGCGGGCTTCACCACCGCGGACTTGCCGACCGGGCCGGGCCCGGGATCCTGTCACACGCTGCCCGGTATCTGGAGCGGGTGGCTCCGACCACGGTGGTGTTGTTCGCAAACCTCCCGGATGAGGTCAGCGTTGATGGGCTGGCCGAGATAGAGCGTCACGATTTCGCCCTTACTCGCACGCCTCCGACCGGGTGGTTGACCATCCACCGGTGGACGGCACCGCGAGAAACGCACCCGTTCGGGTTCAGTCAACCGGTCGGACAGGCGCCCAAGGTACCTTTTGATCAGATCGGCGTTGTGGTCGTGCCGGCGCTGGCCTTCGATCGAAGCGGCGTCCGACTCGGACGGGGCGCCGGCTATTACGACGAGCTCTTTTCGCGCCTCCCGCAATCGGTGCTGCGGGTGGGGGTCACTCCGGCTGCGCTGGTGGTGGAGCGCCTACCCCGGGCGCCGCACGATGCAGTGGTGGACGTCCTCATCACCGAGGACGGGCTGATTGACACCTCACGTTGCGCTCCATCCGATGATCTTCTCAACCGAAATCATGATGGCAGCGCCGAGCCGGACTGACGCATACTGCGGGTACTTCGCTCGGAGCGGGCGGACACATGCGTCATGACCGGGGTCGGTGGACTCCACCCGACGGGCCGTCCCGTCGACCCGCACCCACCACAACGAGTCCCAATCCTCGGAATAGTGGTCGACGAGCACCGTCACGCGTGAGTCGTGGCGAAGGTTGACGAGGCGGCGTAATTCCGTAGTGCGCTTCGGTTTGTGGTCGACCGCGGTGATCAGCACGTCTCCGTCCCTAGCGAAGACGATCGGTACCAGATGCGGGCGGCCGTCAGAGCTGATGGTGGCCAGCACGGCCGATCTGGCGCCGTCAAGATGCGCGAGCGCTTCTGGACGGTTCATCCTCCCAGTCCGGCGGTCCAGTCCTGCGGACCGGCGGCGGGGCGAGTAGTCCCGGCGAGCGACTGAATCCCGAAGGCGTCGGCCGGGATCGTGAGGAAGGCGTCCGGCTCCCACAGGCCGGCGTCGATCGCGATCTGAGATCGTCCGTGCCCGGCCGACCCCCATTCGACATAGGTGACCATCTGCTGAGCGTCCTCGAACGCCGAGGATCTGAACAGGGCCAGCTCTCCGTCGGTGCGATCAATGGACCCCACCCGCCCATTCATCGGAATGACTGCCTTGGCGATCCCCGCCCCATCCCCCAGGTTGGCGCCGTCTCCTACCGCCAGCCACACAGCCTCGAGTGGCTCAAGCTCAATGGACGGGATCTGGAAATACTGTGGGCGACTGCAGAGCGCATATCCACCCAGATCGCCCGCCACGATCCCAACATTGGCAATCGCGACAAACCCGTTCGCCCCGAACTGGATCTCTGTGATCGCAAACTCGGCCGTCGCATCCGGAGGCAGGGTCGTGGTGGTCGCTCGCGTCGTCTCCGCCGCGGCCGCGGTTGTATCGGTTTCCTGCAAGATGGTTGTGGTCGCGTCGCGGGCCGAAGTGTCGGTGGTCTCCACCGTGGGCGGTGTGGTTGTAGAAGCATCCGTCGTCTGAATCGTCGAACGACGGGGCTCGCGTAGCACCAGGAGAACCGCGGCCACCAAGAGCAGCAACGCGAGGACACCAATCAACCTACGCATCGTTGCCTTCTCTCGACTACCTCGTTGATCAAACGGACCAGCGTCGGCTGGGCAGAATCCGACCACACAGTGTGTCCTTGCTCGCTGGGGTGGAACAGGTCCGGTGAGAACATACCTGGTCGGGTTCGGAATGGCTCTGATGCCAGCTCGCGGATCGGCACCTTGACCACGTGTGGTTGGCCGGCGGCTGTCTGGCGATGAACCCGCTCAAACAACGCTGACCGGACGTTGAGCAGATGGGCGAGTGGGCCCGGCAACCGGGGTATCGCACCGACATTGCCAATGCCCAACAGCGCAACTATCGCCCCGGCGTCTACCAGCGACTGCACGATGAACCGGAAATCCGCCCGGAAGCGCTTCAGCGGCACGCCCCGGATCGCGTCGTTCGATCCGACCGATACCAGGGCGATGTCGGGCTCGGTATCGAGTGCTGCTGTCAGCTGCGTGCGGCGCACATCGGCGGCCTTCGAGCCACCGACCGCCACGCTGACCAGCGTCACCCGGACGTCGGGCCTGATGCGCACGAGAGACTGCCGGATCCAAATATCGGCAGGGTCCAGCAAACCTGGGCCGGTCAGGGTGCTGTCGCCTAACGCAACGATCGTGATGGGTGTGCCGTCCTCGGGTCCGACCGCACCGGAGGCATCGAGGTTGGTGAACGAGGGGAGGGTGCGGTGGCCGGCGTAGTAACCCTGAGCCACCAGGCCCACGACTGTGGCCAGCCCGGCCCCGGACATCGCCTTGCGTAGCTGCATGAGTGGTTTTCTAGCAGCATCGGAAAGCCAGCCGGTCGCACCTAGGCCGGCCGCAGCTCCCTACTTTCCGCGTCTGTGCTCGTCGTCCTCGTCCCCGGTCTTGTCCGGGTGGTTGGCCTGGCGGTCCTTGTCTCTCCTGCCGTGGTCAGCGGACTGGTCGCCGGAACCGGCGTCCGGGTCCTGGTCGCCGGCCAGCAGTGTGAAGGTGAAGCTGGCCTCGCCGCCGCTCGCAGCTTTGACCGCCACCGAGAAGGTCTCGCCGATCGGGACATTAGAGAACGAGACCCGCAGGTCCCATGTTCCCTTTTCTCCGACTCGCGTCTCGCCTGCGCCGTACGGAGAGGTGACTTTGATCATGTCGCCCGGGTGGCCGGTGCCCCAATACACGTCGCGGGGCTTCTTTCCCTCCACCGTCCCGTACTTGTTGTTTGCAGTGAACGCGCCCGTGCGGCGGTCGACGGCCTCTTCGTTCCCATCAGTCCCGCCGGGCGCCGCGCTGGGAGATGGTCCAGGCACGTCGTAGTGCGCTGTGACCGATGCCTCGCGCACGGTCACACCATCGGGGCTGGTGGCGTACAAGGTGGCCTTGTTCGGTCCTGGGGTCAGTACTAGTCCGATTGACCAGTTGCCTTTGCCATCGTGCGTTGCGGCAAACCCGGCCGCCGTGACCGTCCACCCGACAGGAGCAGTCCCGCGGAATGTCACGTATTGCTCGGCGAAACGGGCTTCCGGCTGGGGGAAAGTGATCTCAAATGGGATCGCTCCGGCGGCCGCAGTGAACGAGACATCCGGGTCTGCCGGCTCACCGGACACCGAGGCCGCAACCTCGAGCAACGTTGTGGTCGGAGCGGAGGACGGCTCGGTCCCTGCGACGAATCCAGACATGACCTGTACGGGCTCAGGTGCACGCGGCGCCAGCGAGCCAGCCTTCGCCAAGGCGACCCCAGCCAGCAGCACGACGACAAAGGCCGCGCTGAAGACAGCGATGGTCCGTTTGTTGAACAAGCAGTTCCCCCTGCGGGTTCGAAGATTCCCCGGGTCCGCGTGGATGATGAACTTGTGGGGGCGGTGGTCCCGCCTTCTCACACAAGACTCGCCCTATGGGGCCGCTGAGGTTTACCGGGTTCCTAGGAAGAATCTGGGCGGCGGCCGTCGGGGTCAGGCCGCGCTCAGGGTGTGCGCCGCAGTCTCGGTGATCTGTTCGATACCCCAGCTGAGATCGTCCTCCCCGATGATCAAGGGTGGAGCGAAGCGGACGCTGTGGCCGTGGGTGTCTTTGGCGATGACCCGTCGCTTCAAGAGGGCTTCGACGAAGTCACGCCCGCTCGGCCCCTGCGCCGGCAGATCAACTCCAGCCCAAAGACCCCGGCCGCGGACCGAGACTACGCCGTCGACTGAACGCAGCCCGCTGCGCAGCACCCGTCCGAGTTCGCGGGCGCGCTGCTGATACTCGCCGGTCTTGAGCATCGAGACGACTTCTCGCCCGATGGCGGCGGCCAGTGGGTTGCCGCCGAAGGTGCTGCCATGTTCGCCCGGCTGCAGAACGCCCATGACGGCCCAGTTGGCGACCACCGCCGAGAGCGGCACGATGCCTCCGCCCAGAGCTTTGCCAAGGATGTAAACGTCGGGTCTGACGTCGTCGTGGTCGCATGCGAAGGTGTGTCCGGTCCGGCCGAGGCCCGACTGGATTTCGTCTGCGATGAACAGCACGCCGTAGCGGGCCGTGATCGCTCTCACCTTGCGCAAGTACCGGGGGGGCGGGGTGATGACTCCGGCTTCACCCTGGACGGGCTCCAGCAACACCGCAACGGTGGTCTCGTCGATGGCGGCTTCGAGCGCGTCGGCGTCGCCGAACGGCACCGATCGGAAGCCCGGTGTGAACGGCCCGAATCCGGTGCGAGCCTGCGGATCGTCGGAGAAGCTGATGATCGAGATCGTCCGGCCGTGAAAGTTGCCGTCGGCGACGATGATCGTCGCCGTGCCAGGTGCGACACCCTTGGCTTCGTAGCCCCATTTGCGAGCCAGCTTGAGCGCGGTTTCGACCGCCTCGGCGCCACTGTTCATCAACAGGGCCGCGTCCAGCCCGGTGAGCTCGGCCAAGTCGCGGCACAACCGACCCATCTGGTCGTTGTGTATGGCCCGGCTGGTCAGTGTCACCTTGGCCAGCTGTCGTTCGGCGGCTGCGACCAGGCGGGGGTGGCGGTGGCCGAAGTTGAGCGCCGAATACGCCGACAGCATGTCCAGGTAGCGGACACCCTCGACATCGGTGATCCACGCCCCCTCGGCGCACGCGGCTGCCACCGGGAGCGGGTGATAGTTGTGAGCGGCGAACCGCTCATCAGCGCGAATGATGTCGTCGTTCTTGGCCATCACGCAGTCTTCGCGGCCTGAGCGCCGGTCCCGATGTCGAGCGGTAACGTCAGGCAGCGGACGGCGCCCCCCGCTTTCAAGAACTCGCCTACGGGGGTCACGACTGGGTGAAACCCGCGGCTGCGCAGCTCGTCACACAGCCGCGTACTGAGGTATGGGCTGATGACGGTGCGGTCGATGACGATCGAGTTGGCGGCGAACTTGAGCGCTTCCTCGTCCGTGAGAAGGACGGGATCAGGGACGAGAGCTTGCAGCGTCTCCAGCCCACGATCGGTCAGCCCGGCCGGCGCGATGAGGGCACTGTGCGAATCGAGCGGAGCGAACACCAGGTCGATGTGGTACAGACGGGGATCGGGCAGCGCGAGCGGTAGCACCGGGATCGCCAGCACCTGGCTGATGTTGCGCCAGGCGGCCCGGCTGGACCGTTGACCGTGACCGGCGATGAGTTGGTCAGCAAAGGGCAGCGCATCGCCCATACCCTCGAATGCTCCACCGGAGATGCTTTGGACAATGAAGCCATTGGCCGCAGCCCACTCGGCATAGAGCTCGGGCTCTCCGTCACGCTCGGGGAAACGCATCCGGGCAGGCAAGAACATCCCTCCGGTGACCACACCCGCATTGGCGCTGAAGACCATGTCGGGGAGGGAAGGATCTGGAGCGACCGTTTCCACCCGGCCACTTGCTTGCTCGATCGCCGTCACCAGGCCATGCCACTGGCGTTGCGCGGACGTGCGATCGACGGCAGCTTCCTGGTCCATCCAGGGGTTGATGGCATACTCCACCGTGAAGTAGTCGGGCGGGCACATGAGGTAGCGATGTCCCCAGTCGAGACTGGTCCTCTGCATACAGCTCCTCCTTCGCGTCGCCGCAGCCGCCGGTCCAGTGCCGCGGAATGGCACGGCTCGTTCACGGCTGGTCAATTGGATGACCGTTCAGTACAGTGTATTGTATCACTATATAATGACTAATGAGATCAATGTATTTGACCGGCTGAGACGAGGTTTCCTGTGAGCGACGATGTGATCACTCAAGCGCCGACCGTGACCGAGGCGGTGGCCCGCAATGTACGCGAAGCCCGCATCGAGCGGGGGTGGACCCTTGACCAACTGGCCGGCCGCTCTGGGGTCAGCAAGGGCATGGTCGTCCAGATCGAACAAGGAAGGACCAACCCCAGCATCGGTACGTTGAGCAAGATCTCCGAGGCCCTGGGAGTGTCGCTGCCGGACCTCGTGGACAACGGGGGAGCACCCACGGTGCGTGTTGTCGAAAGCGACCAGGCGGCGCTGCTGTGGGATACATCCGCCGGAAGCAGCGCGCGGCTGCTGGTCGGCGGGCGCCGGCCCGACTTCATCGAACTGTGGGAGTGGGTGCTCGTTCCCGGCGAAGAATACGAGGGCACCGTGCACCCGCTCGGGATACGCGAGCTGCTGTATGTAGACAAGGGGGTTTTGAGCTTGGCGGTGGGAGAACACGAGTACCGGCTGGCCGCGGGCACATCGGCGGCGTACCCCGGCGACCAACCTCACCGCTACCGCAACGACGGACCCGACCGAGTTCGCATATTCCTGGTCATGGTCGACCCTGGAGGAACCGGGCGCAGCGGGTGATCGGCAGGGTCGGAGCCCTCAGCCCGCCAGCTCTTTCTCGACCGGCGTCCGGAACCGGGGCGTCACCACCGTCCCGTCCAGGATCCCCTCCAGCCGGCTCACTTCTTCGTGTAACAGCGCGTCGTGTGTGGAGGAGAGCGGCTCGAACAATGCGGTGACGATCTCACCCGTGGGGCGCTGTCCCCATCCGCCCACCACGCGGCCGTCGGCCCACAAGGTAGGACCGGCATTGCCGTTGCGGTCGAACAGACGGGCCGCGTGACTCCCGAAATACCAATCGCGCTCCTTCCAGCCCATCGGTGTGGGGTCCAGGCCTGGTAAGAGCGCCACCCACGATTCGGGCGCTGCAGTGCCTCCGACGTCGCCGGTCAACACCCAGCCGGTGCCCTCGTCGAGCGCCACTTCGACCGCGCGGTTGGCGACCAGCGCTTCGCGTGTCTGGCGGACCGTCCACCCCGTCCACCATTTCAGGTCGTTGAATGTGCCGGGCCCGTAGCCGGCCAGCCAACGGCCGGCGAGATCCGTTCGGGCATCCGACGGATCTATGTCGGGCATCGCTCGACCCAACCACGCCTCCATGGGCGCCCACCGGTACTGGCTACTGAGCCAACTTCCTCGGGGGCGGGCACGGACGATCTTGCCTTCGGTCGCGAGCAGGAACAGGACCCGGGTGGAGATACCCATTTCACCGGCCCACATGGCTTCGCCTCCGAACCGCAGTTTCTGTTTGAGTGCCGGCACATCGGTCGACAGTTCACGCGCCACTGCCTGCCCGCGCTGCGTCAGCGCTGCCAGCGTGCGTTGCTGCACGTCGTCGAGCCAGCCGTCTCCGTTCTGGGCGACATCTTGGTCTTCGAGCATCTTGACCAGCTTGGTCCGCTCCCGCTTCGCGAGCGGCGCCGAGCAGCCGTGGTGGAGCAGCGGTGCGAGATCTGTAGGTACGACAAACATCGTCCGGCGCATTCCGAGCACGCGTACGAGCGTGCGGGCTGTGTAGAGCGAATTGGCGACCGCATCGATCGAAGGCTCTGCCATTCGGGCCCAGGCCGACAGATACACGGTTGCCGGATCGCTGGAATGAAGACCGACCTGGGCCTCGGCGACCTCCTCGACTCGCTGTGCGCGGCCAATAGGGGTCAGGTGATGGCGGAGTGCGAGGCGGTGCCGACGTTCCGCGGTACTGATCGTCGGGGTCACGCCGGATGGTCGACGACGTGGGCCAGCTCATCAAGCTCAGGCATAAGGATGACGCTCTCTTGTTCATTGGGGTCGGTCCGGGCCACCAGAGCCCGGGCCGGCTCGTTCTTGCTGGCGTTCACGGGCAGATGGGGGACGCCGCCCGGGATGTACACGAAGTCTCCCGGTCCGACGTCGATTCTCTCCCGGAGCTCTTCGCCGTACCACATTGCAGCACGGCCCTCGAGCACATAGATTGCCGTCTCGTGACCGGCATGGCGGTGGGCCTTGGCCCTGCCGCCGGGCGGTATCTCGAGCAGATGGGCACACAGACTCTGGGCGCCCACCGACTCGGCCGAAACTCCCATGAACTGGTTGAGGCCTTGTTTGCTCTCGGTGCCGGTGGATGATCTGACCACCGCAACCCCTGCCATCTTCACCCCTTCTTCGGTCGACGCCGAGGCTACCGGGGAGGGACGCCACCCTCACAGTGGGGGAAGCAGTGTTCAGTTCGACTTCGAATCGGGGTCGGCGTTCACTTCGGCTGCGAGCCGGTTCCGATCGAGGACCCGGATGCTGCGGTACCCCGTTTCGACCAGCCCGGCTTCGGCGAGTTCAGACAGCGACCGGTTGATCGTCTGACGGCGTACTCCCAACATGGCGGCCATCGTGGTCTGGGACATCTCGACGTGCCCGGCATCGTCGGCGTGTTCGACGAGCAGGCCTGCAACTTGCTGGCGGGCCGTGCGTCCAAGCAACAGCTCCAGCTGGTCGTGGGATTCGCCGAGCGCACGCATCGCCGCCGTCAGAAATGCAAGCGACAGCGACGTGCTCGACTCCAGCAGCGGGATCAGTTTGCGGCGGTCGAACCAGTAGATCTCGCAGTACGTCGCCACGTAGGCGCTCGACTGGTACGGCACGTTGAGGAACATCGAGATGTCGCCGATGAACTTGCCGCTGCCGGGTCGCGTGATGATTCGCTGGCGACCGTTGTGTCGGGAAACCTCGACGATCCCACGCAAGATCAGATGGCAGTACCGGGATGGCTCTCCCTGGTCGAAGACTTTGTCACCGGGTCGGTAGACGATCACGTCCCCGCATTCGGCCAGTGCCTCCAGGTCGGCCCGCGACGGGCGTTTCCCGAGCGTCGCCCGTAAGGTCCGGATCAGGCGTGGGTTGCTCATCTGTGGTCCTCCCGGCCGAGCGGTGCGGGTGGTCGGCGCCCGGATCATCGCCGCCTGTTCGAGACCGCTCAATCTTGCCGGTTGGTCCGGGGCCGCCCTTGCTTGTGGACGTGGAGTCACAGGTTAGAAGGATTGATCGTGCGGTTGCTGCAATGCGCCTGTCGGGAAGTCGCAGGCCAGACGGGACGGCAGGTGGTGTGGGAACGGCGATCCTACGGCCTCACCTGCTGGGCGAGGCGCGCGTACGGCGATGCTCCCCGTGTCGACACGCCACTCAGACCCGACTCGAGTTCCCCGCGGGCGGCGCCGAGGATCGCTTCGACGGCGATCCCTCCGGCTTCCGGATCGTCTGGGTCGACCAGCTCGGAATGGCGGGTGTTGGCGACGTGTAGACCGGGGTGGTGGCCGGCGTCGACCAGCCGTTCGTAATAGCTCTCGGCGTGGTCGATCGGCACATTGGTGTCGCGCACGCCGTGGATCAGCATCATCGGCACATCGACGGACCGACCTGTTTTGCCTTCCGGGGTGAAGTGAGAGGCGTCGACCTCGCCCCACAGCGTTTGGATTCGCCATCCGTAGTGGTAGGCGCCACCCAGGCCGATGAAAGCTTCCGGGACGTGGGAGATGTGGTCCAGGCAGCTGAAGTCGTAACCGCCGTGCGGGGTCAGCGCTAAACCCGACCCGGGCAGGCCGCCGTAGGAGAAGCCAACCAGTATCAGGTTGTCCGGATCTGCGCCGTACCGGGAGGCCTGGTTGCGGGCGTAGCGGACCGAACAGACCACATCTTCGAAGGTGTCTCGAACGGCCTGGCGAGTCCGCGGCTGGCCGCTGTAGTAGGTGGGGACAAAAACGGCTGCACCCCTCGATGCAACGGCTTGGGCCAGACGGTGCATATCGCCGTTGCCTGTGTTCCCGCCACCGTGCAGCAGAACCACGAGCGGAACGGGTTCGTCGCCGGGTTCGGCTGGAGCGAATAGGTCAATCGTCTGGGTGTTGGGTCCGGTCAAGTCGTGGATGACCGTGACCTCCTGCGCACCGGAGGCGGCCGGTACCGACAGCAATCCGAAGGCAATTATGGATGCGATGGTGCGGGCTGTATGTGACATGCCCGCACCGTCCGGCGCAGCACTTACAGATCGCTCAGGCTGGGCCTAACACCGGCTGGACCCCCTGAAAGGTGCGAGAAAGGTGCTCGGGGTGGGATTGTCGGGACCGGCAACGCCGGTGTCGGCGTAGCCTTGATCGAGGATGGAGGGGCCGGCCATGCAATTCCAGATCCTGGGTCCGTTGGAGATGACCAGCAGTGGTCAGCCGGTCGATCTGGGTGCCAGGAAACAGCGCATGCTGCTGGCGCTGCTTCTGATCAACGCCAATCGGGTCGTGTCCACCGACCGGATTTTGGAAAGCCTGTGGGGGGACGACGCCGAGGGCAAGGAAAACGCCCTTTGGGTTTACGTCTCTCGCCTTCGCGGCGTCCTAGAACCCGAGCGGGGCAAGGGCGAGCAGGGGGAGGTACTCGTTACCCGCGACCACGGATATCAGCTCAACGTCGATCCGGACGCGATCGACGCAGCACGGTTTGAGCGGGCCGCCGCCGAGGGGCGATCTCTGGTCAGGGACGATCCCGAACGTGCGGCCGGCCTCTTGGCGACCGCGCTCGAGGAGTGGTCGGGTATTCCGTTGCAGGAGTTCGCATACGAGGAATTCGCCCAGTCCGAGTTGGCACGCCTCGAAGAGTTACGGGTCACGGCGCTGGAGGATCGGATTGAAGCCGACCTTCGCCGCGGCGCCGCCCGGGATGTGATCGCCGATCTGGAAGCTCTTCACGACCAGTACCCGCTCCGCGAGCGGCCGGTCGGCCAACTCATGCTGGCTTTGTACCGTTCCGGACGTCAGGCCGACGCGCTGAGGACCTTCACCCGCTACGAACGGCACTTGGCGGAGGAGCTCGGCGTTGAGGCGTCGCCGGAACTCCGGCGGCTCGAGGAGCAGATCTTGCTCCACGATTCCCGCATCCAAGCCAGTCGGCCGACCCGGGTTGCAGCCGCACACGTCGCCAGGGCAGTGAACCCCTACAAGGGCTTGCGGGCCTTTGGAGAGGATGACGCATCAGACTTCTACGGTCGCGAGCGTCTGATCGCCGACTTGATGCGCCGGATGGGTGAGGGCCAGCAGATGCTCGCTCTGGTCGGGGCGAGCGGGTCGGGCAAGTCGAGTGTTGTGAAGGCCGGCTTGATTCCCGCGATCCGCAAGTCCGACGACCCTGGCCGGCAGAGTTGGATAGTGGCGCAGATGGTGCCCGGATCCCATCCTTTTACCGAACTCGAGGTGGCGTTGCTCCGGTCCACGCTTGATGGACCGGAGTCGCTGGCCGAGCAGATCCGGGTGCCGGACACGGGGATTCTGGGCGCATGTTTGCGGGTTTTGCCGGACCCGGACAGCCGTCTGTTGCTGGTGATAGACCAGTTCGAGGAGCTGTTCACCCTGGCCGAGGACGAGGCCGTCAGACGGGACTTCCTGGCAGGGCTGGTGACCGCAGTGGATGACCCACACGGACGGATCACCGTGGTGCTGACGCTGCGGGCCGATTTTTATCACCGGCCGTTGACCAATCCGGACTTTGGTGACCGGCTGGGCGAGGCCGTGGTCAACGTGGTTCCGCTGCGACCGGACGAACTGGAGACCGCCGCCCTCAAGCCCGCGCAACACATGGGGATGGAGCTCGAGCCGGCGCTGCTCGGGGCGCTGATCGGCGACGTGGCCGGTCAGCCGGGGGCGCTGCCGCTGTACCAATATGCCCTCACCGAACTCTTCGATCGCCGCGTGGGGAACACCCTCACGCTGGACGCGTACCGGGCCTCAGGTGGAGTGGCGGGTGCGCTGTCGACCCGGGCCGAAGATCTGTATGCGCGGCTGACCGTGAGCCAGCGGACCGCAGCGAAGCAGCTGTTCCTGCGACTGGTGACGATCGCGGAGACGGATGAGTGGTCGCGGCGGCGGGTGCCGGCCCGGGAGATCCTGGCGCTCGACCTGGACGTGCTGGCTCTGCAGGCGGCAATCGATCTCTATGCCGGCCACCGACTGCTGACGTTGGATCGGGATTCGACGACCGGGTCGCCGACGGTCGAGGTCGGCCACGAAGCATTGCTCAACGAGTGGGAGCGTTTGCGCGACTGGATCGACGCTGCCCGTGACGACGTCCGGCGTCATGCTGCATTGACGACGTCGATGTTCGAGTGGTGGGAATCGGCCCGGGATCCCGGCTTCCTGCTGACCGGGTCGCGGTTGGAAGCGTATGAGCAATGGGCGGGCCAGGCGACCATGCAGCTGACGAAAGGTGAGCGGGAGTTCCTGGCGGCCTCGGTGGAGGCTCGGGACACGGCGGTGGAATTCGAGCTCGAACGCCAGCAGCTGGAGCTGCGGGCGGTCCGCTCGGCCAGGCGGAGGTTGTGGGGGCTTGGCGCACTGATCATTGCGGTTGCGGGTCTTGCGGTGGTGGTGCTCGCACTGGCGCCATGGTCAACGAAGCCGGTGGTGACCGCCATGCTCCGGTCTGTGGATGGAGGAGGCCAGGACGCGCAGAATATGTTCGTTCGGGGCCTTGAGTCAGCTGAGCGTGACTTCGGTATCGAACTCGCTGTCGAGACCGGGCCGTTCGTGGACCTTCCGGCGGAGTACGACGTTGCGGTTCGAGATACGGACCTGTTCATTGGCAGCCTCGACACAATGCGAAGCTGGTGGCCAGGCTGGACGGACGCAGAAGCGCAAAGGTTACTGGCCCAGGACTCGCCTGGTACGAGTCGCGCGTATCTGGGGTTCCAGACTCTCGTCCCTGATGCGGCCTCGGTCAGGTTGAGCGCGCACGAGGGTGCATATTTGGCCGGCGCAGCTGCGGCGCTGAACTCTCAGTCAAATGTGATCGCATTCATCGGCCCGGTCCAGGTCGAAGACATCGAGTCATTTCGGGCGGGCTATGAGCAAGGTGCCCGCCACGCTCGGCCCGGCGTCCGTGTTTTGTCGCAGTACGTGACGACCACTGATTCCGAAGACGCAGCGTTCATGCCGCTATCGCCCGATCGCTGGCCGACAACAGCCCAAGCGGCCAGAACAGCCGACTTCTTGATCGCGGAAGGCGCCGACGTTGTTTTCTGGGTCGGCGGGGTGGACGGGGGCATGGGCGTGCTCGAAGCGGTTGCGCGGGCAAACGAGGACGCGCACCGGGTCTGGTTCATTGGGACGGATGTCAATTGGGGACTCGAGCGAGTGAATGGCCAACGGGCTATATCCCATGTACTCACATCGGTTGTGACCCGTTGGGACGCAGTCGCCTACAACCTGGTCGACGCATACACATCCGGAGAGCTGTCGCCGGGCCCGGTCGAGTACGGAGTCGCCGCGGGAGTGATCGAACTGACGGCTACCGGGGGCCACCTGGCAGATGTGCGGGCCACGCTGGCCGAAATCGGATCGCGTATTGCCACGGGAGCCACACAGGTAGACCGCGTTCCGGACTCCGTCGTCTCGGCTCCGGTCGATGCTGGCGTCGTTAGCGATGCACGGGTGCGCTTTGACGGGACGGTCTGTGAGTACGAAGGCCCGCTCGAGGTTGTCGCCGGTAACACCCTGCGGTTGACGTACGAGAACGATGCAAGTGTGCCTAGCTCCCTTCGATTGCGAGTGTCGGCACTGCAGTCGATCCCGGCCGAGTCCGGTCGCCGGAACGTGGGATACCTGCGCGTGAACGGAAGCAACCGGAGCATCAGCTGTACGACCGCGGCACGAATGGTCCCAGGACCCAGCCTCGAGCTTGTGAACCACCCGGCGACTGCGATTGATCACGTCGTCCAAGTGGTCTACGACGGCAGCCAATGCACGCTTCTCGATGGACAAGAGGTCCGCGTTGGATCCCTGGTCGAGTTCGACGTTGCCAATCGATCGTCGAAATTCGCTTCATTCCCGGTGTGGCATGCCGCCGACGGTTCGAGCGACCTCCTGAGCGAACCGGGTGGCCGGTTTATCGGGGACACCTTCCTCGCTCACATGGATCGTTATTACACCGAAGGGTTGGCTTCGCGGGGCACGTCCGTTCGTTTTGTCGCCCGGATCGACACGGCGGGCGAGCATTTCGTGACGTGTTTCAGTGGCGACGAGCCGGGTAACGCCGCATTTGTCGCGACCGATTGACGCGGGCCGGCGGAGGTGGCCCTGCTGGTGGGTGAGGCAGTGGTCGTCCTGGCGGCGTTGTCGTCGCCTCCCAGAATCGGGCTCACCACCCCAGCAACCGAGAGCGGTCTCGGAACACTGCTCACCGACGCCCCGCGAAGAGCCGACGTGACTTCGGCGTCGAGACGTTCGTGGTGGCCCACCGACCGACCGGAAGCGGCAGTCGGGTCGGTTTTCACCGTCGGGACCGGCACCGGATGACCGCGGCGCCGAGCCGGTGCGACGTGGTGACCTCGCCGCAGTGTCAGCGATATAGCTCAACCGCGAACGGATTGAGTCCACCCGGTCCGCCCGGTGGGTTGGAGCCGCGCAGGCTTTGAGGGAGCGCCGAATCGGGCAGTACGAATGCCGACATCTGTTTCATGGCGTGCGCGCCGCTACACGGCGCGGGCACGCACGGTTCACCCGGGCTGTGGAAGACCCAATCGGCGCCCTTCCACGCCGTCGTCTGCAAGTAGATCGCCCGGAACCGCCGGATGTGCAGCCAGCTGCTCCCGGTACCCAGGGTCGATTCCCAGAATTCGGGGATATATGCGAACCGGGCTGTGTTGCTTCCCAGGCTCTGGTTGAAGATCACCGCCGAGTAAGAGCCCGCCACGTACTCGTCTATGCAGACCTCCATGTGCTGCCAGGAGCGGTTTTGGTCGGGATTTCCGTCCAGGTCCCAGTCCTGCTGCCCCCCGTTGAACGTCGAGGGTGCGCAGCTGGCGGGGGCATCGTCGGCGGCCGTGGCGGTCGAGGTTCCTCCGTAGTCCGCAGCTGGCGAGATGTAGTGCCAGAGCGGACGGTCGTCCACAGCGCGGCCGAAGACGGTGGTGGTGGTGGCGCTCTGCGCCAGCCGGGGCGTGTAGCCGCCGGGAACCGGGCCAACCAAGCCCTGCTCAGCGCCGTTGCCCGGGAAACCGGTGTCGGTGTTGAGCGTGTCGACCAGCGGGTTGTAGCAGAGATCACGAACCTCGTTGGCCACCAGCCCGTCCGTATCGGGGATGATGATGTGGTCGTAGCCGTGAGCGATGTTTTGGGCGAGCACCTGGGGTGGCGGTGATGCCGAGCACTCCGGGCTGGTCGGTATCAGTGGGTTTCCGAACTTCCTGCCCTTGAGACTGCCGAAGTTCCCGGACACCGACCCGGTGCACGGGTCCTGGGCGAGCCCGGACGGGCTGGATGACAGACACAGATGACCTGAGCCGGCGCCACTGGAGATCCCGAACGGCAGGATGCCGCCTGTCCCATTGATCGGACGCAACCGTGACACGGCAAACGCGCCGGTCGCGAGTTCGTCCACGCCGAACAAGCGTCCGAAGGTCGTATCGATCAGTTGCGTCGGCAGTCGAACCCGCAACAGGCCGCGCGCCGATTCGAAGGACAGGCACCAGTTGGCGGGATCGGTCGGAACCCAGGTCGCCGGAGCGGGGAGCGCAACGAAATTGAAGCCTCCGTCGTTGCGCTCGGACGCCTGGTCGACGCAGGACTCCCACAGGGACTGCCACTCGGCCGGGGTGTAAGTGGTCGGGAGGTTGTCCTCGACGTACGCAAGTGCTTCATCCCGCATCGCCGTTCCGCCGTTGAGTGCCGCGACCACGCCGGCCATTGCGCTCATGTCGGCTGCGGTCTGATCGGCCCTCCGCTCGTTGAACCCGGCACCGAGGTCGATCGCCAGGGCCGCGAAGCCGAGCAACAGCAGCATTGCGGCCGCCACGATGAGGGCCGACGCGCCCCGCTCCTCCCCGAGGCCCCGGGTCAGCATGTGTGGTTTCCCGTCGCCCACAGAGTGGTGGGCTGTTCGATGCTCACGTTGACGGTTGAGCCGAGAGTGGCCGGCATCATCGACGTGACACCGGGGAAGCCGGTGAGCGGAGTCACGTTCACGACAACAGACACCGTGGCCCGACTGCCAACAGCACCGGGGTCTGTGAAGGAAACAACCGCTCCGGTGGTGGAGTCCATGGCGCCGCAGACGGCCGCTCCCATGCTTGCCACCGAACCCGAATTGGAGGCAGCGAGCCTGGCTGCTTCGCGGGCCCCGTGACGCACGTCGTTTTGCTGGCTCATGAGCCAGCCGAATTCGGCGATTCCTACCAGCAAAAGAACCAATAGCGGCATGAGCAGTGCGAATTCGACGAGCGCAGCTCCTCTATCGGGCGAGTCCGGGTTGTCCATCGACATGCCTGTCCGAGTGGGGTATTGCGTTCAAGCCCGGAACGCCGACAGACTAAGCCGACGCTTGCCGTACAGGGTCAAGACGCGCGCAAATATCAAAAATGAGTCGTTTGAATCACTGGGAGCAGTTGCCAGCTGGGTTGAAGTGGTCGACGCCAAACGGCCGACGGTGGCGGCGACCAGGACGCAATGCGTCGGTCGAGACTCGAACGAGCCAAACTCGGGATAGTTGATCCGCAACGTCCATAAGCAGCCCCGGGACGGCGGGCGACCCGGGCTTGCCCCGGCTCTGCTCGCCGGACCTCTCGGCGAACTCGCTCCAAGTTCAATCGAACATATGTTCGATAATTGGATACGATGTCTGACGTGGCGCAGAAGAGAGCAAAGTACGCGGAGTTGCACGCCCATTCGAACTTCTCGTTTCTCGATGGGGCATCGCATCCGGAGCGGATCGTTGAGCAGGCAGTGCAACTCGGGCTCGAAGCCCTGGCCGTCACCGATCACGACGGCTTCTACGGGCTCGTCAGGTTTTGGAGCGCGGCCCGCGAGGCCGGACTCCCGGCCGTGTACGGCGCCGAGATTTCGCTCCCGCCGGGCGGGCCCGACGCCGAACGGGAGGGCCGTGACCTCCCGATCCGCGCGGCGCAGACCAAAGACGCCACCCGGCCGATCACCAGCGCCGGCGAGTCAGATCGCTGGCGGCGGGGGCGCATCCGCCGTATGCACGGCACCAAACCCGTCGACCAGGGCTTGGTCGACCACCTGGTACTGCTGGCGCCTTCCCCCGACGGCTACGCCGAACTGTCGAAACTGATCAGCCGGGCCCAGTTCCGGGGCGAGAAGGACCGACCGATCTACCGCTGGGAGGATCTGGCCGAAGCCGCTACCAAAGGCCGGCTGGTGGCCCTCAGCGGCTGCTGGCAGGGCGCCATCCCCCGCGCCGCCCAGACCGGCGATGTGGCCGCTACCACCCGGGCCGCCACCCAGCTCAAGGACATCTTCGGCACCCGCCTCCACCTCGAGCTGTGGGACCATCTCATGCCCGAGGACGGACCGCGTAATGACCTGATGTGGGAGGTGGCGCGGCAGCTCAAGCTGCCGGTGGTGGCAACCAACAACGTCCACTACGCCGACCGTCACGACGCCGACCTGTCCGAAGTCCTCGCCGCCATCGGTGGGCGCCGCACGCTGGTGGAGCAGGATGGGTTCCGCCCGGCCACCGACGAGCGCTACCTGAAGTCACCCGAGGAGATGGCGGCCCGTTTCGCCCGCTACCCGGGAGCAGTCGAGCGATCGGTTCATCTCGCTCGAGCTCTGACGTTCGATCTGAAGCTGGTCGCTCCCAAACTGCCGGATTTTCCGATGCCGGGTCACTTCCAGGACGAGATGGAGTACCTGCGCCATCTCACCTTCGAAGGCGCCCTCGACGTGTATCCCGACTCGGCCGGTGGGATCGATCCCCGTGCCCGGGACCGGCTCGAGCACGAACTGCAGATCATCGAGAACCTCGGGTTCCCCGGCTATTTCCTGGTGGTGTGGGACATCGTCAACTTCGCCCGGGACCAAGACATCTTGTGCCAGATCCGTGGGTCGGGCGCCGACTCGGCGGTGTGCCGCTGTCTGGGACTCACCCGGGTCGACCCGATCCGGCTGATGTTGCCGTTCGAGCGGTTCTTGTCAGAAGAACGCGGGCGGCCGCCCGACATCGATCTCGATCTCGAAGCCGAACGGCGCGAGGAGGTCATCCAGTACTGCTACCGCCGCTATGGGCGGGAGCGGGCCGCCATGGTGGCGAATGTGATCACCTACCGGGCCCGTTCGGTGCTGCGCGACGTCGGCAAAGCCTTCGGATTCACTCAGGCCCAGGTCGACGGCCTCTCCAAGTACGTCGACAGCCGCAACACTTCCCAGCTCCGCCTCGAGGCGCCCCTGCCGGAAGGGATGACTGCCGACTTCGTATACGACGTCTGTCACCGGATCGATGGGTTCCCCCGCCATCTGGGGATTCATTCCGGCGGGATGGTGATCGCCGACCGGCCGCTGTGGCAGGTGGTCCCGATCGAGTGGGGCCGGATGGAGGATCGCACCGTGCTGCAGTGGGACAAGGACGACTGCGCCGCGATCGGGATCGTCAAGTTCGACCTGCTCGGCCTCGGCATGCTCAACGCCCTCCACCTCACGGTCGACGCCATCGAGGATGCCCACGGGGTCAAGATCGATCTGGCGACGATCCCCCAGGAGTCGGCCGTCTACGAGATGATGACCAAGGCCGACACGGTGGGCCTGTTCCAGGTCGAGTCGCGGGCGCAGATGGCAACCCTTCCCCGGATGAAACCGAAGACCTTCTACGACCTGGCGGTCGAGGTCGCCCTCATCCGGCCCGGTCCGATCCAGGGGGCGTCCGTCCATCCCTACCTGCGCCGGCGCAATGGCGAGGAGCCGGTTCGCTACCCCCACCCGCTCACCGAGCCAATCCTCAAAAAGACCCTCGGGGTGCCCG
This sequence comes from Acidimicrobiia bacterium, assembly GCA_041576165.1. Classification (GTDB taxonomy): domain Bacteria; phylum Actinomycetota; class Acidimicrobiia; order Spongiisociales; family Spongiisociaceae; genus JBFGLM01. The sequence goes on from JBFGLM010000014.1 coordinate 63,361, forward strand.
TCTTCCAGGAACAACTCATGGAGCTGGCCCGACTGTGCGCCGGGTTCGACGGCGGCCAGTCCGACCGGCTGCGGGCCGCGATGACCCACAAACGCTCCGACGAAGCGATGGCCCGGCTGCGGGATGAGGTGTTCGCCGGGATGGCCTCCAACGGGGTGACCGGCGCCGCCGCCGAGGAGATCTGGGAGAAGCTGCAGGGATTCGCCAGCTTCGGCTTTCCGGAGAGCCACTCGGTCAGCTTCGCCTACATCGTGTACATGTCGGCCTGGTTGCGGTACCACTGGCCCGCCGAGTTTCTGGCGGGCCTGTTGAACGCCCAGCCGATGGGCTTCTACAGCCCCAATTCGCTGGTGCAGGATGCGATCCGCCACGGGGTGGTGGTGCTCGACCCCGACATCAACCTGTCCCGGTACGACTGCACGATCGAACATCACGACGCCGATCCCGGCGACATCGCCACCTACTACGGCATGCGGTGGCGGCGGGGGAGAGGCGCCATCGACGACCCGATCCGCACGGCGGTGGCGGTGCGGCTTGGGTTCCGATATGTGCGCAACCTGGGCGACGCCGAGGTCACCCGCATCGAGGTGGCTCGCCAGATCGGCGGGCCGTTTCGGGATCCGATCGACCTATCCCATCGGGCCGGGCTGCCGGTTGATGCGCTGGAGGGCCTGGCCGCATCAGGCGCGCTGGAGTCATTGGGTCTCGACCGTCGAGAGGGGCTGTGGGCGGCGGGCGCGCTGGCAGAGATCGGTCCCGGCCGGCTGCCGCTGGCGCCCGGGGCCGATGCACCGCCGCTGCCGGGGATGGATGAGCGCGCGGTCCACCAGGCTGCTCTGTGGTCGACCGGGGTGTCGGTCCGCCATCCGATCGAGTTCGCCCGAGAGCGGCTGGCCGCCCAGGGCTGCGTCACCGTGGCCGAGGCGCTGGCCGTGCTCCGCAACGGAGTCAAGGCCAAGGTGGGCGGCATTGTCACCCACCGTCAGCGGCCGGGGACCGCAGCCGGGGTGATCTTCTTCAACCTGGAGGACGAGACCGGACTGTTGAACGTCGTCGTGCTGCCCGACATCTGGTCGGCCAACAAGGAGATCGCCCGCCGCAGCGTGGGGCTGATCATCGACGGGTTGCTGGAATACCGCGACGGTGTCACCAACCTGGTGGCCCGCTCGTTTGAACCGATCGAGACCGACGAGGTGGCCACCCGTAACTTCCGATGAACGCGCGGCCGTGCTTGTCACTCCGACTGCCCGCCTGGGTCCTTCACCGCTCTGATGTTCTTCCCGTCAGTCTGGTGTGACGCAGATAGTCATCAATCAACCTCTCGAGTTCGGCCCCGTCCGCTGCAACCCGCACGTTGATTGTCTGGAAGTACAACGGAAGGTCCTTCAGCCGCGCCGGGTCCATCGTGTAGACGAGTGGGGCCAGGCCTTTGCCCCGCGCGTAGCCCACCTCATACATCACGTTCTCATTCAGCTGGGTGACATCGGCGATGACGGCCGTGGCGGCCTCAACCGCATCGATGAAGTTTGTGAAGATGGCGTCACTCGATGGGACCTGGTCGAGCCGTACCGGGGTCATCCGGTGCGAGATCGCCGGTTCGATTGTGGAGGCGTAGAGCTCATCGTGCTGCGTGTCGTACGGCAGGAGAACGAGACACCGGCCGACCTTGGCGGTCTGCAGCAATGCAACCACGGCGGCTGCCGCGTCGGTCGGGGTCGAGCGGATCGTTTCGCGCACCCGGCGGAGGCAAGTCTCGAGTTCGCCATCGGCGAATTGCCGCTCAACGTGGTCGCGATACGCCCTCAGGAGTCTTTTCGACCGGCCCTTTTCAGTTGGTATCGGCAAGAGCGGGGTCCCGAGCTCGATGGCCTGTTCCCCGACCAGCTCCGTATGTGTACCGCCTGAAATCGTCACCACGATGTCGGCCTCCCGGACCATGGTGAGGCGCCGGCCCAGTGCGGTGCGGCCGGCCAACCGGCGGACCCCGATGCCAGCGTCCTCTGTCATCCGGCGTGCCCCGTCGAGATCGGGCCGCTTCTCCAGAACGGTCCCGGGTATCCAGGCCTCGTATACATCCTGGAGGTCGACTCCGTGGGACTCCGCATATCGCCGGGCGCCGTCCAGAGCGGCCGAATCGGTCGAGATGACGTGCGGTCGCTTGCTGCTGTGGAGGAATCCTCCGGTCAGGATCTTCGCGTGCATTCGCGAGAGGATCTCGAAGGCCAGGGCGGAAACGAAATCTGGGGGCATCCCCTGCAGGTCAGTGCCTCCGTAGAGGCAGACTCGCGTCCTACGCATGATCACCAGTCAGCCGATTGGATGTCGCGAGCCTACGCAGTTTCGATTGTCATGGACGCGACACAGCTCGATCACTCGCGACTGTCCGACAGCTCAGGCCCTGGCCCACCTGCGGCGGCGATGGGTCCCCACCGCCCAGATTCCCAATGTGTCGTGCCATGTCCGAGGCCGCCGGTGCCGGCCGTGCCCGGCAATCACGACCGGATCGTGGTCGCGCCACGGATCGAACCGTGGATTGGTGGCCCAGCGACTAGCCCACACCGCGGCCACCATCCCGGTCGAGAACCACCCGAGCAGGCACCAGGCTCCCTCCTGTCGCCAAACGATTGGATGACCGATCAGCGGGACCAGCAGCCGACCGGCGCTCTCGATATCTGCGGGGGAGACGAGCGCCGGGTCCCGAACCCGGTTGGCGTCGCCGCGGGTCGAATAGGCCCCTCCTTCTCGCAGCCCGGCGATTCGGTGCGTGACCCGGGTGCCGTTGTGGTTGCGGAACGTGATGACCGTTCCGACGCCCAGCTGCGCGCCGTCGTGAGGGGGCCCGACCACGATGTCGCCCCGTGCGATCGTCGGTGCCATCGAGTGAGAGGAGATGACCGACGCCACCCACCCGGCTACGACCGGCAAGGCGACGGCCGCTACGAGGAGGAACAGTGCCACGTGGACCACAAACAGCGACAGGAGCCCCGCGTAGAAGCGGAGCTCCTTGATCGCTTGTGACGGCGGGCGAGCGTGCATGTTCCTAGACGCTGGTCCCGTCCCAGACGAAGTCGGCTGTGACCGACTTGCCGAAGGGGTCGGCGACGATAGGCACCGTGATGTCGAATTTGACCCGGCGATACGTCCCAGCCGTCATCGGCAAATGCGTTGTAGTCGCGGCGGGAGTCAGCGTGTCGAGCGCACCCGTGAAGACCGGAGTACCCCCGACAAAGCCCGTGCAATCTCCGAACGTGTCCGACGCCGAACCGGTTGTCTCGGTGACGGTCACCAGCACGTCCTTTGCCAGATCATCGGTGTTGTCCACGAGATTGGCACCGAGGTCGGGCGTGAAGGTCGACGGACCGTTGTAGTAGAGCGTGATGCACGACGACACGATGTCGCCGGGAACGAGGTTGGTGACCGAGAACATGGGGATGTTCCCGTCGTTGTCGGTGAAGACCCCATTGGTCACCGCCACCGAGTTGCCCGGGTTGGTCGTCTGACCGGTGAAGGCGGCGCGCGAGCCGGTGATGATGAGCAGGGACACGACCATGAGCGCGACCACAGCCGAAGCTGACCGGGCGATACCGGCGCGTGTCGTTGTCAATTGACCTCCCAGTCCTTGACGCATTGAGAGTGATATCGACTACCGAAAGTGGTTTCTTGAAAGCGAATCAGCTCGGGACAGTCCGGTTGGCCACCGGATGGTCCGGCATGCACAGTTCTTCGATCGGCATCTCAAAAAGTGCCGCCAGCTTGAAGGCGAGCGGCAGGCTGGGGTCGTACCGGCCGTTCTCGATGGGTTGACCGTCTGCCGGGAAACACCGAGTGCGTCGCCAAGTCTGCTCTGACTCCATCCCCGGCCTGAGCGGAGTTCCCGGATCCGGTTCTTCACAGCGTTCGCCGCGAGGCCAGGGCGCTCCCCACCAGCCAGGCCAGCATGCCGTTTGCGCAGATGATCCATGGCCGGACCCGTCGGCCTCGAGCCCGGCCAGCGCCAGGAATCCGAACGTGATGGCGGTGATCATCGCGACGCCAAGACCCGTCGCCATGCCGCTGAGCTGGATTTGGCGCTGCAGCTCGTCCACCCGCTGGAGGTGGCGCACGATCGCCAGACAACCCCACATCGCCGGGATCAGCGGGGCCAGCGCAACGCCGAGCTTCCAGCGCCACCGGTGTCAAAGTCAACCAGCACGAAGATGGTGGCCAGGACCGCGGCATATCCGATCACGGCTGGCAGGAACTCGCGGAGGTACGTCTGACCGGTCTGCACCTCGAAGGTTCACGACGCGAATGTAAACCTCGTTTCTTTCCATTATGTCAAGGATGCTTTCCAGCAGTAACGGCGCTCTAGGGTGCGGGCGATGTTCGACCATCCCGAGTACGACGGTCACGAGTCGGTCACCTACGTATCCGAGCGGGCATCCGGACTCCACGCCATCATCGCCATCCATTCGACGGTGTTGGGGCCGGCTGGCGGAGGGGTGCGCATGTTCGATTACGAGCGCACTGACCTCGCCCTCACCGACGCGCTCCGGCTCTCGAAAGGCATGACCTACAAAGCGGCAATGAGCGACTTGCCCTTCGGCGGCGGCAAGGCGGTTGTCATCGGCGACCCGGCCAGAAAGACCGATCGCCAGTTTGAGGCGTTGGGCGATGCGATCGAGGCACTCGGCGGCAGGTACTTCTGTGGAGAAGATGTCGGGACGACCCCAGACGACATGGCAGTCATACATCGCCGCACCTCGTACGTGGTGGGTCTCCCGGGCAAGACAGGCGACCCGTCTCCGGCGACGGCGGAGGGGGTCTACGTGTCGATCCTGGCCGCGGTGGCCCATGTATTCGGCAGCAGCGACCTCCGCAATCGACATGTGGCCGTCCAGGGCCTGGGCAACGTGGGTGCCCGCCTGGTTGAATTGCTGGCCGGAGCTGGTGCCCGGCTCACGGTCGCCGATCTCGATACCAGCAAAGTCGACAGAGCCCGGGCGCGTTTTGGCGCGGCGGCAGCGGCGCCGGAAGCGATCCACAAGGTGGCGGCAGCTGTGTTCAGCCCATGTGCATTGGGGGCGGTGGTCAACGACTCGACCGTTGACGAGATCGGCGCCCGCATCATCTGCGGCAGTGCCAACAACCAGCTGGCGACCCCTCAGCACGGCCGGCTGCTGCACGAACGCGGGGTTGTATATGTGCCGGACTACGTGGCGAGCGTCGGTGGAGCGATCTCGGCGATGCGGGAGCGAATCGATTACGTCGAGGGCGAGTACAAACGCCGTATCGCCGGAGTAGGCGAGCGGGTCAGGCAGCTGCTCGAGCGATCAGTGACTGCCGGCGAACCTCCTGCGCAGGCGGCTGATGCGATCGCCCGTTCGATCGTGGAAGCCGCCCACGGCTGAAGGCTCTTCGCGTTGGCTAGGTACTGAGGACGACGCCAAAGCCGCGCGCCGCCAACTCCAGCACGACGTACCGCGGCTCTATGAGGTCTTCGACCCGTCGCCGGGAGAGCTCACCCAGCTCGGAGATCCGAGCCGTGTAGCTGCCGTCACGGCGGGCATGTGACAGGATCCGGGCGTTGGCCCAGACCTTGGCGCGCGCTTCCTTCAGGAAGCGCTTGGTGCCGAGCCGGTTGAACGGTGTGAGCAGCCGGTCGACTAGCGTCCGGTCTCCCGGCTGTTCCACCTTCTCCAGCTGTTTGTCTTCTGCCGCGACCCGGGATGCGAGGATGTCGTCGATGCGCCGGTGATCGACCTCCCGCCGCCCGATCACGCCCGGGTCATCGAACTCGGCGTCGGTGATGACGGCGACCAAGGCTTGGGGGAGGTCGTAGTTGATGTGAGCGTTCATACCAAGGAGGACCATCCGCAGCGGTGGCAGGCGGGTTTCGTCGCTCGCCGTGAACGCCACTTCCCATGGGCCCGGGGCAGTGGTGTCGGCGGTCCACTCCTCGAGGGCCTCGAGGTAGAGCTCGGCGAACACGACGTCCCAGCGTTCGACCCAATCCGGGTCGAGGAAGACTCCGTCCGCCAGGGCCTCGCCAACTGCGATGGTGGTGCGCAGGTAGGTGTCGTGAAAGTACCGCCGCGGGTCGGCTGGTGCGAAGTCCCCGGATCTGTCCTGCATATCGGCAATGACCGTCTCGAGGCTCATGAGGTCCAGCCTAGATTCACCACTCGCCGATCGGTCCCTCTCGCCTTTGGGCCCCGTCCTGGCTCACGAGAACTCGGCGTTCGATGACTCCCTCGCACGAAAATACTGCTCGGTGGCGTCGTCGGCCGGGAAGAAGAGTTCGATGACTAGCTCCTGAATCGTTATGTCCCGGGGCGAGCCAATGGTCGCGAGGGTCGAGAACATTTTGATTTCGATCGTCCCTCGGCGCATATGCAGCGGCAGGACGAAGTCCGCCGACCGCTCGACGTCGCCGGTGGTGCGCTCGCCGACCCCGAGCATTGCCGTCGCCTCCTCGATCAGCTCTTGGAGGTGGGCGTCGGCCGGATCGGCGATCAGCTCCCGTCGCAGCCGGACCGCGGTCGCGGCGGCCAGCTCCTCCAGATTCACGATGTGCTGGCCCAAGCCGGTCGGGTGCGTGAACAGACGGAGCAAGTTCCCGCCCGCCGCCTCGATCGACTCGGGGGAAGCCCACTCGAGCGTGAACGTAGTGGCCGCCTGGTTGGCCCGGACCAAGTTCCAGTGGCGGTCGAGGGCCACGGCCGGGTATGGGTCGTGGCGCTCCAGCATCAGATCGATCGCCCGCTTCACCGAGGCCATCTCGGGATCCTCCAGCGCCGTTTCCTGATATTGAGGCGCAAAACCGGCGGCATGGAGCAGGACGTTGCGCTCGCGGAGTGGCACGTCCAGGCCCTCGGCCAGATGAAGCACGAGTTCGCGGCTCGGTTTGGACTTGCCGGTTTCCACGAACGAGAGGTGTCGCTGGGATACCCCGGTTGCCTCGGCGAGTGCCAGCTGGCTCAAGCGTCGATGCTCCCGCCACTCCTTGAGCAGGGGGCCGATTGGTCGGGTCGCCATACACCCAAATGTACCGACCTCCTCGCTGCGTGACGATGACCTGTCAGGTAATTGCAGTCATGACCCGCCGACCGCACGATGGGGTTGAGCTTCTGAGGAGGAACGCATGACAGCCACGACCGCGTCGATCGATGCAATACTGCGCCGCGTCTTGCAGGCCAACGCGGCGTTCAGCCTGGCATCGGGGCTCGCTTTGGTGCTCGCCGCCGGTCCGCTGGCGGGCTTCAGTGGTATCGAGCCGATCGTTCTACGAGCCGTCGGCATCGGGCTCCTCCCATGGGCAGCCTTCGTTTTCCACACTTCCCGGCGTGCCGCGTTGCGCCGTCGCGAGGTGCTCGTCGTGATCGCCGGCGATCTCGCCTGGGTGGCCGGAACGATCATCCTCGCTCTTGCAGCATTCTCAGCATTCACGGTGGCCGGACTGATCACGTTGTTGGTGCTGGGCGCCATCGTCGCCGACTTGGCCGCAGCACAAATCATCGGGTTGCGGCGGATGGGTGCGGAGGGCAGCTGACGTCAGGCGGTACGGCGGGCGCGTTTGTCGCGCAACAGCGCAAGCAGCGCCAGCGCATATGCGTCCGGGGCGGAGCCGGCGGTCTCGTGGCTCTCCCGGCCTTCGAGCCGGAACGTGCACCGGTAGCCATCGATGGTTTGATCCAGACGGACGAATGCCTCGCCCACGGCGTCGCGGAGCTGGGATTCAGTCGGCAGCCACACAACATCCTCCGACAGAATCCAGTCGAGCGACCACTCGACCGCGCCGTTGAACGTGATCGCGCGAAGCGGACCGAATTCGTGGATTTCGGTCGAGAGATCGTTGATCGCAAAGATCTGCCCGTCGAGGTCCCGGTCGGGGATCGCAAAGCGATCGTGCTCCCGGGGCTCCCATACGAGGCCTGCTTCTTGAAGCTCTCGTGCCAGTTCGAGTGAAACCACAGACCGGAGGCTACCTGGTCGCGGCCTGTGTATGAGCCCGATACCATGCCCGGTTCCCGACTGCGGAGGCCACCGGATGCCGATGAGTGACACGCTCGCTGGTGCGTACAACGACCAGATATCCCTCGAATTCTCGTCGTCGCACACCTACCTGCAGCTGGCTGCCTACTTCTCGACTCAGAGCCTCACCGGCTTCGAGGCGTGGATGCGGACTCAGGCGGAGGAGGAGCGGGCACACGCCGTGAAATTCTTCGACTTTGTGCTCGACCGGGGCAACCAGGTGCGGCTGGGCCCCATCGAGGCGCCGGGAGCTGTCCCGGGCAGCCCGCTGGAGGCGTTTGAGTTGGCACTACGCCAGGAACAGGATGTCACCGCCAGTATCGGCGAGCTGCTCAATCTCGCTCAGCGGGAGGGAGACGCCGCCTCCTACCCACTGCTGCAGTGGTTCATGAACGAGCAGGTGGAAGAGGAGTCGACGGTCGGCGAGATCGTCGATCAGTTGCGGTTCGCGAACGGCAACCCAGCTGCGATCCTCATGCTCGATCGCGAGTACGCCACCCGGGAGCCGGCCCCGCCGGCCTGAACACGCGCGCCAATCGACCATCACCCCGAGCCCGGGTAACGAACGCATGCCACCAACCGGGCGCGAAAACGCCGGCTCGCGGACGCGTTGTGATCACACGGGTGCCGCAACGCAGGGCCCAACGCTGCTGCGCGCTCTGAGGTTCACAACCCTTCCGTGATCTGGGCCCAGGCCGCCGAGTCCGGATCGATGAGATCCATGTGATCGACCCCATCGAGCCACATGGTCTCGACATCGTCGCCGGCCCGTGCCGCGCGTTCGGCATATGACCGGCTCACCTGCTGCGGGACGTCCTCGTCATGGGACCCGTGGACGATCAGCTGCGGTACCCCTACCGGAACTTGTTCGATCGGTGAGGCCGCAGGAATTACCGTGGTCGCCTCGGTGCCAAGGAACCGATGGGGTCCGTTCTGCGGATCTTCTGGATCGTGGAGCGCCGCCAGATCCAACACTCCGGCTAGCGAAACAACGCGGCTGGGCGAGATCCGCTCACTTCGGGTTGCCGCCAGCAAGGCCAGTAGGGCCCCCGCGGAATGCCCGATGAGTGTCACGTTGCCCGGGTCGCACGGTGATGTCATCGCGATCTCGGAAACGTGGTCGAGCGCAGCAACTGCGTCCGCCAGCGTGGACCGCCATCCTCCAATCGGAGGTATCCGCCGGTACTCGACGTTCCAGGTCGCGTAGCCGCGCCGGGAGAGGTCGACGGCCATCCCGTCCATCAGGTCGCGGGTCCAGAGGTCGCGCCAGTAGCCACCATGGAAGAGAACGACCAGCGGCCGGGTTTCTGTCCCCGGCGGGACGCGCAAGTCGCCGACCTGGTCGGAGTGGGCGCCGTACGCCAGCGTCGAGAACGGCAGCGCTGCCCGATGGACGAGATGCCACATTGCCCACCGATAGCCCTCCACGCCCCGGCCGAAGATCTGTTACACGGCGGCGGGCTCGATCACGCTGCGGGCCCGGTACGGTTCCCGATCCCGGATATTGGAGATGTGGACCTCGACGGTGGGGATGCGGGACGCGGCGACGGCATCGGCGATCGCGTAGGAAGTATGGGCGAACGCACCAGGGTTGAGCACGATCCCGTCGAACCCGGCGCCGGCCTCTTGGATCGCGTCGATGATTGCACCCTCGTGGTTGGTCTGGACGGTCTCGACCTCCACGCCGAGCCGGTCACCCCACGCAGCACAACCTTGATCGAGCCCCGGCAACGTGAGGGTCCCGTAGATGGAAGGCTCCCTGATCCCCAGCAGGTTCAGATTCGGCCCGTGGATCACCAGAATACGCCGCACCGGGCGGAGGTTACCGCTGGCGGGTCAGTCGTCGACTGGGCCTTATTCACCATCAGCGGTTACCGTTCCTGAATCGCCCCGATCGATAAACCTTCTTCGACCCCCGAACGAGTGTACGGGTGAACACACGACAGCGATCAAGGCGGGGTCGAAGTCCAGCACGGAGCCGTGATGAGCAAGGCCCAGAGCGACCACCCAGGGGTGGTGACGCTTCCGGAGGACTTTGATTCCTTCTACCAGCGGGAGTTCCGTTCGGTGGTTGCCCTCGCGTATGCCCTGTCAGGGAGCCGCATCGCGGCTGAGGATTTGGCGCAGGAGGCGTTTATTGCAGCACATCAGCAGTGGGACCGGGTGGGCCGATACGAGGCCCCAGGAGCCTGGGTTCGACGTGTTGTGTCCAACAAATCGGTTTCGTTGTTCCGCAAGCGGACCTCGGAGGCCAAGGCCTTGTCCCGCATCGGCCTCGGCCGCCAGGAAGCAATCCGGGAACTGGATGAACCCTCAGATGAGTTCTGGGATATGGTGCGAGACCTTCCCAAACGGCAGGCCCAGGCGGTGGCCTTGCATTACCTGGAGGACCGGCCGATCGCCGAGGTCGCTGAGATCCTCGAATGTTCGGAAAGCACTGCGAAAGTGCATCTACACAAGGCACGAAAGACGCTCGCCAAGCGTCTCAAGACCATGGACCGTGATCTGATATGACCATCCTGGACGAACGAGCTCGCCACGCGGCGAGAGAGTTGAATAGCGCAGTGGCGGAAGCCGACCTGCTGTTGTTCGAGTCGGGTATCCCCGCACTTCGTCAAACGCCGGTCGTCACCCACAATCGGTCGCGCACCTTCGTATTCGCCGGCGCATTTGCGGCTGTGTTGCTGTTCGTCGGTCTGACACTTGCTCCGGGCCGCATGACTGCACCGACCGATCCTGAGGGCGAAGCTGCCACCAGGCAGCCCAGCCCTGCCGCTGATGTTGTGACTGTGGACGGTGATCCAGATGCGAGAACACCGACAACGGCCGACGGCGAAGGCGCTCCGGTGACATCGATTGCAGTGGCCGACCTGACCCCTCCTGCCATCACCGTTACGTCACCAGAGAACGATGCTGAGTACACGGCCGACGACTTCGGTGGCGCGGCTGTCCCGCTGGTCGAGTTCAGCGGCAGCGCCGAGCCGGGATCGACCGTCGTGGCTCGCACCGGCGTCGACCCGGAGCCGACAGTCGCGGTCGGCCCAGACGGACTGTGGTCGATCGAGCTGATTCTGCAGGCCGGGACCAATCCGGTCCGCTTCACAGCGTTTGATGCGGCGGGGAACGAGCAGGACGCCACGGTGACGGTCACCTACACACCGGAGACGTCCGCCACAACGACCACCACCCAGCCGGCCGTCGAAAGTCCGCCGAAGGATGATCCGTCGGGGGAGGATCGTCGGGAAACCCCAGACGATGCTCCCTCGACGGTCGCCTTTACTGCGGCCGCCACCGCGGGTGAGGCCTCCGGCAATCCGGCGACGGACGTCTTCTCTGGCACCGCCGCTACCGGCTCGCGAGTCACACTGACCTCCGAGTACGGCGACGCAACTGCGGTCGCAGGCGCTGATGGCACCTGGAGCGTCACGATGGCCTTCCGGAATGCCCCGCTCGAGCAGCCCTTCCTGGTCACCGCCGCAGATGACTCAGGAAACCGGCTGAAGCTCGAATTCGTGGTCCGCGCCGGCTGATCAAGCCGACCGCGGGACGTGCTCGGGCGCGAGTTCTTTGGCGCGCTCCAGCGTCTCGGCCGGTAACTCGTCCGCGATCATCTCGAAGCGGGCCCGAAACGCCTCGACGATTGCGTCCCGGACAGACTCCCAGCTGACGTTCGGCCGCTCGGATCTGACGTCGCCTGTCGCTTCCGGTCGCCAGTTCAGCCCCAGCTCTCGGTACACGGGTGTCAATGCTCGATTGACGAGATCGCGGCCGCCGACGACGACCACACCGCCGACGTGGGCCGCCCGCCGGGTCAATCGCTGGCCGGTGCCGACCAGCTTGCGCTCGCCCCGCGCGTTCACGCTGTAGTTCCCCGGGCAGTACTCACCAGGAACTTCGCCGATACCGGCGTCGATCCCCAGCCCCTGTAGCGCCGACACCATGATCCGGCCCAACGTGAGGAAGCGCTCCGTGACGCCTTCCTTGGGTGATGCCTCGGGCATCGCCCATCCGAAGGCAATCGTCTCTGCGTGAAATATGGCCGCCCGGCCGCCGGCTAGACGCTCGATCGGCGTGAATCCAAACGCCCGGGCCGCCCGCACCGCGCCCAGATAGCCGGGCGACGCTGCGTCTTGACGTCCGAACGCCACGACGTCGCCGGGTCGGTGGATCCGCAGCGTCTCCGGTTCGCTCCCCTCGTCGACCCCGAGGAGCACGGCACGCGACACCGCGGTGTCCAAGGCAGGATCGTGAGCGAACTCATCGGTGATCAGGCGGATAGTTCGTGACATCGTGTTTGGCAGCGTATCGTTAAGGGAACTTCACGCGGGCCAGGAACGTCTTTTCAGTAGATGGCCGTCAGAAACGACCGATTGTTGCGGGTAGCAGCCAGTGTCGTCGCAGCGACGATGCTGTTCGCCGCGTGCGGGGAGGCCTCGCTCGGTGATGTTGGTCAACGTTCGACAGATTGGATCGGCGACGTCCAGGCTTCGTCCACCACGGCCACGACGCTTCTCGCCCAGGCCGTCGAAGCACGGGTCGCCGGGCTGGCGTTGAGCTCGGCGGCGGGGATCGAGTGGGTCAACGACAGTCTGGCCATTTCGGATCCGGGTCTAGATGCAGCATCAGTCGCGGGTGAGGTGTGGCGTCGCAGCGGACGGGCGGACGCGTATGTCCAGGCACACCGGGCGGATATTGCATCTGCGCTGCCCGGGGTCAAGTTCCCCGGCGCGATCCCGGCCTCGGTGGAGCATGTCACGAGCCAGCTGGTGTACAAGCCAAACACGGGACGGTTGGCTTCCGAAGTGGCTGCTGCCTTTGGGCTCTGGTCGGTACAGCCCTATAGCCAGAGCCGCGTCGTGGGACAGCAGGCGGTCCTGCTGGTCGGTCTTGCCGGCGAACCAAGTGAGGAGATCGAAGACCCGTGCCTGCGAGTGCAACTGGCGGACGCACTCGCCTGCCGGGACCTGTCGATCGACGGCCAGGAAGCCGCTGAGTTTCAGGTCGAGGGCGGGGTGCGGTTCGTTTGGTGGGACGATGTGTACCGCTACGAACTGTTCTACCGCACCGACGAAGAACCGGAAGTCGGCCTCCTGATGGCCGAATCCATGGTGGAACTGGCCCACATCGAGGAACAGGCCTTCGAAGCCTATCGAGGCGTGGCCGGCCGGCCCGTCGTAGTAGAGGACACCGCACCAACGAAGTGAGGTTTCGACGGCGGCAGGCCGCCGTCGAGTGGCGCCACCTTCGGGTGGCGTTCGTTTAGGGACCGGCCTGTCGGCCGCGCCGCTGCTGGGTCGCACCGCACAGGCCGCTGCGCCCCAGTGCGAGGAGGACGGCCGGAGCCTATTCCCCCCCCCTGTAAGGGCCGACGCCGCCGCGGCGTCGCTCGCCTGCGGCTTCGCTCACTGCCTGTCCGGCTGTAGCTGTAGCTGTGGCCGTCGGGGTCCGCTGGGCTGCGGCTTCGCGTCTGCGCACTCGCGCGTCTGCCGTATCCTGACGGCACACTACGAAGGGAATCTGCCATCTTCCATCAAGGGGGCTGGTGGTCGTACCTGCGGTATGACGAAGACCAGCGTGCACCGGATATCGATCGGTCCTTGCTGGGACGGGTGTTCGCGTATGGGCGACCGTACCGGACTGAGCTGATCGGAGTGGTCGTCACGATCTTCGTCATCTCGACTCTGAGCGTCGTTCCCTCCCTCCTCATTCGGGAGTTGGTTGACGTAGCGATTCCCGAGCGGAACGTCGGACTGCTGACCGTGCTCGGGGCGGGGATGATCGGGGTGCCGTTTGTCAACGCAGTGGTGGGAGCGGTGCAGCGGTGGCTGTCATCGCGGGCCGGCGAGGGCATCATCTTCGACCTCAGGCGCGCGTTGTATACCCACTTGCAGGGCATGTCACTCCGGTTCTTCACCTCAACCCGTACCGGTGAGCTGATCTCGCGTCTCGACAACGACGTGGTGGGTGCACAGCAGGCGATCACCGGCACCTTTGTGACGATTGCGTCGAACATCGTTTCGGTGGCCGTGATCCTGGTGGTGATGATCCAGGCCGAGTGGCGTCTGACCCTCCTGGCCGTCGCCGCGTTGCCGCTCTTCGTGTATCCGGCCCGCCGGGTTGCGCGGGTGCTGCGGAAGATCACCCAGCGCCAGATGGAGCACAACGCGTCGATGAGCGCCATCCTCCAGGAGACCTTCAACGTGTCGGGCGCATTGCTGGTGAAGTTGTTCAATCGAGGTGACAGCGAGGTAGCCAGATTCTCGGAAGAGGCGGGAATGGTGCGCGATCTCGGTGTGCAGCGGGCCGTCGTCGGCCGCTGGTTCTTCGCGGCGCTGGGCCTGGTCAGCGCGGTGGGTACCGCTGCGGTCTTCTGGGTGGGTGGCTTCATGGTCATCAACGGCGGGCTTACCCTGGGGACAATCGTGATGTTTTCAACGCTGTTGAACCAGCTCTACGGACCACTCTCGGCGATTACCAATGCGCGGGTTGAGTTCGCAACTTCGCTCGTTTCGTTCGAGCGAGTGTTCGAGGTGCTGGACCTTCGTCACGACATAGCCGAAGTGGCCCAGCCAGAGCCGCTGGGTGCGATCTCCGGCTCGGTCGAGTTCGACGACGTGCGCTTCCGTTACCAGGGCGATGATCCAGTCGGCCTGGCAGCGACCAAGCGTTTCGGGCGGCCCGGCGACGACGACGGGGGCACGAGTCCCGCCGGTACGCGGGAATGGGCGTTGGAGGGCATTTCCTTCAAGGTCGAGCCGGGCGAGCTGGTTGCGCTGGTGGGCCCGAGCGGCGCCGGGAAAACGACCATCAGCTATTTGCTCCCCCGCCTCTACGACGTGACGGAAGGGGCGGTTCGGATCGACGGCGTGGACGTGCGCGATACAGCGCTGTCGGATCTGGCGGAAGGAATCGGGGTCGTGACCCAGGAGTCGTATCTGTTCCACGACACGATCGCCGCCAATCTCCGCTACGCAAAACCGAACGCCAGCATCGGGGAACTCGCGGAGGCGGCCAGCGCGGCGAACATCCTTGACTTCATCGAGTCACTGCCGGACGGCTTCGAAACGGTGGTGGGTGAACGCGGCTATCGGCTCTCCGGCGGTGAAAAGCAACGAATGGCGATCGCCCGGGTCATATTGAAGGACCCGTGCATCCTGATTCTCGATGAGGCCACGTCGCATCTGGACTCCCAGTCGGAGGCGCTCATTCAGGACGCGCTCGAACGGGTGATGATGGACCGCACATCGATCGTGATCGCCCACCGGCTGTCGACGATCCTTGCTGCCGACCAGATCCTCGTGCTGGACCGCGGCCGGCTGGTCGAATCCGGGACCCACGCCGAGTTGCTCGCTCGTGGCGGGTTGTATGCCGACCTGTTCGAGACCCAGTTTCGGGCCGAAGTCAGGGCGGGTTGAGGCGTCGTTGCGAAAATGTCACACCCGGCTGGCAGGGTGAAGGACATGGAACCCATACCTGGCTCACCCGACAACCAGACCTGCCGTCATGTCGCGCAGCGGTTTGCCGGCCTCCACGTCGTGGCTTGCGGCAACTGCGGACATGTCGAGTATCGGGACCCGCAGGGGTCCGTTGCGTCTGCGGTGGCCCTCGCCAGGCTGTTTGGTGACTTCGATCTGGCAGCAACGCTGCCGGCTCTCCATGCTCCGGGTCACGCCGTGCGGCTGTACGAGGCTCCGACCCGGGCACAGCGCCGCCACCTGGCCGCGTTTCCAGCGCACCAATGGTTCGAGGTCGACGAAGGCTTGTGGCTTGCCCATGACGAGCGGTACCTGCTGCTGGCCACATCCCGGCCGATCGATCTCCAGCTGACCGGCGCGTGACGCCAGACCCTGGGGCTTCAGGCGGCAAGCGCCAGTCGGTCAATGAGATCCCACAACGCGTCCACGTGGGCGCGGCGGGTGTTGGTCTGACCGATCGCCACACGAATGAACCGGGTGTCGCCGACGACCGAGGCGGTGAGGTAGGCAGATCCCGTCCGGTTGATCGCCTCGGCCAGAGCGTCGGTGGCCGCATTACCGCCAACGTGCCGGAAGGAGACGAGCGAGAATGTCGTCGGAGCGATCATCTCGAAGCGGTGATCGGCTAGCAGGCGCTGTTCGAGGTCCCGAGCCAGCTCCACGTGTTCGCGCACCAATGCTCGCAGTCCGGTCGCGCCATAGGTTCTGAGCACCCACCAGAGTTTCAGTGCCCGGAAGCGTCGACCCAGCGACACATGCCAATCGCGGTAGTCGATGACGTCGCCCGACTCGCTGGCCGCGTTGCGCAGGTAGGGGGGCACTATGGTCAGCGTCTCTGTGAGCTCGCGCCGGTCCGACACGTAGAACACCGAACAGTCGAAGTTGGTCGCCATCCATTTGTGAGGATTGAAGGTGTAGGAATCAACGCCGGCCAGACCATCCTGGTGGTGGCGAAACTCGGGGCACAGCATCGCCGTCCCGGCAAACGCAGCGTCCACATGGTGCCACAGCCGGTCCATGCGAGCGATGTCGCCTATCGATGCCACCGGATCCACAGCAGTCGTGCCGGTCGTTCCGATGGTGGAGGCAACGAATGCCGGCACCAGCCCCCCGGCCCGGTCCGCCTCGATCGAATCACTCAGAGCGTCCGGCCGCATGGCGAACTCGTCATCCACATCGATCAGACGCACGTGGCGGAAGCCGGCGGCCTTGGCGCCCTTCTCGATCGAGCTGTGGGCCTGCGCCGACGTGTAGACCACCATGTCGTCGACGGCCGCCCCGCGGGTTCGGGCTCGCTCGCGTGCCACCAGCATCGCTGTGTGGGTCGAGTCGGACGCGCTCATCTGGATCACGCCACCGCCCGAGCCGGTGCTCTTCCAATGTTGTGGCAACTCGAGCAGGTCAACGAACCAGTCGAGCACGTGGGTTTCGATCTCGGTCAGAGCCGGAGAGGTCGACCACAACATGCCCTGCTGGCCGAGGCCGGCTGCGGCCAGCTCACCGAGGATCGACGGGAAGGATGCGTTGGCCGGGAAGAAGGCAAACCAGTTGGGGGACTGCCAGTGGACGAGGCCGGGTGCGACGACCCGATCGAGATCCGCGACAATCTCCCCAAACGGTTCGGGCTGCTCGGGCGCTTGTGGGGGGAGGAGGGCCCGAATGTCACCGGGCTTGACGTCGGATTGGACCGGAAGGTGTTCCAGGCGCTCCCAATAGTCCGCGATCCAGTCGATGAGGAGACGTCCAAACTCGCGAAACTCCTCGGGTGACATTGGCTCCGGGTTCATGATCACCTCCGTGAGCCGCCACCGTAATCAACTGCGCCACCAAGAAGTCCGGATGCGGGGTCCCGGCAGAAAGCTCCCGGCAGCTGAATCAGGCTCCGAGGGCCCGGCTCAAGACCGCCAGTCGTTCCGACACCGCTCGGTAGTAGACCCATCGACCCTGCCTCGTGCTCTCGACCAGGCCGGCCTCGCGCAGCACCTTGAGATGATGGCTAACGGTGGGCTGGGATACGCCGAGCGGCTCGACCAGGTCACATGCTGCGCAGGCTTCGCCGGCAGCCGCAATCAAGCTCAACAATCGCAGCCGGGTGGGGTCGGCGAGGACCGAAAACCAGCGGGCCAGACGCCGGGACTCGGTCATCTGCAGCGGTTCGTCGAGCAACGGCTCGCAGCACTGCTCAACTATGTCCATCGGACACCCGAATGGTCAGGCCCTCGATCACGGCCGGCGGCAATAGCCGGAAGCTGACACGGCCGTCACGAAGGATGTCATCTGACCGCTCACGGCCGTTTGGAATCCGGGTCCTGTGGCTTCGCGCCATGCGCACAGCGGATTGGCCGGGGCCGGAGACTGCCGGGTCAATGGCCGACGCCGGGATCGTTCGATGCTCGTGAAACGCATGTGCCTACTCCTTATATATAGGCAATCGTCTATATATGAGAGAGTTCATCGTGACGCAAATATAGATGTTTGTCAATACATAATCCGGTTTCGAGCAGGTGAACCGAGCGTGTCGCCAGGTAGGGCCTGCCTGCGACGGGTAACCGGAAGGACACCTAGGCTCTGCCCATGGTCACGTTGCGAAAAGGTCTGACAGCACTTCGCCCTTACGTACCGGGTCGAGGCGAGCGGGAGATCATGGATCTGTATGGCCTGAGTGAGGTCATCAAACTCGCCTCCAATGAATCACCCACGTCACCGTTCCCGGAAGTCGTCGCAGCGATCCGAGGGGCGGCCACCGAAGTCAACCGGTATCCGGAAACCACGTATACCGAGCTTGGGGCCGCGGTGGGAGCGCTCATCGGAGTGAATCCCGATCACCTCTGGTTCGGTGGAGGAGGCGCGGAACTCCTGCGCGAAATGGCCCTGGCAGTCGCGGGCCCGGGAACGAGCATCGTGTACCCCCACCCGAGCTTCGTTGTCTACGCCCTTGCCGCGACCATCACCGGCTCCGAGGCGATTCCGGTGGCCCTCGATGGCCAGCATCGGCTGCAGCTGGACGCTATGGGCGCCGCCGTGAGAGACGATACCGCGGTGGTGTTCGTGTGCAATCCGAACAATCCGACCGGTACCCACGTTCCGACGGCCGATGTGCGACGCTTGCTCGACCAGGTCCCTGATCGAGTACTGGTAGTGGTCGACGAGGCGTACCTCCACTACGTCGCCGCGGATGATTACGAAACGATGGTCCCGCTCGTGGACGCCTACCAGAACCTGATCGTGCTGCACACATTTTCGAAGGTGTACGCCTTGGCCGGTTTGCGGATCGGTTACGCCGTCGGCAACGCGGACCTGATCGCTGAGTTGCGCCGGGTACAGCTCCCGTTCACCGCAAACCGGGTTGCGCAGGTGGCGGCACTCGAGGCCGTGCGGCATCAAGATCAAGTGGAAGCGGCCGTGTTACGAAATGCGCGGGGGCGCGATGCGCTGGTCGTCGGCCTCACCGCCCGCGATGTCCCTGTTGCCGATAGTCAGACGAATTTCGTGTACTGCCGCTTGCCCGGCGATCCGGCGGCCACCGCCGAGGGTTTTCTGGAGCGAGGCGTGATCGTGCGGCCCACGTCGACTGAGTGGACGCGCGTCAGCGTCGGAACGTTGGACGAGATCGAGACATTTCTGGCTGTGTACGACGACCTCGTGGGCGGCTCAGCCTGAGGTGCGTACCCCTCGCACCGCGTTCCATCAAGTGCCGACCTCGGTCCAACCATCGTCGTTCAGCTCAACGATCCTGCCCCGGGGCGGCCGCACGGACTCAATGCCGTGCAGAGCGTACGCGAGCATCTCCACGCCGTCGATTAGCCGCGGCCCGGGCCGGCTGAAGTAGGCCGACCCATCGGCGAGAAAGACGCGGGCGTTCTTGGCGAACAGCAGCCAGTCCTCGCTGTTGCACATCGCTTCGAAGTGCTCGACTGAGGTCCCCAGGTCGAAACCGCAGAATGCCAGCAGCACGACATCGGGGTTGACGCGAGTCAGATCATGCCAGGCGGTGCGACTCGACTTCTCCCCGGAGGTCCCCAGCAGATTCACCCCGCCAGCAGCTTCGACCATGTCCGGCACCCAGTGGCCGGGCACGAAAGGCGGATCGGGCCACTCGAGCGCAGCCACCGTCGGATGAGGGCGCCGCCGAGTGGATCGGCGCACCGCCGCCAGCCGGTCGCTGAGGCTGCCGACGAGCTGGTCGACGTTGGGAGCTCCGACCTGATGGCCGATCTCCGCGATCGAAAACAAGAGGTCGTCCAGCGTGTGCGGGTCGGAGGCAACGACCCGAGCGGCGCGCGGCATGGTGCAGATGGCAGCTTCCACCGTGGCGGTAGGAATGGCGCAGACCTCGCAGAGGTTCTGGGTGACGATCACATCAGGCTCGAGCGCCCGGAGCCGGTCTTCGTGGAGCCGGTAGATGGTGTGTATATCGGATACCGAGGCAGCGACGGCTGCGTCGATCTCGGACGGCGAGAGACCGCTCGCCAGCAGATCCTCGGTCACGCGCGGAAGATCGCTTGCCGCAGCCGGGTAGTCACATTCGTGGGTCACGCCGATGACGTCGTCGCCTACTCCCAGGGCAAACAGGATTTCGGTTGCGCTCGGCAACAGCGAGACGATGCGCATGCCGCCACAGTAGTGCGGAACGTCTGCGAGCCTGCCCTCGAGTCCGCCGGGCGTCAACAGACGTCTTGCCGTTGGCATACCGCGCCAGCGGGTCCGTTGCCTGTGCGGCGCGATATCGTTGTCCACATGCGCCGCTGGGTCCGATTCTGGCCTGCTATCGCCGTCTGGTTCACCTTGGTGAGCTGTGGGGCGGACGCGACATCCGAGGCGTCCGCGACGGCACCGGCCCCGAGTGAGGCGGCGATTGCCACCTCGAGCAGCAGCGCGGCGCCGGCGTCGACCGGAGCAGGGAGCGTGCAGGCGTGTGCCGATGTGATCGATGGCACGATCCAGGTGTTGAGCGGTGGCAGCTTCCGCTTCGACGCCACGGTGCGGTCCGGTGACACTGGGTGGGACAAGTATGCAGATGCGTGGGAGGTTCGCCAGGTCGACGGAACCGTACTCGGCGTGCGGGTGCTGGCCCATCCTCACGAGACGGAGCAGCCGTTCACCCGATCCCTGTCGCCGGTAGATATACCTCCAGATGTCGATCAGGTCGTCGTCGCGGCGAGCGATTCGGTCAATGGATTCTGTGGCGAAACCCTGACGCTGGACGTGCCGCGCTGATCAAGCTTCGTCGAGGCGGGGTATGGCGGTGTCGATGACCGGCGTGTCCTCGGTGGGCTCGCCGGCCGACTTGAGCGGTGCAGGAATCAGCAAGACGGGCAACCTGGAGTTCTGTGTGACCTGCATCGAAACACTCATCCACGCCGCTTCGGTGAACAGTTTGCGGGTTGCCCCCATGACGATCAGGTCTGCCTCATGTTGGGTTGCCACATCAACGATGCCGGCCCCGGCGTCACCACCTTCGATGAACCTCGACATGGCCTCGACCCCGCGGGCGCGGAGAGCGCTCACTACCGGCTCGACCAGGCGTTTCCCCCGCTCTTCGATGTAGCTGGTCACGTGCCGGTCATCGGGGGTGATATCGGCTTCGAGTTCTTCGTCGAACGGCCGCCATTCTTCGGAACGAAGTTGGTCGAGAAAGGAGCGGGGCGCTTCGACGACGGTTACAACCAACACCGAAGCTTCGTTGCCGGCTACGAGACGCTCCACGAAGTCGGCGACCGGTTCCGGTGGCAGAACGCCGGCGGTCGCAATCACGATGCGCACGGCGTCAATCTAGGCAGGTTGCGGGAACATACGCGCCGTCAACTGCTGGGTATTTCCCGCTCAAGGACGGCGTGTCCGGGCCCATCGTGCACCCAGCAAGCAGTGAAGAAACGAGAAACTCGGCTACCCGCCGGGAAGGATCAGGACTCCCGCGGCGTAGCATTGAACATGATGACCGGATACGAAGGAATGACCGTGATGGTGGTTGACGACGAACCGATGGTTCGTGAGGTGGTCACCAATTACCTCGAACGCGACGGCTTCTCGGTAGAACCCGTCGCCGACGGACATGAAGCGCTGCGCCGACTCGAGGAGTCCCTACCCGATTTGGTGGTGCTCGATGTGATGCTGCCGGCCGTGGACGGCCTGTCGGTCCTACGCTCAATCCGGCAACGCAGCGACGTCCCGGTCATCCTGCTCACGGCCCGAGGGGAGGAGTCAGACCGCGTTCTCGGTCTCGAACTCGGCGCCGACGACTATGTGCCAAAGCCATTCTCGCCCCGAGAGCTCACTGCCCGGGTGCGGTCGGTGCTGAGGCGGGCGGCGCCGCGTTCGGATGTGGACCAACTCGAATTCGGCGACCTCACCATCGATGTCACGAAACGTGAAGTTCGAGTCGGAGGCCACCTGGCGGACCTGACCCGGAGGGAATTCGAACTGCTGCTGTTCATGGCGATGTCGCCCCGCCAAGTCTTCACCCGGTCCCAACTACTGGAGCAAGTGTGGGACTCATCGGCCGATTGGCAGGATCCGGCGACGGTCACGGTCCACGTGCGGAGACTCCGCCAGAAGCTGGAGAAAGATCCGCAGAACCCCCGGTGGATAGCCACCGTTTGGGGGGTCGGCTACCGGTTCGAGCCGTGACCACCACAGTTCGCGTCCTTCTGGTTGTTGGCGGTGGGCTCCTCATCACCGAGCTGGTGATGACTCCGTCCTGGGCGGACCGGTGGAGTTTGCTGGCGATTTACCTGGGGGCGGCCGTCGCCACGCTGGCGG
Source organism: Acidimicrobiia bacterium (assembly GCA_041576165.1). Classification (GTDB taxonomy): domain Bacteria; phylum Actinomycetota; class Acidimicrobiia; order Spongiisociales; family Spongiisociaceae; genus JBFGLM01. Next base: position 85,608 of record JBFGLM010000014.1, read on the forward strand.
TTGCCTGGTTTCTGCGGCGCTTCTACCTCCCACGGGTCAAATCGCTCCGCACGGCGGTGTTGGCGGTGGCGGTGGCTGCCGTGTCCGTGGCGGCGGTCAGCGTTGCCCTGTCGTCGGGTTTCATGTTCTTCTCCGCCCACGATCTACGTCTGCTGGGCGTGGCGCTGGCCCTGGGCTTCGGCCTCGCAGTGGTCATGTCCATTGCGGTCACCAGGCCGCTGGCCGACGATCTCCGCTCACTGGCCGATGCGGCCCGCCACGTGGCGGAAGGCGATTTGAGCACTGCGACGGAATCGGCCCGCTCGGATGAGGTGGGGACGGTGGCGGCCGCCATGGACGGAATGATTGAACAACTACGAGACAACGAAGCGGCCCGAGCCCGAGCCGAGGCCGCCCGCCGGCATTTCCTGGCTGCCGTGAGCCACGACCTACGGACGCCGCTCGCGTCGATTCAGGCCGCGGTGGAGGCGCTCGAGGATGGCATGGTCGATGACCCGGACCGCTACTACCGGGCGATGCAGGCCGACATCGGGCTGCTCCGCAGCTTGGTGGATGACCTGTTCCTGATGACTCGGCTCGAGGCCGGTGATGCAGCGCTGGACCACGTGCCCGTGGATCTCGCAGAACTCGCCGACGAGGCGGTGGAGGCCATGACGCCGATCGCCGCTCGGCGCCAGATTTCCTTGGAGCTTTCGTCACCTGATGGGGTGCATGCAGTGGGTTCACCGACTGCCCTCAGCCGGGTGATCCGGAATCTGTTGGACAACGCCATTCGCCACGCACCGTCGGCCAGCAAAGTGTCGGTCACACTCGCCAACGGCGATTGGGCTTCGGTGAAGGTCACCGACATGGGTGACGGCTTTGACCCAGCGTTCATAGACGAAGCGTTCGACAGCTTCCGGCGCGATGATCCCGCCCGCACGAGGGCCGCCGGCGGCGCCGGTCTCGGCCTCGCCATCGCCAAGGGAGTGGTTGAGGCACACGGCGGCCGCATCTGGGCCGAACCCGGCCCAGGTGGTCGGGTCGGGTTCGAGATCCCCAACGCCTGATAGACGGCCGTGCGCCGCTCGGGAGCGGTTGATCTGTCCGACTACGCTCGGGGAACCCAGCAACGGAAGGTTTGATGCCCGAGCCCTCAGACGAACTCCTGAACAAGGTCACCTGGAGGATTCCGAACGCTCTGGCGTTGATCGGCTCACGAGCAGGCGACGAATGGAATGGCATGACCGCTTCCTGGATCACCCAGGTGTCCATGGAGCCAGTACTGGTGGGTGTCGGTATCGAAAACAAGGCCGTCACACACCGCCTCATCAGCGATGGCGGATCGTTCACCGTGAACCTGTGGTCGCCGGAGGACACGCGACCGTTCGTCAAGTTCTCGAAACCGGCCACCAAGGTGGACATGACGCTCAACGGGCAGCCGATTCGAGAGGGCGTGACCGGCGCTCCGATATTCGAAGCCGCCATCGCCTGGATGGAGTGCGAGGTGCGCCACGCGCAGGATTTCGGTACTCACACGTTCTTCGTCGGAGAAGTCGTTGACGCGGGTGTGAACAACGACGAGACCCGGGCTGCCGCGATCAGCGATACCCGAATGAAGTACGGGGGCGTCAAGCGCGGCGGCCACTGACTGCCCAGGGCGACGGCCCTCTGGAGTGAGCGGCGCGTTCGGATGTTGGCTTCTAGCGTGCGGCATGAGCCCTCCTCGTGAGTTGTGAGTCGCTAACCCACAATCTCGCTTGGAGGGCTCACTCCATCCCCCCAAGGGACAACGTCCCCGGTTGTCACAGCTAGCCTGCGGCCCGGCATCATGGTTGGGAGGAACTGCGTGGATGCACGGGTTGACGGCAAAGTCGCTCTGATCACAGGTGCAAGTCGGGGAATAGGCGAGGCCATTGCCGCCGGGTTCTTGGCGTCCGGCGCCAAGGGCGTGGTGGTGACGGGCCGCAAACAGGAGAACCTCGACGCGGCGGTGGCCCGGCTGGGAGAAGCAGATCGGGTCCAGGCCGTCCAGGCCAGAGCCGATATCGAGCCGGACGCTGCCCGGGCGGTGAGCGAAGCTCTGGACCGGTTCGGATCGTGCGACATCCTCGTGAACAATGCCGGCACCAACGCGGCCCCTGGCAACCTGGTGGACGTCGATCTGGCCGCGATCGACAAGACATGGTCGGTCAACCAGCGTGGTCCGCTGGTGATGACCCAGGCGGCGTGGCGGGGATGGATGCGTGACCACGGCGGCGTTATCTGCAACACGGCATCCGTCGGCGGGATCAGGCCTGGACCATTTCTCGGCGCCTACAACATCTCCAAGGCCGCCTTGATCTTCATGACCAAGCAGCTGGCGCTGGAGCTGGCGCCGTCTGTCAGAGTCAATGCAGTCGCACCTGCGGTGGTGAAGACGAGGCTGTCCGAGATCCTGTGGAAAGGCGACGAGGCGGCCGCCGCCGCCATGCACCCGTTGCAGACATTGGGAGAGCCGGTCGACGTAGCCAATGCGGTGGTCTTCATGTGTTCAGATCAAGCTCGGTGGATCACAGGCGTCACACTGTCCGTCGATGGAGGCGCCGCCAATGCGTCGAGTACGGTGGGGCCGATCTAGACCGGCCCCTCGTAGCCCAGTGAAGGGACCGAGGACGTGAAGATTCCAAAGCCGACCGACGAGGACAAGGCGTTTTTCCGCTCGCTGGTGCCGGCGGCGCCGGGGGTTGAAGTGAAGCCGATGTTTGGCAATCTGGCTGCGTTCGTCAACGGCAACATGTTCATGGGCTTGTTTGGGCCCGACGTCGGTCTCCGGTTGGGCGGCGAGGACATGACGGAGCTGGCCGCCGTTGTCGGTTCTGGTGCGTTTGGCCCGGAGGACCGCCCGATGAAGGAGTACGTCTCGATACCGAGAGACTGGCGGAATGATACGGCGCGGGCCGGTGAGTGGGCGGAGCGGGCGCACGATCACGTCGCCGCAATGCCTCCGAAGGTCAAGAAGGCCAAGAAGAGTTAGAAACCGGCCCCCGTCGCCTGGTCTTACCAACCCCAGGTGCCGGCGGCGCCTTTGAATGGGCCGACGACATCCGAGGTTATCCACCCGCCGTAGAAGTCGCCCTCCTGGGGTGTAACCCGCTCTCCGTCGACCCATGCCTCATCCACCCGGCCTGCATAGAAACTGAGATGGCCGGTGAGTGCCGCGTACGTCGGGCGGGGGGACGGATACGACCAGGCGGCACTGGGCGAGACATCGTCTCCGACCCGGATCGACCAGTACACGGCCGATCCTTTCCATTCGCAGACGGTCGTCTGTCCGGCAACGGGTTCCATCAACTCGAGACGTACGTCATCCGGTGGGATGTAGTACGCAGGAGGGTGGCTGGTCTCCAGGATGCGCCAGCATGAAGACGAGTCGGCAATCACCAGTCCGCCGAACACCACCCGGATTCGTTTGGATGTGCGCTCCAGAGCTGGCGGACGCGGATAGTCCCACACCGATTCCTGGCCGGGAGCTGGGTCAACCCTTCGCATGAAGCGAGATCGTACATCAGCCGGCCGGTCACGGGTTGGTGTGGCCGATTGCGCGCCGGGTAGTGTCCCACGGATCAACGGTCTGCCAGAAGAGATCAAGCACCATTACACGGCCGAGATCGCCGAGGATCTCCGCATCCGTCACGGCGCCGGTCGGCTGGAGCTGGATCGTGTCCAGGAGATCGTCCGGCGTCATCTGCCGGCTCGACCAGTGAAGATTCTCGATGTGGGCGGTGCGTCTGGAGTCCATACTGAGTGGCTGCTGGACGACGGCCATCAGGTGCATCTCGTGGACCCGCTGCCGATGCACGTCGAGCAGGCTCACGCCCGCCTGGGCGGGCAGACCGGGTTCACGGCGGAGGTGGGTGATGCCCGAGCGCTACCAGCCGGCGATGGGATGTACGACGCGGTGTTGTTGTTTGGCCCTCTCTATCACCTCACGTCGCGCCATCACCGGGTGCTGGCCTGGCGAGAAGCATCCCGCACGGTCGGCCCTGACGGGTTGGTGTTCGGGATGGGAATCAGCCGCTTCGCCTCATTGATCGATGGGCTGGCGCGGAGCTTCATCTTTGACAGCGAGTTCCGCTCCATCGTGGCAGAGGACCTGGCTTCGGGTCAGCACCGAAATCCAACCGGACGGCCCGAATGGTTCACGACCGCCTATTTTCACCGTCCTGAGGAGTTGGCGGAGGAGGCCGAATCAGCGGGCCTCGTCGTTGAGGCGCTCGTGGCGGTGGAAGGGTTGGCGGCTTGGCTTCCGGGCGTAGCCGAGCGGTGGCCCGATCAGGCGGATCGCAAGGTCATCTTGGATGCGGTGCGATCAGTTGAATCGGAGGGGAGCCTGCTCGGCGCCAGCCCCCACGTCATCACTGTCGGTCGGGTGGGCCCACCGACGTCTGGCGGGTGAGCCCGCCTCGGGGTTGGAAACCGACGATATCCTTGGGTCGGAGGTGGGATGGACGCGCCCGACCGGATTGAGGTCCGCACCAAGAGCGATCTCATAGTGGAGTGGCCCGATGGCGAGCGAAGCGTGATCACCGCCCGCGTGCTCCGTGCCGCGTGTGGGTGCGCGACATGCCACAACGAGGATGGCGGCGCGCTCCGGGCGGCCAATCGGCCGGCTGCCGTGACGATTGAATCGGCCAGCCTCGTCGGCGCCTACGGCATCAACCTCGAGTTCGGGCCCGACGGCCACCGTACGGGCATCTTCGACTGGGTGACGTTGCGGGCGCTGGCACGAGAGTCGCCGGACGCGTGAGCAGAGGTAGAGCCGGTCCCGGGTCACGGAGGCGGCGGCACCATACCGGCGGGCAGCCGCGCGGTGATGCGTATCGCGGGATCCGACCGCCCCGCGCTCAACCGACCGGGGTCTTCGCCTGATTGGTCACCATGGTCCCGCCCATGATCGAGCGTGCGTTGACGGCCAGGGCCGGCGCATCCGACAGCAGATCGGCCTGAC
>JBFGLM010000015.1:0-89326 GCA_041576165.1 Acidimicrobiia bacterium
TCGGAGGCTTGGTCGTCGACGTCGTCGGAGGCTCGGTCGTCGACGTCGTCGGAGGCTTGGTCGTCGACGTCGTCGGAGGCTTGGTCGTCGACGTCGTCGGAGGCTTGGTCGTCGACGTCGTCGTGGGGCGGCTTCCCCTGGTCGTGCTCGGCTTCGGCGGCTTCGTTGTGCTCGACGCCGGCGAGCTTCCGGCCGCGACTGCAACCACGCAGACGTGGACCGAGTCGATGGGCAGCTTGACGCCTGCGCGATTGGTGACCGTCAAACTCTCGAACGGCGCCTCGCTGTACCTCGCCAATGCCGCTCCCGAACGCACCACGACCCGAGCCACCTCGAGTCCTGTCCGGACGGTCACATCGACCTCTGCCGCGGCTGGATAATCGACCGATACCCGGCCGTCCGAAACGGCGCTGGGTCCTCCATCCGCGTCGGTGAACACTTGTGCGTGTACCGGGCAGATGCCGGTCGGTGCTGCGCCGCCCGTATTCATGACCATGGCGGCGCGGCCGGTGAAGCCGGCCGTTACGAGAGCAATCCCGATGACGGTTCCGATCCCGGAGGCGCGTCTCCACCTTGGTGAACGTTGCTCTGCTGCCACGACCTGCCCTTGCTTGGTTGCGTGGGGCCGGTCTCACCACTTCGCTCGCTGCGAACCGCACGGTGACCGGACTCGGTTCGCAGGTCGTCGCGTCCCCAGCACCACCGTACGAACGGCCGAATGCTCTGCCGGTCACATTTGGGCGTCTCACAGGGTGACTAGCGCCGACGGTCCAGATCGAATGTGCGCCACCGGCATCACCCGTGGCCGTTCCGGGCCGGTCGCTCAGTCGAGTTCGGTTCGGATTGTGTCGACGATGCGATCAACCGACGGGATCGCCAGATCTTCCAGCGTCTCGGCCGCCGGCAGAGGTATATGGGGCGTGGTGATTCGCCGGATCGGCGCGTCGAGATCCCAAAAACCTTCCGCGGCCACCAGAGACGCCACCTCTGCGCCCCATCCGCACAGTTGCGGGTTCTCCTCCACCGTGAACAGGCGACCGGTCTTGGCCACCGAACTCAAGACGGTCTGGGTGTCGAGGGGGACCAGTGTTCGCACGTCGACCACCTCTACCGAGATTCCCTCACCGGCCAATCGGTCGGCCGCTTCGAGCGCCCGCGGCACCATGAGGGCAAGGGCCACGACCGTCGCATCGCTCCCCTCTCGACGCACCGTCGCAGTGCCGAGGTGCTCGACGTGCTCGCCGTCTGGCACGTTGCCTTTCGTCGCAAACAGTGATTTGTGCTCGAAAAACACCACCGGATCGGGATCCCGAACGGCGGCCGCCATCAGCCCGACCACATCGGCCGGAGTGGAGGGTGCGACGACCTTGAGACCGGGGATCATCATCGTCCAGTTCTCCACGCTTTGGCTGTGTTGCGCGCCAAACCGGGAGCCTCCCCCATTGGCCGTTCGGACGACGACCGGCACGCTCACCTGCCCATCCGTCATGTAACGAGCCTTGGCCATCTGATTGGCCACGATGTCGAAGCAAACCGCCAGGAAGTCGGAGAACATGATCTCGGCAATCACCGGGATGCCGGTCATGGCCGCGCCCATCGCAGCTCCCAGGATGGCCTGCTCGGAGATCGGCGTATCCCGCACCCGCTCCGGTCCGAACTCGTCCAAGAGCCCGACCGTGGTTTTGAACACGCCGCCGGCCGCAGCGATGTCTTCGCCCAGCATCACGAGGGCCGGGTCGCGTCGCATTTCCTGGGCAATTCCGGCGGCAACCGCTTCGCGGTAGGTCAGTTCCGCCACGCCCACCCTCCGTCTGCGTAGACCTCCGTCAACAGCGATCCGGGGCGTGGCGGGGCGGCCGCTTTGGCTTCTTCAGTCGCCCGATCTACCGCCGCCGCAACCTCGCGATCAATCCCGGCCAGTTCCGCTTCACTCACCCCCAGCCGCAACAACCGGCGGTGGTAAAGCGGAATCGGATCCCGCTCCAACCACGCCTCGACTTCCTCTTGCGGGCGGTACGTCCCCGGGTCTGCTCGGGAATGACCACCGTGCCGATAGGTGGTCGCTTCGATCAGCGCCGGGCCCCCTCCCTCGCGGGCCCGCGCCAGCGCCGCCCGAGCAACCAGATAAACCGCGTCGGCATCGTTACCGTCGACGACGATGTTCTCCAGCCCATACGCACACGCCCGGTCGGCCGCCGGGTGCGGCACCGCAGTGATGTAATCGATCGGGGTGTATTCCATATAGAGGTTGTTTTCGCAAACGAATACAACTGGCAGGTTCCACACAACGGCCATATTGAGCGCCTCGTGAAAGGCGCCGATATTGGTGGTGCCGTCGCCGAAGAAGCACACCGTCACCTGATCAGTGCCGCGCATCTGCGCTGACCAGGCAGTGCCGTTGGCGATGCACAGGTGGGCTCCGATGATGGCGTATGAGCCCATCATGTTGCGCTCGGCGTGGGTGAGGTGCATAGACCCACCCTTGCCGCCCAGGATTCCGGTCTCACGCCCCAGCAGCTCGGCCATAACCGCCGTCATCGCCGCGCCCTTGGCGAGCGTGTGGGCGTGGCCCCGATAGGTCGCGAACACGTAGTCGTCGGGTCGCATAGCTGCGGCGAACCCGGCTGCGACCGCCTCCATGCCCAGCGAGAGGTGGCTGGTGCCCTTGACCAGGTTCTGCATGAACAAGTCGTACGCGCGTTTCTCGAACTGGCGCAGTTCTTGGAGCAGCCGGTACATGCGCCGGCGCGCATCGAGGTCGATGTCCGCCTCGTCCAGGCTTGCATCAGGCGGAGGGGGCATGCGCGGCGCGCGAGTCGAATAGTCGTAGGCCTCTTCGCCGGCCGGCGGAGCGTCAATACTCATTCGCCACCATCAACTCTTCGCACGGGAACAATGTGGTCACCTGGGGGCCGTCGGCGGTGACCACCATCATTTCCTCGATCCGTGCGGCCGACCGACCGTCCTTGGCGGGCGCGTAGGTCTCCAGGGCGAAATACATGCCCTCTTTGATTTCGATCGGGTCGTCCAGTGAGTTCAACCGGCTGATGATCGGCCGTTCGTGCAACCCCGCTCCCACCCCGTGTCCGAACTGCAGCCCGAAGGCATCCATCTCGTCGACAAAGCCGAACTCTTCCGCTCGCGGCCACACTTTGGCGATCATGTCCGTGGTGTTGCCCGGCCGGACCAGCTCGATGGCGGCGTCCATCCAATCTCGGGCCTGTTTGAAGGCATCCCGTTGGGCCGGGGTAGCCCGGCCGACCACAAACGTTCGGTAGTAACAAGTGCGGTAGCCGTTGAAGGCGTGGATGATGTCGAAGTACGCCTGATCGCCTGGCCGGATGATCCGGTCCGAAAAGACGTGCGGGTGGGGCGAGCAGCGCTCTCCTGCGATCGAGTTTATGGCTTCCACGAACTCTGAACCCATCTCGAAGAGACGGGCGTGCGCATGGCCGACCACGTCCGACTCCCGCACGCCGGGCTTCAACATCTCGAAGATGTCCTGGTAGACGCCGTCGACCATGGCAGACGCTTGGGTCAGCAGCATGAGTTCGTCTTCGTTCTTGATCTCGCGGGCATGCATCATCGCCTGTTGCCCGTCGACGACGGTCAGGCCCTCTTTCTGCAGCGCCAGGAACACCGACGTCTCGGCCATATCCACGCCCAGCGGCTCGCCGGCCACCCCGGCGTCACGCATCGCCGCTGCAATCTCCTGGGCGGCCCGCTGGTGCAACCCCGCTTCAGGACCGATCGCACCCTGCAATCCGGTGTTGCCTCCGATCGAATTCTCCTCGTTGTAGAGGTCAGGCAGTTGAAGCCGGTGCGCTTTCGCCGCCGACCCAAAGTCCCATATCTTCGGCGGATGGTCCCGGGTGATGAGCGCCCAGCGTTCACCCTTGTTGAACGCCCAATAGCCGATCGCCGTCGACGTTGTGTAGCGGATGTTCGAGGTCTCGAACAATAGGAGCGCGCCCAGGCCGAACGCCTCCATCTGGGCCCGCACCCGCGCATCACGGTGCGCCCGCATCCGCGGGTAGTCGACGCGATCTTCCCAGTCGACGCTCATGACACCGGGAGATGGCGTGGTCGCTACCGGAAACTCGCTCATGGTGCCTCCTCACCTCGGCCGGATGGTTCGACCAACGGCAGATCGATGCCCGGCCATCCAGGCCGCAATCGATTGGCGCCCGTTTGACGGTCGATCGACGGCCAGCCGCTCCGATCTTTCCAGCGGCCCCATGGGGTGTCAAGCACGGTGCTCCACCCTCCTCAATATGGGAGCCAGGTTGAAAAATGCCGTCGACCGGTCCACACTACAATCGTTTGCAGAGCAGCCGTCGCGCTGGCCCGCCCGCGGGACGCGCAGGGGAGGATTGACCCTCGCTTGTGCCGCGCCGGGTCCGACGCCGCTGTTTCAAAGGAGGCGACGTGGCTGGAAGCGAGTTTGCCCATCGGGTCGGATGGATCGGCACCGGCAGAATGGGTTATGCGCTCGCAACCCGTCTGCTGCGCGCAGGGGTTGATCTGGCCGTCTACAACCGGACCAGGGCGAAGGCCGAGCCGCTGGCCGAACTCGGCGCCAAGGTTGTCGATGCTCCCCTGGATCTGGCCGACCGGGACATCGTCTTCACCATGGTGGCCGGCCCAGCGGACGTGCTCGAGGTGGCTCTCGGTGAGAATGGTGTCCTGTCCGCCGAGCAGCGCCCGTCGATACTGGTCGATGCCACCACCATCGACCCCGAGACATCGTCCTATCTCAGCGATCGCGCCGGCGAGCTGGGCACAGCGGTGCTGGCTGCCCCGGTGAGCGGAAATCCGAAAGTGGTGACCAGCGGGCGTTTGACGGTCGTGGCATCGGGTCCTCGCGAGGCGTACGAGAGTGCTCTCCCCTACCTGGAACAGTTCGGACGCAAAGTCACCTACGTCGGCAGTGCGGATGAGGCCCGTCTGGTCAAGATCTGCCACAACCTGATGCTGGGGATCGTGGCACAGACAATGGCCGAGACCTCCGTGCTGGTCGAGGCGGCCGGTGTCAAACGCAGTGCGTACCTCGAGTTCCTCAATGACAGCGTCATGGGCTCGACGTTCACGAGGTACAAGACCCCCGCCTACGTGAATCTCGACTACACACCGACTTTCACGTGGCACCTGCTCCGCAAGGACTTCGAACTGGGCTTGGACGCCGGCCGCTCCCTCAACGTCCCGTTGCCCGTTTCCAGTCAGGTTCATCAAATGATCATGGAAGGGATCGGGCGGGGTTTCGCGGAACAGGACTTTGCTGCTCTGCTCAGCAAGCATGCCGAAGACTCCGGGCTCAGCATCGAGCCGGAAGACGTCCCGGTCTCCGACGGACTCGACTGATCACGTCACGCGACCGGCGTGCCCAACGCAACTGGAGGAACGATTCAATGAGTCTGCTGGCCGATCTCATCAAACAGGGTCACACGCACCTCACCATCGGCGGCCAGTGGCGTGAGTCGAGCGATGGCGCGACCATCGAAGTGCTCGATCCTGCTACGGCCGAACCGCTCGCCGAGGTCTCCAGCGGTAGCGAGGACGACGCTCGGGCGGCGGTGGATGCCGCAGCCGAGGCAGCGCCGGCCTGGGCGGCCACCCCGCCCCGCGACAGGAGCGAGATTCTGCGCCGGGCCTTCGAGATGATGTCAGCCCGGAGCGACGAATTCGCGGAGCTGATCGTTCAGGAGATGGGTAAAGCACTGCCGGAAGCCAAGGGCGAGGCCGCATACGCAGCCGAGTTCTTCCGGTGGTACTCGGGCGAGGCGGTCCGCAACATGGGAGGGATCCTGCGGGCGCCGGCGGGTGACAAGCAGATCATCTCCATCCATCAGCCCGTCGGCGTGTCGCTTCTGATCACACCATGGAATTTCCCGGCGGCCATGGCCACTCGCAAAATCGGCCCAGCCATCGCCGCCGGGTGCACGATGATCCTCAAGCCTGCGTCAGACACACCACTCACGGCGCTGGCGGTAGCGGAGCTGTTGGCCGAGGCGGGTCTCCCGCAGGGTGTCCTGAACGTGCTTCCCTCCAACCGTTCTTCGAAGGTCGTACCGATCATCCTTGCCGACGATCGGGTCCGGATGGTCTCGTTCACCGGCTCAACCGAGGTCGGCCGGACGATCCTCGCAGAAGCCGCCAAAACGGTGGTCAACACGTCGATGGAGCTGGGCGGGAATGCGCCGTTCGTAGTGTTCGAAGACGCCGACATGGGAGCAGCCGTGGAAGGCGCCATGGTGGCGAAGATGCGGAACGGAGGTCAATCCTGCATCGCCGCCAATCGCTTCATCGTCCACGAAGCGGTGGCGGAGGAGTTCTCACGCCAGTTCACCGCAGCGATGGGCGCTCTCAAAGTGGGGCCGGGCCTCGAGGTCGGCGTCGAGCTGGGGCCCCTGATCAACCGGAGCGCCCAGAACGACATGTCCGAATCCGTCGAAATGGCGATCGGAGCCGGCGCCACCATTGCCACCGGAGGCGCGGCCCCCGATGCGCCTGGTTTCTTCTTCCAGCCGACAGTTCTGACCGGCGTCGGACCCGATGACCCGGTCCTCGACCGAGAGATCTTCGGTCCGATTGCACCCATCGTGACCTTCACCACTGAGGCCGAGGCGATTGCGGTCGCCAACGACACGATTCATGGGCTGGCCGGCTACGTCTACTCGCGTGATCTGGCGCGAGCGATGCGGGTTTCTGAGGCAATCGAGGCCGGCATGGTGGGCGTGAACCGGGGGCTGTTTTCCGATCCGGCGGCGCCGTTTGGCGGCGTCAAGCAATCCGGCATCGGGCGCGAGGGTTCGCGCGAAGGCATGATGGAATTCTTGGAGACGAAATACATCGCAGCCGGTTGGTAGCGAGAAGCCTGAGGGGTCAGCGGATAGGCCACTATCTCGTCGGATGTGTGACCGATTGCTGCGCCACGACTGACAAAGCCTGCGTCACTGGAGCGTTACTGCGACGAACGCATGTCCAGTCGGATCGTGCCCCTGCCGATCCGCTGACCCCCTACGCCCCGGGTTGACGCACCCAGCGGACTTCCAGATTCACACCCGCATCGTTTATCAGATTGAAAACAGGGCAGCGTGCCTCCGTTTCGGCCACGACCTCGACCAGCCGCGCCTCGGTCTCGCTGGTTGTGACGGTCGCCTCCACCCGTACCGTTCGAAAATGCTGGGTCACCCCGCGTACACCCAACCGGCCGCGGATGTCGATGGTGAATTCGGCCTCGAATTCGATCTGCTCGTAACCGAACCCCATCTCGGCCGCAGTGCGGTGGAAGGTGACCGACTCGCAGCCGCATAAGGCACCGAGCACCGCCTGCAGCGGCGAGGGGCCCTCTCCGGTACCTCCGTGGGCAACCGGTTCGTCGGTTGCGAAGTAGCCGTAGTCACCAAAGTCGATGTCGGTCATCATGCCGCCGTGGTTGACCGCCGTCACCATCTTCCGCCGAACAACCGGTTCGCTCACATCGAACGCGCTCTTCACCTCAGTAGCCATCTCATCCTCACCGATCTCGGGTGGCGCTCTCTCAGCCCGGCTCATCGTATGGGCGCCACTGACGCTCAGCAAAAGTTTGCAGCTCGCGAGAAGAGTCAAGTTGGTGAGCGATCCAGCGTTTCGGGAACGAGAAACAGCACTCCCGCCCCCGCCACCAGCACCAGCAGCAGCAGCGGCACCGCCGCGGCCAGCCGGCCGCTCTGCTCGAACAGCGCCCCGGTGATGAGCGGCGCCGCCAAGAATGCGGCGTCTCCGGCGATCCGAAACACACCGAGGCGGCGTCCCAGGGGTGCTTCATCGGTGAGATCCGCGAGGATCGTGCTCCCCACATTCACGACGACTGACCCCAAGGTCAGCAGGAGCACTGCCAGCCACCATCCCGCCGTGGAAGTCATCAGCGCAAACGTCGATACACCGGCGAATTGGAGGACAATGCCCGGGAGCAAGGCCGCCCGGCGCGATACCTGATCCGAAATCTGTCCGGCAACCAGCGCTGCCACGAATCGGGCCATGCCGCCCACGCCCAAGCCCAGTCCGATGAGGGCGGTCGAGAATCCCAACTCTTCGGCGGCGACCAGCGGCAACAGGGTCTGGTAGAGGGCGGCGCCGATCCCGAACTGCACCGCGGGGAGCAAATAGATGACCGCCAGCACCAGCCGGGTTCCCCGTGGGTCGGCCGTCCCGACGGCCGGGAGCGCATCATCACCTGTGCGCAACGCTCGCGCCCGGGCGAACCCCAGCGCAACAACCAGTGCGGCCAGCGACCCGATGAAAAGGGTGCTCCGCCAATCGAACCTCGCCGACAGAGCTCCACCGGCGGCCGGCCCGATCGCCTGGCCGACGAGCATGGCTGCGGCAAACAATGACAGGTAGTGGCCGCGGCGAGCCTTGGGGGCGGTTGCGAAGAACGCGAACGAGGCCGTGAGCGTGGTGGCGGATCCGACTCCGAGCACGAATGCTCCCACGTAGAGAACGGCCAGGATTGGTGACAGTGCCATGGCAGCGCCTCCCAGCGCCACCACCAACGCCGCCACTGTCATCATCGCCCCGAGCGCGAACCGATCTGTGGCGCGGCCGGCAGGCAGATCGGCGGTGATTCGACCGAGCGCGAACGCGGAGGACAGGGCGCCGACCGCCACCGCCGACATGTCGAACTCGCGGGCCATGTCGACGACCAGCGGAGTGCGCATGAAGATGCCGACGGTCAGCAGGAAGACCCCGGCGCCCATCAGGCGGGCGCGTCGCACGAACACGCCCGTCGCAACGCCGTCCATGTGTGCGCTCAGTTCGGCGGAGGTGCGGTAGATGCCCGGACCGTCAGCATGGGTGCCAGCCGGATCGAAACGCCGCTGGGTGCGACCGACTCTCCCCCGATCATCGCCAGCAGGGCCGCGGCGGCCTCACGTCCCATCTGCCGGTAGGGCACTCGCACCGCCGTCATCGGCGGTTGCATCATGTCGAGGAGCGGGATGTCGTTGTAGCCCGTGACGGACACGTCGTCCCCAACCCGCAGACCTGCTTCGCGGATCGCCCGATAGCAGCCCAGCCCGAGCAGGTCGTTGGCCGCAACGATCGCCGTGATCTCCGGGTGGCGGGCCAGCAACCGCCTGGCGGCAGCGAAGCCCGGCTCGACCTGGAACCGTTCCGCTTCTTCGACCCGGGCTGACGAACGCTCGAGCCCCAGCGTCTGCGTCCATGCCCGAAATGCTTGGGAGCGGGCCAGCCCCGTTGAGAACGTGACGGGGCCCGCCACGTGCCCGAGTTCGGTGTGTCCTAAGGACGCCAGGTGTTCAACTGCCAGCCCAATCCCGGCATGGTCATCCCCCAGGATCGAGGGCGCCGGCAGACCCTCTGCGGTCCGGTTGACCAGCACGATCGGCATCTCTCTGGCGACCATCTTTTCGATGGCAGGGTCATGACGCAGCGCAGTGGCCAGGATCAGACCGTCGACGTGGCGATCCACCATGTCGTCGATCACAGCCATGGCATGGGCTTCGCCCTGATCGGCGTTGCCGATCAACATCGAGTATCCCTCATCGATCAGCACCGACTCGACCCCGGCGATGATGGGCCCGAAGAGCGGGTTCTCGACATCGGGAATGACCACTCCGACCGACATCGTCTGATTGGTGCGGAGGCCTCGCGCGAGCGGGTGGGGCCGGTATCCCAGTTTCTCGGCTGCAGCCAGCACCCGCTCCACGGTCTGGTGGTTGATCACCGATTGGGTTGCGGGGTTCAGTGCTCGGGACGCAGTCGATACGTGTACCCCCGCCTCGGCCGCCACGTCCTTGAGCGTGATCCGTTCGGTCATGTCGGCGGCCCTCCTCCCGGTTCTCCTCCCGATGGTCCAGCCGCCTACCAGACTACAATCGTTTGCAGGCGCACCGTCGATCCGCCCGGGGAGAAGAGATGGCGAACATCAGTTTTCGGTTTCCGGCAGACATCGATGACGATGATTCCCGCGCCTGGTTGCTGGCGGCTATGGAAAAGGGCAAGCCGGGACCCGAGTTCCAGTCGATCCGAGCACATGTGCCGGGCGTGATGCGTTCGTTCACGAAGACGCGGGATTGGATCTACCACGACGGGGTGCTGGAGTTCGAGTTGAAGGAACTCCTCCGTGCCTACATCGCCCTGGCCGGCGACTGCACCTACTGCGGCGGTCAGGGAATAGCACGCGGCATCCGTGATGATGAGCGCCAGCTCGACGAGCTCCTGAACTACGAGCGATCCGACCGCTACACGCAGCGGGAGAAGCTGGCGCTGCGCTACGCCGACGCCATCATGTGGAATCCTGAGCTGGCCGACGAGACCATGTGGAAAGAGCTTCACGAGTTCTTCAGCGAGCCGGAGCTGGTCGAGCTCGGGTATTGGATCGGGTTCACGTTCGGCGGCCAGCGATGGCTCCGCACGTTGGGCTCCAGCCAGGGACAGCTCAACGAAGCGCTGGAGGCCGCCGGAGAGTCCGGTTCCGTCAAGATGCATGATCCCACCAGCGACTGACCGGCACAGACAAGGGTTCTGACCCGAGGCACAGAGGGAGGTTGTAGTGCACGGAGAGGATGCAGCCGGACTGGTCGAAATCGGCCGTCACGATCTCGGTGGCTATGGCGACGGCATGCAGGTGATCCGCGAGGGCGATGCCCTCTACGTGGGCCACTTCGGCCCATCGGGCATGGGCACCTCGGTTCTCGATGCCTCCGACCTGACGAATTTGCGCCTGGTCCGGCAGTGGCGGGCCCCGGTCGGCGGCCACAACCACAAGGTGCAGGTGGCGGACGGGCTGCTGCTGACCAACTTCGAGGCGTTCCGGGGCGGCGAGCCCGAACGGGTCGGTATGGCAATCTGGGCCCTGGACGACCCGTTCGATCCCAAAGAAATCGGCTTCTGGGATTCCACCGGCGCCGGCGTACATCGGATCGTGTGGGAGGGCGGACGCTACGCATACGTCTCTGCCACGCCCGAGGGCTACAAGGAGAGAATCTGGGTGGTGATCGACCTGGACGACCCGGCCGCTCCGATCGAGGCGGGCCGCTGGGAGTGGCCCGGCGTCCGGGTTGGCGAGGATGAGGATTGGCCGCCAGAGGACTCACGGTCGGTCCATCACGCGCTGGTCCATGGCGACCGCGCATATCTCGGCTGGTGGGATTCGGGTTTCGTGATTCTGGACATCTCGGATCTCAGCCAGATCGAGATGGTTGCGCACCTCGAGTGGGACATCGGCGGACACACCCACACGGCGCTGCCGCTGCCTGGCCGCCGGTTGGTCGTCGTAACGGACGAAGCCGTCACGAATGGGTGTATCGATGATCCCCACATGGTGCGGATCATCGACGTCGCCGACGAGCGCAGCCCCCAGGTGCTGGCGATCTGCCCCGTGCCGCAGGGCGACTTCTGTGAACGGGGTCTCCGCTTCGGAGCCCACTGTCTGCACGAGAACCGGCCGGGCACCTACCGCAGCGAAGAGGTGATCTTCGTGACCTATTTCAACGCCGGGCTGCGGGTGTACGACATCGCCGAGCCGGATGACCCGGTCGAAATCGCGCACTGGATCCCCGAGTGCCCGCCCGGCCAGCAGGCGATCCAGATCAACGACTGTTTTGTCGATACGGAGCTCAATGTCTATGCGACAGACCGTGTGTCGGGCGGAGTGTACGTGTTGCGCCCGGACGCGGACCTGGCACGCAGGATGGATTCGGCTCGGGTCTGACTGGCATGCGTAGGCTGGCATGGTGACGGCCGAGCCCGACTACGTCCGTACCAACCAGCAGGAATGGGATCGGATGGCCCACGAATGGGTGGCGATGGGCGAACGCGCGTGGGCCGGCGAACCGTCCTGGGGAATCTGGGGCATACCAGAATCCGAGCTCGAGCTCCTACCCGCCGACATGAGCGGCATGGACGCAGTCGAACTCGGATGTGGGACCGGCTACGTGTCGGCATGGATGATCCGTCGGGGCGCCCGCGTCGTCGGCCTGGACGTCTCGGCCCGCCAACTCGCCACCGCGCAGCGCCTGGCCGCAGAACATCAACGGCATCTGCCGCTCGTACAGGCGAACGCCGAGACCGTGCCACTGCGAGACGGGTCGTTCGACTTCGCTGTATCGGAATATGGTGCCGCCATCTGGGCTGACCCGTACAAATGGATTCCCGAGGCGTGGCGCGTGCTGCGGCCCGGCGGTGAGCTGGTGTTCCTCGGCAACCACCCGTTGGTGATGCTGACCCAGCCCCGCGACGCCGACCAACCGACTTCCCGCAACTTGCTCTATCCATACTTCGGCCTTCACCGCATCGACTGGGACGATGGTCAGGCCCGAGGCACCGAGTTCAACCTCACCATCTCTGGCTGGCACCGCCTATTCGAAGATGTCGGGTTCGAATTCGTCTCGTACCACGAATTGCAGTCACCGGGCGAGGGACCCGATATGAACTTCTTCACCAGCGCCGACTGGGCCCACGCCTACCCATCCGAACAGGTCTGGAAGGTGCGCAAGCCCTCCAGGTAGCCAGGTGCGGTCACCGGCCTACAGCTGTACCTTGGCCAAAGCCCCCGCCGGGTATCGATCTCCGGCGATCCGGCCCGGCGCGAAGGCCTCATCGAGCCGTTGGATTTCGTCCCCGGTGAGCGTGATCTCGCCCGCCGCAACGTTCTCTTCGAGATGCGCGACGCTGGTGGTTCCGGGGATCGGCAGCAGGTAGCCCTTTTGGGCGAGCACCCATGCGAGGGAGATCTGGGCGGGCGAAGCACCGTGGGCGACGGCCACATCCTGGAGCGCCTGGAGCATCTCGACGTTCTGGTCGATGTTCTCCTGCGAGAAACGGGGATGGTCCCTCCGCCGGTCGCCTGTTGTGAGGTCCTCAGTGGCCTTGATGGTGCCGGACAGGAAGCCGCGCCCGATCGGCGAATAGGCGACATAGCCAATGCCCAGCTCCTCGCACACCCCGAAGATCTCCTCTTCGGCGAAACGAGTCCAGAGTGAGTACTCGATCTGGACCGCCGCCAGCGGATGTGCGGCGTGGGCCGCCCGGATCGTCCCGGGAGCTGCCTCGGACACCCCGATATGGCGAACCTTGCCGGCCTCGACGAGCGCGGCCATGGCTCCAATCGTCTCCTCGATCGGGACCGAAGGATCGATTCGATGGGCGTAGTACAGATCGATGTGATCCACTCCGAGCCGGGACAAGCTGGCCTCGCACGCCGCCTGCACGTAGGCGGCGTCGCCCCGCACGATCCGCTTGCCGTCCTCCATCAGCTGGCCGAACTTCGTGGCCAGAAACACCTCTTCCCGCCGCCCGGCGAGAGCTCGCGCCAGCAACGCTTCATTGTGTCCCCACCCGTACGCGTCCGACGTGTCGAGATGCGTGACGCCCAGCTCCAGCGCCCGATGCACGAGCGCGACCGCGGAATCGTCCTCGGTGTCGCGGTACGTGGAGCTCAGCGCCATGCACCCCAATCCGATCGCTGGCAGGTAGATGTCGGTCGCTCCCAGTCTCCGCTGTTCCATCACTACTCCTTGCTCCTCAGATGAACTCGCCTCGCTCGGCCATCTCCACCGCAAACAGACGGTCGAGGCAGAACAGCAAGTCGGTGATGACCTGGTCCTCCATCACAGACGTCATCGAGGTCGCCCGCGCGAGGAACTGATTGAACCTCTTGATCAGCTTCTCATTGGGTTCAGCCGATGCCTGTTGCTCGGCGATCAGCCGGGTCAGGGTGTCCGCGTACGTATCAATGGACTCGAGCGCCGCATAGATGGCTGCTTCCATGGTGCGGGTCACGTTCGCCACCTGCTCGTGCACGGTCATAGCCACTTCGTCCACCTCCTCCAGCGGAACGGCAACTCGATGAACGTCGGTTCGGTGGCTCGCTCCGCCAAGTCGAGCAGCCGCTCGAGCACCAGCCGGTGCTGGGCCGGCTGATGGGGCTCACCAAACGGGTTGCCCAGCGGAAAACGGACGTACGCCGCGCGCGAGACATTCATGAACGCCGTGATCTCAGGCCGCAGCGAAAGGCTCACCGTCGGGACCCCGGCCCGCTCGACCGCACCCTGGACCAGCCCGACCGACCGGTGGCACATGGGTCAGCCGGGTACCAGCACCGCCAGGTCCACATCGTTGTCGACCAGCACGTCCGCGACAGCAGGACCGCTGTATTCGGCGATCTTGGAGGGATCGGGATTGAACCCCATCATTCCGATGTGAACCGGTGAGGCCGATCCCACCCTGCCATCGGTGACCGCAGCGCGCAGGGTGTCGATCGGCAACACGACATCGGGGTCGGCGCTCGCCGAGGACGTGTCGTAGTGGGTGTGCGTGAAACGCAGGCGGCCGAGGTCGACATCATGCGGAATGATCCGAAATGAATCGTCCCCCGCGGTGGTGGCGACGTGAAACGGCTCCTGGTCGTCCAGGTGAGCGCCGGCGGTCGTCACCAGCGCCACCCGGCTTTCTGAGACGGCCTTGGCAAGCGGAACGAAGCTGACTTCGTCGTTTGTGCGGTGGTTGACCCCGCCATGGCTGGCGCCCACGAAAACAACCCAATTCTCGTAGGCGTCCCGTAACGGCGCTCGATCGACCAGTTGCCACGAAGGCGGCATCCCTCTTCCTCCTTGAATCGCCCCGGCTGGCGGCTTCGCAATCGATTTCCAGGCTACGCTAGCCGACGTGAACTCACAGTCCGGAACCAACCACCAAATTCCCCCCCTCGGTTTCTCGTCGTCAGAGAACCCCTTCGTAGTGGAACACGGCGGCTTCTACCGCCGCTGGCTGGCAATGATCGACGACGTCGGCGAATTACAGCGGGTCGTGGCCAGCCTCGAAGGCTCCACCGAGGACCTCTGGGTTCCGGTGTTCGCCGCCGCCGGCAACCGGCACGAGCAGCGGGGTGACATGTTGGCGGCGGCAGGCGATACCGCAGGCGCCCGGGCGGCCTACCTGCAGGCGAAGACGTATTACGCGATCGGCCGGTACCCAGGCGAGATCTCGCCGGTGAAGCGAGCGATATCCGACGATTGCGCCCGGGCCTACCGCAAGGCGAGCGCCTTCCTCGAACCCCCGCTGCACGTGGTCGAAGTAGAGCACACCGGCAAGGTGATCCGGGCCCATTTCCGGGCGCCGCATTCCAACAGGCCGCTGCCCGCCGTTCTGATCATGTGCGGCGCGGACGTCTTCAAAGAAGATCGGGGCTGGGCCCAGGATTTGTGTATGGACAACGGGCTGGCGTCGCTGGTGATGGACGGTCCCGGCACGGGCGAGACACCGTTTCCGTGGGCACCCGAGTCGGTTGGCGCCTGGGTGGCCGCGGTGGAGTATCTCGCCGGGCGACCCGAAGTCGACGCCAGCCGCATCGGGGCGTTCGGAATCAGCCGCGGAGGTTATTCCGTCCTGCAGCTGGCCGGCACGGTGCCGGACCAACTGGGAGCCGTGGTTGCCAGCGCCGGACACCCCTTCGGATACGTGATGACCGACGAAGAACTCGATGACTACGTTGCTTACCGCAACCAGCGGGCCAGCTGGAAGTTCGGTGCTCCGGACGGCCCGCCTTCGTTTCCTCCTACGACGCCCGAAGAGGAACGCCAGATGTTTGGGCGATGGGCGCTCTCGGAGTTGGGGCTGGTCGACAACATCACGATGCCGGTGCTGATGATCAACGGCAAGCATGATCGGCTGGCACCCGTCGGGAACATCTACTTCATGCTCGAAAACGGACCGGTGGCGAGCCGATCTGCCCGCATCTACGCGGATGCCGGCCACTGCGCCTTCAAATACATCTCCGACTGGGGGCCCGCCTCGTTCCGGTGGCTGGCCGAAAAGCTCGGCGGGTGATCCCAGGCCCCGCTCCATTTTCCAGCTGATGGGGATCGTCCTCGGGCTCGCCGCAGCCGTCTTCTTCGCCGCAGCCTCCATCGCGCTGCGGATCGGACAACGGACCCGACCGCACGACGACGGCCTGTTCATGACGGTGCTCGTCAACGTGGTCGTCTTCGCGCTGGTGGTCCCGTTCATCGACATTCCGCCCTGGAATATCGCCGGCGTTGTGGGCCTGCTGGTCGGCGGAGTGGTCGGCACCGTCTTCGGGCGCTACTCGAACCTGCGCTCGATCCGGCTCATCGGCCCGACGCGGGCCAATGCCTTCCTCACTGCCAACCCGGTCGTATCGGCGATCGTCGGGTGGATCGTCCTCAACGAGGCAGTCGGACCGGTTGAGGGCCTCGGCGGGGCACTCGTCGTATACGGGCTGATGCGATTCATCCAGGCCCGCGCCACGACCCCAGCATTGGCCGACCACCAAAGACCGTCCACCGCCGGTTACGTGTTCGCCCTGCTCGCACCCACCTTCTTCGGCATCGCATTCGTGATCCGGAAGTGGGGCCTCGCTCGCTACGACAGCGCCGTGATGGGGGCGTTCATCGGCGCGGTCGCAGCCTTTTTCGTCCTCAATCTCCTCTATGCGGCCGGCGGTGAACTGCGGCAGACCTGGCGCGAGAACTTCCACAACGTGTCGTGGTGGTTCGTGTTGGCCGGGGTGCTCACTGGGGCCGCGCTCCTGTCACAGTTCACCGCCTTCAGTTTTCTGGCCGCCTGGGTGGTGGGCATCCTGCAGGGCACCCAAGGCATATGGACGATGGGCTTGTCGATCGTCTTTCTGGGCGACGAGGAGGCGATCGACCGCGCCGTGGTGCTGAACGTGCTCATCGTGGCGCTGGGCGTGGCGATCATCAGCGCGGCCTGATCCTGCCAGTATCCGATCATGGAACCGACCCCCGGGGCGTCTGCCGTTCACATCGTCGACCCGGGCGACGAGCGCTTGACCGACTACCGGTCGCTGATCTCGGCGGCCGCTCGTCGACGGTTCGAGGCCGCAGCCGGTTTGTATGTGGCCGAAGGGGTGCCGCTGGTGGCGCGTTTGCTGGAGCGAGGGCATCCGGCCCGGTCGATCCTCGCCACTCCCCAAGCCATCGCTCGCCTCGGCCGCATACGGGCTCCGTCCCAGACAATGGTGTACGCCGCCTCCCCAGATCTGATCTCGTCGGTCGTCGGATTCGACTACCGGCGTGGAGCAATTGGGTCGTTCGCCCGCCCGCCGCTCAACCCCGCGCTGGAGGTGATCGAAGCATCGCACAGCCTCGCTCTGGTCGAGGGAGTCAACGACGCGGAGAACCTCGGGTCCATTCTGCGTGCAGCGGCGGCCCTCGGGATCGACGGAGTCTTATTGGACCCGACCACCACCGACCCGTTCTACCGGCGTTGCATCCGGGTTTCTATGGGCGCGGCGGTGGAGATTCCCATCGCTATCGCTCACCCTTGGCCGGCCGTGCTCGGGACGCTGTCGGCGGCGGGCTTCACGCTGGTGGCACTCAGCACCAAGCAAGCAGCCCAGAGCATCGATCGTCCGCTGCCGCCGGGCCGTACGGCGCTGATTCTCGGCGCCGAAGGTCCCGGTCTCACGGCAGACACGATCGCAGCTGCCGACCTCGAAGTGACGATTCCTACCAGCGATCTGGTTGACTCGCTCAACGTAGGGCAGGCAGCTGCCATCGCGTTCCAGGCCCTCGCTCGTCAGAACCGGTCCGGCTGATTGACGTCGATCAGCGGGACCGACCCCTCCCGTCGGTGGAATTCCTCATGCGCGGACCGCAACGGTTCCCATTCGTCGGGATGCTGGACGTCGACCGCAATGAGGTGGATGCTGACCGGCCGGTCCACTGCATCGAGGGCACGCGCCCGGCGTAGCACAGCCACAGATGCATCGTCGGTGCGGCGGTGCTGCGCCAGGTGTTCCTCCCAAGAAACACACATGAAGACCTCACTCAGCCGGTGCGGATCCTGGGTATTGCGGTACAGCCGCCACGAGTACGCACCGGTCCGCAGCCGGATCATCCGGACTTCCTGCATCACCGCAAGAAACTCCTCAATGTCGACCCGCCGCACGTGCCAGGTGTTGACCACCATGACCGGCCCCCCTTCGGTTTGGGCATGGGGGCGGGCGAGACGCTCCATCTCGTACTCCGGCGGTTCCACCTGATCGAGGCGCGGTACCCGGAACAGACCGGTGGTCAACCCGAGCAGAATTGTCGTGAACGACAACCACACCATGGACCGGCCGGCACCAATGTGGTCGGCTAGAGCTCCGGCTCCGATCGATCCGAGGGGCAACACACCGTTGAACGCGAGCAGATACAGACTCATGGCCCGGCCCCTCACCCAGCTGGGCGCCATCAGCTGGGTGGTGGCGTTGAGGACGGTCAGCGTCAACACCCAGGCGGCGCCGATCACCAGCATGGCGGCCAGCGCCATCTCAATATTGGCAGCGCCGCCCACCAGTACACCGGCAAGGCCATAGATGGCGATCGTGAATGGCAACGCCGCCCCGGTGTTGAGCCCGGCCAGCCTGGTGCGAACAAAGGCTGCCACCAACGCACCGGTGCCCATGGCGCCCAGAAGCAGACCGTAGGTGGTTTCGCCCCCACCGAGCTCTTCTGTGCGGTTCGGCAACACTGCCTGGATCACGGCAGTCGTCAGCCCAAACAGCGCAAGCAACGCCAGGACGCGCCGGAACTCCGGCGTATAGCGGGCGTACCGCACCGACAGGCCAACCGAGGTGGCGATGGACCCGACCGAGCCGAATTGGGGTTCCCGGCCGACCAGCCGCACCAGACCGGCGACGACTGCGATGACCCCGGCGTAGCTCAGCGCGTTCAGCCCGAACGCCAGCTCGGGACCGGCGGTGGCGACAATCACCCCGCCCAGGGCCGGCCCGACCGCTCGCGCCACATTGAAGGCGGCCGAGTTGAGCGCCACGGCGCTGGCGACCATGCCGCGCGGGACCAGTTCGGGCACCATCGACTGCCAGGCAGGCAGGTTGAAGGCCAGGCCGACGCCCAGCATGAGGCCCAAACCCAGCAGCAGGCCCGGGGTGATCACATCAAGATACGTCGCCGCTGCCATGCCGGCGGCGGCCGATCCCATGATGATCTGAGCCCACAGAATCACCCTTGCCTTCGAGAACATGTCGGCGACAACGCCCGATATCAGCGAGAGGAACAGGAGCGGGAGCAGCGTGGAGGCGATCATGAGGCCCACCCAGGTGGCGGACGAGTTGGTCAGCTCCTTCATCAGCCACGATCCCGCCACCGTCTGCAGGAACGAGCCGACATTTGAAAAGATCGCAGCAATCCACAGCGCGCGGTAACGCGGGATCTGTAGCGGTCCAGTGGCTGATTGGCTCACCACCCGACGCTAGTCAACCTCCGGTGCGACTCCGGCGGCGCCCAGGAGCCGGGACGTGTCTCCGTCCCGTGTTCACAAGTTCTCCACAATTCTCCGAGACGATGACGTCGTCGGATGAAAGGAGTGTCACGACATGTTCAGGTTCTTGGTTGGGGCTCTTGCTCTCTTCGGTCTGGCATCGCTGTTGTTCGGAACGGCCGGCGCCGCCGCCGGATTCGGGCTGCTCGTACTGGCCCCCCTGTTTCTGCTCTTCAAGCTGTTGTTCTTCGTGGCCCTGTTCGGGTTCTTCTTCAAAGGGTTCGGCGGGTGGCACCGGCGGGGGACCCGCTACTGGGAAGCATGGGATGGCCCGGAATGGATCCGCCGCAGCCGCCAGCCGGGGCGCAACCGGGAGAGCACGGACAAGGAGCGGTTCCAGGAATGGCACGACCTGGAGCACGCTCGGCGGGAGGTCGACTCCTGGACGAGCTACGACCTGTGAACGCCGGCCAATCGTCCGGACGACCAGAATGTGAGCAGAGGTTCAGATGAAACGAGTTCTGGTCGTCGAGGACGAACTGCGAATTGCCCGTTTGGTGCGGGATTACCTGCGCCAAGCGGGCTTCGACGTCCTCGAGGCGACGGATGGGGCCAGCGCCCTCTCACTGGCCCGGAGCGAGAAGCCCGACATGATCGTCCTCGACATCGGGCTGCCCGGCCTCGACGGGTTGGATGTGACCCGCAAGCTGCGGGCCACCTCGTCGGTTCCGATCATCATGCTGACCGCCCGCACCGACGAGTCCGACCGCATCGTGGGCCTCGAACTGGGCGCAGATGACTACGTCACCAAGCCGTTCAGTCCGAAGGAACTCGTGGCCCGGATCCGGGCCGTGCTGCGGCGGGCCGACGCAACTCTCGGCGGTG
Source organism: Acidimicrobiia bacterium (assembly GCA_041576165.1). Classification (GTDB taxonomy): domain Bacteria; phylum Actinomycetota; class Acidimicrobiia; order Spongiisociales; family Spongiisociaceae; genus JBFGLM01. The sequence continues at coordinate 20,140 of JBFGLM010000015.1, forward strand.
GCGAGATTGTGCGGGCCGGACCGCTGACGATCAACATTCCCAAACGCACGGTCACATTGCAGGATGCCGAGATCGAGCTGACCTCGACGGAGTTCGACCTGCTGCTCACCATGGGCCGCCAGCCCGGAAGGGTCTATACGCGAGCGCAGCTGCTGGACGCCGTGCATGGTGTTTCATTCGAATCCGATTCCTACGAACGTTCGATCGACGCGCACATCAAGAACATCCGCCGCAAGATCGAACCGGATCCCCGGCACCCGTCATTGATCAAGACTGTGTACGGGCTGGGCTACAAGTTCGCTGATGCCTGATCCTCGCTGGCACACCCGGATGCGCTTCAGCCAACCCGAGGCCGACTGGTCGGAGTGGAAGGCATGGCGGGCGGGCGGCAGTTGGTGGCACGGCCAGCCCTCCGGTTGGGCATGGCGAGGTGTGGCCCGTCGGATGTTCATCGGCTTCGCCGTATTCGTGGGGCTGGGCATGCTGACCATGGTGCTGCTCGGTGTGGCCCTGGCCGGTGCGTTCGGCTCCGGCTGGGTCGCGGTGGCGCTGGCCCCGCTGGTGGTCATCGGCCTCGGACTGGCCGTATACCGCTGGGTAGCCGGTACCTGGCGACCGGTGGGCGACATCATGAACGCGGCTGGACGGCTGGCGGACGGAGACTACGGCGTGCGGGTGACGACCCCCGGCTCGACCTCGTTGCGTCCCGTCGTGGCGTCGTTCAACGACATGGCGAAGCGACTCGAAACTGCCGACGAGCAGCGCCGGCGCTTATTGGCTGATCTCGGCCATGAACTCCGCACCCCGCTCACGGTGATCAGGGGCGAGATCGAAGCGATGCTGGACGGGATTCACACGCCGGACGCTGAGCACCTCGACTTGCTGCTGGATGAGGTGCGGGTGATGGAACGGCTACTCGAGGACCTGCAGACCCTGAGCCTGGCCGAGTCCGGTGCGCTGGCTCTCCACCCCGAGCCGACCGACCTGGTGGATCTGGTGGCCGACGTGGCGGAGAGTTACCGGCGTTCCGCTCTCGAGGCGGGGGTCGAGATAGCTTTTGTCGGTGAACCGACGCTGCCCGACATCGTCGCCGACCCGGTCCGGATACGAGAGGTCGTCACCAACCTGATCGGCAATGCCCTTCGGGCCATGCCCGACGGTGGTGATCTCACCCTCTCTGTGACCGCTCGCGACGGTGTGTACGAGATAGCCGTGCTCGACTCTGGCGTGGGCATCGAACCTGGCGATCTCGAGCAGGTCTTCGACCGTTTCCACAAGGGCAGCACCTCCAGAGGATCGGGGTTGGGTTTGACGATCTCTCGCGATCTGGTCGAGGCCCACGGCGGCACGATCAGCGTCGAGTCCGAACCGGACGCCGGCACACGGGCGACGGTCTCCCTTCCTGCCCGTCCGGATCGCTCCGGTACCGCGTAGGTTCCGCAATCTTGTGTTGCCCCCTGCGCTGATCCGGTCGGCCCTTGACTTCGGGGTTGTTTGAGCATATGCTCAAATGAATTGAGCAAATGCTCAAAGCATATGCTCAACCGATGCGCCAGGGAGTGCCGTACGAGGCGGCGCTCCGCGACCGGAAAGGAGCGCCATGGACCACATCGTGTTCATCTACCTCATCTACACCGCCGTCAGCATCGGCCTCACGGTCTGGCTGGCCCGGACGCTGTATCGAAACGGGGCCGTGTTCCTGAGCGACGTGTTCGAGGATCGACCGTATCTCGCCGACGCAACCAACCGCCTGCTGGTCGTCGGCTTCTACATGCTGAATCTCGGCTACGCGTTCCTGATCCTGCGCCGGCCCGATGCCGCCTCCGCGTCGGAAGCGGTTCATTTCCTGATCGAGCGGCTGGGCTTGCTGCTGGTCTCACTGGGTGTCATCCACTTCGTGAACATGCTCGTGTTCTGGAACATCCGCAAGCGGGTGGCGCTGGAGTCGGCGCCATTGCCGGTTCATCCCCAGGCCGTACTCCCCCAGCCCGCGGACTGCGACCCGTTCCCGGCATGAAGGACCATCCCCGGCGCTTGACGGTGCTCTACGACGAGACCTGTGCCCTCTGTCGTCGGGCCCGGGATTGGCTCCTCGGCGAGCCGACCTATATCGAGCTAGAACTCCTGGCCGCCGGCTCCCCGGCGGCCAGGGAGCGGTTTGGAAATCTGGAGCGGAACGGTCAAGAGCTGGTAGTCGTGGCCGACGACGGCCGGGCGTGGATCGGACCGTCGGCGTTTCTCATCGCCATGTGGAGCACGCGGCGGTGGCGGGCCTGGTCGTACCGGCTCAGCTCTTCGGCCTTCGCCCCGCTGGCAGAGCGCTTCTTCAAATTGGTGTCGTCGAAGCGCAGGCAGCTGGGTGCTCTACTATCCAGCGACCCGGAATGCGACTGGTGTGTAGCCGACGCACGGGGGAATCCTGAATGAAGGGCATCATGCCGGCGACGACGGACCCAGGCGAGAGCACCCGCCACAAGATCATGCAAGCCGCGCTCGACACGCTGCGGGTCGAGGGAATCCGCGGCACCAGTGCGCGGGCGATCGCCCGCCACGGTGGCTTCAACCAGGCGCTGATCTTCTATCACTTCGGCAGCGTCAACGATCTGCTGCTGGAGGCGGCGGTCGCCGATTCCACTGCCCGGGTCGAGGCCTACCGGCGCCAGTTGGAAGGTTTGAGCTCGCTGCCGGAGCTGGCCGCCGTGGCCCGTCAGCTGTCGGAGCGTGACACCAGCGAGGGCGGGATCACGGTTGTGACCCAGCTGCTGGCGGGCGCCTTGGGCGACCCGGAAATCGGCCGCCGGCTGATGCAGGGTTTCGAGCCCTGGATCGAGGTGGTGGCGACGGCCCTGCGCCGAACGCTGGAGGGCACCGGATTCGAAGACGTGCTGCCGATCGAAGACATGGCCTTTGCCGTAGTCGGACTGTTCCTCGGGATCGAGCTGTTGACCCGGCTGGATCCCGAGCGGGCCCCGAGCGAGTCGCTGTTTGCGACGTTCGACAGCCTGGGAGCTCTCATGGAGGGGTTCATCGGTCCTCTGCGAGATCAGAGCTGACGAGATCCACGCGACGGCTCATGCCGTCCCGACCCCCAAATGCTCTGCCATCCAATCAACTGCCTGCGGCATCCACGTGTACGGGAGGTTGTTCAGGCCGTGATTGCCGGCTGGAACCAGCACAAACTCGCCGTTTGCTTCCTGTGCCAGCCGCTCGCCTTGCGACCAGGGGATCAGCGGGTCCAACTCACCATGGAAAACGATCAACGGGGTGCGGATCTGCGCCGCTACCCCGGCCAGAGTGAAGGCGGAGGCTCGCTCCCCCGCGTCGGCCAGGTCGGCTGTGCCCGCATAGTGGGCAAACGCCTCGCGGGTGACCACCGGCAGCTCGCTCCAACAGGCCCCCCAGTCGTACGGGCCACAGTTGGCGACGGTTGCCCGGACCCGCCGCTCGAATGCCGCGGCCCGGGGAGCGTAATACCCGGCCAGACTGGCGCCGACCACGCCGACCCGGACTGGATCGAGCTGCGGGCGGGTCTCGATCCAATCGAGAGCTGCGCTGACCGCTACTTCGTAGTCGGGCCTGACCACCGACCAGCGACTCGCCTCTCCCTGCCCGGGACCGTCCATGCTGAGTATTGCGAAACCACGGTCGATCCATCGTGATCGCCCGCCGTGGCGAGTCTCCTTGGTGGAGTCCAGTCCGGGAAGCAGGATCACGACGGGGTGGGGTCCCGGGCCGGGAGGCACGCTCAGCAACCCCACGCAGCGAGTGCCGTCGGTGCCGAACTCGACTTTGGCGACCGCCGGGCGTAGGTGAGGCAACGCCTGCTCGTAGGTCTCGAGCATTTTCGCCAGGCCCTGTTCGTGCAAGGCCGGATCGCGGGTGGCTACGAAGTAGGCCAGGTGGTAGCAACGAGACGCCAGCAGGTAAGCCTCGGTCGCGCTGGCCCGCCTACCCGAAGCGGCGAGTGCATCGGCCCTGCCCTCATGCCCGGCCGCAGTGCTCATCCATTCAGGAGCCCAGTCGTCCCAGGACGCCATTCGACGGACGGTGGCGGTGAGATCCCCGATCGGCACTCCGCCCGCCAGAAACCGCGGCGTCCAGATGTCGAGGACCTCCTGAACGACCGAGTCGGCGTGGGTCAGACCCTCAGCAATGCCCACTGCTCGATCCGACCGTGCTCACGCCGACGCCACCCCAACTGCGTCGAGGAACGGCTTCACCTCGATCGACCTGCCGCCTTGGTGATTGGACTCGATCGCGCTGTGCACTACCGCCAGGGCCCGGATCGCGGCGTCGGCGTCAACCTCGATCTCCGCTTGCCCCCGGATGGCGAGACCGAACTCCTCCAGTTGTTCCCGGAACATGTCGGTGGGCGCCAGGGCTACCGGGGTCCGTTCCTGCTGACCGTACGCTTGTGACACCAGCGTGGAATACGCGTCGGCTTCGTGCGACTCGTCCCAGTGGGTGAAATCGAGGTCATACATCAGGTTCTGCTTCGTGCCTTGCAGCCGGATTTGGTAGATACCAGGCGACGCCCAACCGCAACCGAGGTAACCCAGCGCACCAGACTCGAACTCCAGAATCGCCATCGTCGCGTCGGGGACCTCTGACTTGGTGAACAGTTTGCGCTGGTGGGCGCTGACTGCGACGACCGGCCCCAGCAGATACTGGAGGTTGTCGGCGTGGTGAACGCCCAGCTGGATCAGCGGGCCACCGGGGGTCTTCGAGAGATACCAGCGCCACGTCTCGGGAGTCAGCTCGAGGCCACGCTCGTTGGAGAAGTTGGCTTCGGCAAGGGTCACACCCCCCAACGTGCCGTCTTCGATCCAGCGTTTCATCGTCCGGCAGCCGGACAGTCGGCGGGCGCTGTGGCCGACTGCGAAAACGGCGCCAGCTGCTTCCACCACCTGCTTGATGGACAGCGCGTCTTCGAGGGTCTGGGCAATCGGCTTGTCGGTATAGACGCCCTTGCCGGCATCGACCGCCATCGCAATCACCTCGCGATGGGTGTCGTTGGGCGTCGTGATGATCACGCCCTCGACGTCGGGATCGGCCAGCAGCTCCTCATACGTCGCCGCAGCTCGCGGCACACCGAAATCCTCCTGGAAGGCGCGGCGCCGCTCCTCATTGCGCGTAAAGCACGAAAACAGCTGGACCGTGTCGCTGCGCTGGATGCCTTTCGCCAGCACCCGCGCCCAGCGTCCCAGGCCCACCGACGCCAGCCGCACCGGATCACTCATCTCACTGTTCTCCCCTTGCTAGTCATTGGTCTCTGACCACAGGAATGTCCGTTTCCACGAGGTTGGCGGCTAGGTCTGGGTGGGGGAAGAAACACATGAGCCGCATGGTTTGGCCGACGTCGGGCACCGTCGCATGGGCTGCACCAGCTGGAACCAAAACAACATCACCCGCCTCCACCGGATGCCGTTTTCCATCCACCCAGACACAGCCAGTCCCGGATATGACATAGATGACTTCCTCACTGTGAGGATGGCGGTGAGCGGTGCGGTCGGCCTCCCGGCGGAGTTCGACCAAACGCCCCGATGATTGCGTAGCCAGTCCGGCCAGGGGGTCTGCCGTGCGGCGGCCCGGCATGTCGACGAATTCCTGATCTATAGCTCTCGAAACCGTCATGACCGGCGCAACTCGAAGATTCCATGGACCTGTTTCACGACCTCGGTCGCGACCGTAGTCGCGAACTCGGCCGCCAGCGTCTCGACCGCCCAGGACGGGTCCCCATACCAGCCCTCGGCGTCGATCTCGGTGACGTCGGTGATGTAGCCGTACACCTCATGGCCCCGCCGCATCTCATCCAGCGCCGCGGCCATGACCGGTCGAGTCGCCTTGCCTGCTCGGTCGACGTGGACCAGAGCGGGGTCGTGAGCCATCACGGCCAGGACCTCGATGCCACCGCCATGGGTCAATTCACCTCCGCGGGCCGCATAGACCCGTTGCGCGGTGTAACAGGCGTGGGCGGTGGCGATATATACACCGTTGTGCCGGTCCTGGACCTCGGTCGCGACACTGTCGATGGACGCGATATTGCCCTCGTGCCAGTTGACGAAGACGAAATAGCGGATGCCCATCGCCGCGAGCTCGGCACAAATATCGGTGAGCAGTGCCTCGAAGGTCGCGCGGCGAAGATTGATGGTTCCTGGATGGCCGGCGTGGATCGGCGTGATGCCGTACGGGCCGAACGGCACGAACAGCGCGTGCATCTCGTCCGCTACTGCGGCGCCGACGAGCTCGGCTGCGATGGTGTCCGTGCCGTTCGGGAGGTGCGGTCCGTGTTGTTCGATGCTGCCGAACGGGATGACGGCGGTGGCAGACCGCGCAATCAGTTCGGCCACCTCCGGGCTGGTCAGATTCGAGATCGAGCGTCCGCTCATCGGGGGCCCGCCGACACCTTCGCCGGCGCCCGGCCGCTGATCGGGCGTCGTACCGTTCGGTTGGCCTGATAGTCGAGCGGCAGCTCGATGTGGCAGGTAGTGGCTGGTTTCACCCAGATTCCTCCCGTGTGCGGACCGCCGCCGGGTTGCGGACGGTCTCGCAATCGATTGCAGACTGCGGTGCTGAGGCTACCTCATGGGACCAGCACGTCGCGCCCCACGACGGTACCCGCGAGCAGTCGGTTGAACGCACGGTCGACCTCGTCGAGTCCGAACACCTGGTCGACGACGGGGCCGATATGACCGTCCAGGACCAGCCGGACCGTCTGCACGATCTCTTGCACGGAGACGTTGCGAGAGCCGAGGATCTCCCACTCGTTGCGGTACACCTCGTGAGGGTCAACCTGCCACACGCTTCCCGAGTGGGACCCAACCACCACCATCCGGCCGCCCTTGGTCAGGGATGCCAGCGTCTCGGACATGGTGGCCGGACCCACCAACTCGAGGACCGCATCCACCCCGACGCCGCCGGTCCACTCGCGGGCCGCCTCGGTGATCGAACCGTCCTCAGGACGATGTATCGCCACGGCGCCCAACTCCCGTGCTCGCTGTAAACGGACGCCGGACACGTCGACCGCCATCACCTCGGCCCCCAGGTGCCGGGCGACTTGGACGGCGTGAAGACCCACGCCACCGCCCGCCCCGGTGACGATCAGCCGCTCTCCCGGGCGGATGCGCATGCGCGCCCCGAGGGCGTGTACCGCAGTGCCGATGACATTGGTGATGAGGGCCCCGGCCTCGAAACCAATCTGGTCCGGCAGGCGTACGAGGTTGCGCGCGGGCAACACCAGTTCGTCGGCGTACCCCCCCGGGATATCCAAGCCCACGTGACCTCGAAACTCCTGGCAAATCGTCTCCCGGCCGCTCACACAACGGTCGCATGTGCCGCACACCAGATACAACGAAGCTACGACCCGGTGCCCGGCTCGCCACGACGCCACGTCGTCGTGCACTGCTGAAATCTCCCCGGCAATCTCATGACCCAGGATCAGCGGCACGCGGGCCCGGGGCCGCTTGCCGGCGGCGATCTCCACGTCGAACCGATCCACCCCGCAGGCACCCACCCGGACCCGTGCCTCGCCCGGGCCGGGCTCGGGTCTCGGCACGTCCTCGACCCTGGGGAATTCTCCAAACGTTCTAAGTACTGCGGCGCGCATCCACCACCTCGACCTGCCTTGTGAGCCCCGAAGCTATCGCATCCGACGCCGTGCCACACTGGGTCGAGCTCGAGTGGAGATACGAATGCAAGTAGAGGTGCACCAAATCGAAGGACGGCGGTTGACAATCCAGGCCCGCGGCGTGGAGACCATCGTTGACGACACCGTCGCCGACGGCGGTCCGGGCGACGGCTTCCGGCCGACAGAGCTACTGCTCGGTGGCCTGGGCGCGTGCATGATCGGCACCATGCTCACTTTCGCCCGGAATCAGAACATCATGATCCACGGGGTGAGCATGACCCTCGAGGATGAGGCAAGCGAGCATCCGGAACGGATCGGTCGCATTCGGATCGCGATGACCGTGCGGGCAGACGCCACCGACCGCCAGGTGGCTGCACTAGAGCGGGTGGCCCAGGCCTGTAAGATCCACAACACGCTCGAACGACCACCGCGCTTCGAGTTCGACTTCCACGTGCGCCGTGACGTCGCATAACCCGGTCGTATCGCCGGATTGGTTGGAGGCCCGGCTCGGCGACCCAGATCTGGCCATCCTCGAGATCTCCCGCTACCAGCCCGACGAAGCGGCGTATTTCCGAGGCCACATCCCGGGTGCTCGCTACGTGTTTTGGAAGGACTTCTGCTGGGACGACACCGAGCGCCAGTTCCCGACTGCGACCGAGATGGCCAGGCGACTGTCTGCGCTGGGCGTCGGGGATGGGACCCGACTGGTTCTGGTTGGCGACACTATTCAGTTCGCGACCTACCCCTACTGGGTCCTGACCATGACCGGCCAGGAGCGGGATGTGTTCGTGCTGGACGGGGGGCATCAGACCTGGGAGATGGAGCAACGGCCTTCGATTCTGGACGTTCCGCCGGATCCCATCGCCCGTTCTCGTTCCCCGGGCGACGAGGACTGGTCATCACGCATCGGGCGCGACGAGGTGCTGGCCGGCATCGGCCGGGCGGATCGGATGCTGCTCGACCTCCGCTCATCCGAGGAGTACCGCGGTGAGCGGGTTTCCCCGACGTCGATGGCATTCGATCACGGGGCCGAACGAAAGGGCCGGATCCCCGGCGCCCGCCATCTGTACTACGAGCGTCTTCTGTCGGCGACGGGTACGTTCAAGCAGCCGTCCGATGTCGAGGTCGAACTGGCGGCCGCCGGGGTCGGCCCCGACGCAGAAATCGTCACGTACTGCCGACTCAGCCATCGCGCTTCGTTGGGCTGGTTGGTCCTCACACGGATCCTGCGCCGGTCCGGCGTGCGGGTGTATGACGGCTCCTGGACCGAATGGGGGTCAATGGTGGGCATGCCGATTGAGCGGTAGCCTTCCGGCGGCCGGCCGGCCCGTCCGGATCCGACTGCGGGAACGAACCGCAGAACCGGTACGATGGGCGCGTCGTTCCCGGACACCATTCGGTGCAACGTCGTCCCAATACACGCGAGGCGCACATGAGCACGTGGACACCTAGTTCATGGATGGAAAAGACGGCGTTGCAGCAGCCGCTGTACGCCGACGAGGTCCGAGTCAAGCAGGTGGTCGAGGAACTCTCGCAGCTACCCCCACTGGTCACCTCGTGGGAGATCGAGTCGCTCAAGGAACAGTTGGCGGCCGCCGCCCACGGCGAATCGTTTCTGCTGCAAGGCGGAGACTGCGCCGAGAGCTTCAGCCGCTGCGACAGCGATACGATCACCGGGCAGATCAAGATCCTGCTCCAGACCAGCCTGGTCCTCGCCCACGGCACCAAACGCCCGGTTGTACGGGTCGGCCGGATCGCCGGCCAATACGCCAAGCCGCGCAGCGCCGACACGGAATCGCGCGGCGAGCTCACGTTGCCCACCTACCGGGGCGACTTGTTCAATCGTTCACCGTTCACCAGCGACGACCGCCAGCCCGACCCGGAGCTGTTGCTACGGGGGTACGAACGGGCCGCGCTCACGCTCAATTTCATCCGCAGCTTGGTCGACGGCGGATTCGCCGACCTGCATCATCCCGAGTACTGGGACCTCGACTTCATGCGCCATTCGCCTATGCGCTTCCGCTACGAAGCGATCGTGGAAAATGTGCGAGATTCGATTGAGTTTCTCGAAAACGTGCTCGGCGCACCGATGGGCAACGTACAACGCGTTGAGATCTTCACCAGCCATGAGGGTCTGTCCCTCCTCTACGAGTATGCCCAGACCCGCCAAGTGCCCCGACGGGAGGGGTACTACAACCTGTCTACGCACTTCCCCTGGATCGGGATGCGCACGGCGCATACGGACGGGGCACATGTCGAGTATTTCCGGGGGATCCGCAACCCGATAGCCGTGAAAGTCGGTCCGAGCATGACACCGGAATGGCTGACCGAGCTGATCGAGATCTTGCATCCGGATGACGAGCCCGGCCGGTTGACGCTGATCCAACGCTTCGGGGCCGACCAGGTGCGGGAAAAGCTCCCTCCGCTGATCGAGGCGGTTCGCGCGACCGGCAAGACCGTCTTGTGGTGCAGCGATCCAATGCACGGCAACACCGAAACAACCGCCGACGGCCTCAAGACCCGGCGGTTCGACCGGATTCTGTCCGAGCTAACCGACGCGTTCGAGGTTCACGCCGAGATGGGCAGCGAACTGAACGGTGTCCACTTCGAGATGACGGGCGCCAACGTCACCGAATGCGTTGGCGGCGCCCGCGGGCTGGCCGAACAGGACCTGTCCCGCGCGTATCAGTCGCCCGTCGATCCCCGGCTCAACTACGAACAGGCCATGGAGATGGCGATGCTGGTGGCGCACGAGCTACGCACTACCGGCCGCTGAAGGCGGTCCCCGGCATGCCCCGCTGTGAGCAACGAGTCCCTGCGGCTCGACGTTACAGTCGGTCGCCGTGTGCGATCGTCACCGGCTCGCTCACCCCATGTGGGTCGAACCCGAACACCTGCCCGTAAAAGGACAGCTCGGCGTTCAGCACCGAGATGATGGTCTCGGCTTTGCGGAACCCGTGCTGTTCCCCCTCGAAGGCCAGGTAGGCGTGCGGGATGCCCTTGGCGTCCAAAGCTGCAACGATCCGCTCCGACTGGTTCGGTAGCACGATCGCATCTTCCAACCCCTGAAAAGTGATCAGGGGGCAGGAGAATCCGTCCACGTGGTTGATCGGCGAGCGGGCGTCGTAGACGTCCTTGGCGTCCGGCCACGGTCCGACCAGCTTGTCCAGGTAACGGCTCTCGAACTTGTGGGTCTCCTCCGCCAAACCGCCCAGATCGGACACACCGAAATGGTTTGCACCCGCCCGGAATGTGTCGGTGGTGGTCAGGGCGGCGAGGGTGGTGAAACCGCCGGCACTGCCGCCTCGAATCGCCATACGGGCACCATCCACGAAGCCCTTGCGCGAGAGGTATTCAGCTGCCGCGCAACAGTCCTCTACATCCACCACGCCCCAGTTTCCGTCGAGCAGCTTGCGATAGGTTCTTCCGTAGCCGGTGGACCCGCCGTAGTCGACATCGACGACGGCGAATCCGCGGGACGTCCAGAATTGCGTGGCGAGGTTGAACGACGACCGGGCCGCGCTCGTCGGCCCGCCGTGGCTCATCACGATCAACGGCGGCAGCTCGTCTTCAGGTCCCTCGACTTCGGCATGGGCGGGCGGATAGAAGTAGGCGTGGGCCGATCGTCCTCCGGCCGACAGAAAAGCGATCGGCTCCGGCCGGCTGATCATGTCCGGGTCGAGACCGAGATCTCGGCTCTTGCGTAGAACTTGGTGCTGGGCGTGGCTGGCAACCGTCGAAAGCCGGACCACCTCGGGCTCGTGATGCGTTGACTCCGCCACGGCCACGACGGTTTGACCGGCGACTCGCAGATTCCGGAGCGAAACATATGGGAGGATCCAGGCCTGGAGCTCCCCGCCCATTGGATCGATCCGACCCAGCCGAGCCCGGCCCCGTTCGGTCCAGGTGAGGATGATGTGCCCGTCGGGCTTGGTGAACCCGAACGTCGATGTACTGAATGTCCAGGCGGGCCCGCCGATCTCGGCGTCGAGCTTGACCATCGGCGTCAACGAGTCGACGCCCTCAACCTTGTAGATGTTCCACCAGTCGGACTGGTCCGAGATCACGTAGAGAATCCCGTGCCGGCCCCATTCCGGCTGCATGACGGACTCGCCGGTTCCGCCGGCGACTCGCCGCGGCCCGCCAACCGATACGACGCCGCCCCGGCATTTCATGGAGGCGATCCACAGCTCGGTGTCGTCCCAGGGCATGTTGGGGTGATCCCATGTGATCCACGCCAGCTGGCGGCCGTCGGGGCTGGGACGGGGTGACGAGACGAAGTCGCGTCCGGTGATCAGCACGATCGGGTCGCGTGAACCGTCGGCGGCCACCGCCACGATCTCGTTCCGGGCCTCATCCCCGGTCGTGTGGTCCTCCCGCACGCAGACGATGCAGCTGCCGTCCAGCGTCACACGTCCGTCTGCGTACCGCCATCCGTGCGGTACCGGCGGTTCCGGCGTGATCGGTTGTGGGGGTCCGTCCGGCGCCAACCGATACATACGCTGATCGTCCCAGTTGGTGAAATAGACGATGCCCCGGTCGACCCACCACGCTCCGCCGCCGTACTCGTGGACCCGGTTGCGTGCTGAGAATCCGTCGGGGAGCAGGTCGGTGCATTCCCCGTCCGGATCGCGCCGTACGATCTGAACCCGCCCGCCTTCTGATGGTCGGAGCTCTGACCACCAGACCGTTTCGCCTTCCTCCCAGGTGTCGGTGAGTGTTGCCGCCCCCTGTACGATCAGCTCCGGAGTGACAGGGGACGGCCAGGATCCGTGTGGCAGGATGTCAGACATGATGGGGAGGCTACCGTCACTGTGGCGCCTGTGGGCCGGTGGTTTTTGCCGAATTGGTCCAGTCAGGTCCCGAAATCCGGGAATCCGTGTGGTGCCACCGCCGCTCGGTACCTGGCCACGAAATCGGGCCAGGGCGTACCGTCGATGATCACATCGAGCGCTCGCGCGAAGTGCAACAGAAGGTACGGATGAGCGCCCATGGCGTAGAGGGCACCGTAGTCCCGCTCGATGAGCGCCCGGCGCTCGTCGATGGTCAGCACTCCCCCGTCCTCCACCGGTAGGCGGCCCGCCGCGCCGCGGGTCTCCCACTGTTGAACGAAGGTCTCGGGGTCGGCGTGGAACGTTTCAACCCGCGAGTCGTCATCATCGACGTAGGTCATGAATTTGTTCACCTGATAGCGGCTCACCCGGGAACCTCCCAGAAGAAGAAAGGGGCGGCGGCAAACCGCGACGGGGTGCCATCCGCAATGTCCGCTGGCATCCCATCTGCGGCGGCCAGCCCGGTGAGGAAATTCAGGAATTGAGGCGTCACGTTTCCTGCGGCAATCAGCCGCTCGATCGTGCAGCCGGCGATGGCCGCATCGAGGGTTCCGTGAGCCATCCACCCGACCGCCTGTGCATCGAACGCAGGATCCGGTGATTCACCACCGAGAAAACCTTTGGGGCCTCCGATATCCGTCGCCAGATGACCGGTTGTGACCAGTGCCACCCGGCGCTCGATCGGAGCGTCCGCGATCGCATCGCGTAGGTACGTGCCCAGGGTCGCGAACCGACGGGCGCGGGGAAGTGGCGGCATGTTGGTATTGGTGTGGATCGGCACCACCGGCAGATCCCATTCCGGACGCAGGAAAAGGGCCGGCATCGAGTAGGCATGGTCGAGGACCCAATCGTTGACCACCGAGAAGTCGACCAACTCGGGGAGTTCCAGGTCGCCCAACAGCAACGCCGCCAGCTCTGCGTCGCCCGGCAGCGACCAGGTCTCGAAGCCGAAGTGGCGGATCTCGTTGGGGTGGGTGGTTTCGTAGTGGTCGGAGGGGCCGATCGCGAATGCCGGGCTGTGATCGTGGCGGAACTGGCGGAAATGATCCGACGCCACCATCACCAGCGAGTCAACCCGCAGATCTCGCAACCGATGACGGAAGTCGGCGAAGTGTTCCATGGTGGATCGCAGATCCTCGGGGACCCCGCCGCGGGTCGCCCGATACATCAGAGGGTTGTGTGGCACCCCGCACACGGCGACCAGGCGGGCCATCAGGACACCTCGTGGATGACGTGGCGGCCCAGCAGCTCGATCGACTCGTGCCAGCGGTCGAAGCTGAGCCGCAGATCGAACACCAGATGCTGCACCCCAACGGCGGCGAAGCGCTCGGTTTGGGCCGCCACGTCGTCCGGCGTTCCCACGATCAAGGAACCTTCGATGTCGGCCGCCGTTTCGAATACGCCTGAGGGCGGCTTCACCCACCACTTGCCGCGTTCGTTCGCCCACCGCAGCAGACCCTCCAGGCTGGTTCCTTCCCAGGCGGCTGCTTCCGACGTGGCAATGCTGGTCGGCGGCACCACGGCGACGGTCGGCATCGGCCGGCCGTTCTCAGCAGTCAGTTCCCGCATCTGCTGCACCCGACGCTCGATCGTTTTGAGGGTGATCCGGCCCGGCATCCATCCATCGCAATACTCTGCCGCCCGTCGGGCGGATGCAGGGGTCGCTCCCCCATACCAGAAGGGAATCTCACCGGCCGGTTTCGGGTAGAGCGATACGTGTTCGAACTGATAGTGCTCGCCCCGGTAGGTCACATCGTCGGCTGCCCAGACAGCGGCGCAGACGGCCGCGGTCTCTTCTACCAGTTCCGGGCGGAAGATTCCGCCCAGGCCCACGGCTTCGAACTCGTGGTCGAAAGTGCCGGCCCCCCAGCCGGCGATTATCCGGGCACCGAGTACGTGTGTCATCGACGCCAGGGTGAACGCGGTGACCAGCGGGTGCCGGTAGGGGATGAGCGTGGCCGTGCCAAGTGTGATCCGTTCGGTCACGGCTCCCACGGCCGTGAGCACCGTCAGCGGTTCGTAGAAATCCTTGTCGGCTGCCTCGAACTCGCCATGCGGTTCGAACAGAAGGTGGTCCCGCACCCAGACCGAATCGAATCCGGCCTGCTCTGCCTGGCGCGCCCCGGCGAGAATGCGCTCGCGGTCGGCGTACTTGCCAAAGTGCGGCAACAACAAGCCGAACTTCATCGTTCGTCCGCCGGCGGCTCTGGGAATTCGTCGGGCCAGGCGTCGAGGACCGACTGGAAGTACGCCTTCACCTTGTCGGGCGACAGGTGGAGGGATCGCTGGATCTTGTCTACTTCGGTCTGCACCTCGATCGGGATGCGAAGCGAGTCCATCAACCGGTTGAACATTGCGAACAGGCCGCTGATCAGCGTCAGTTCGACGATCTCGGGTGGGGTGAAGTGGCGGGCCACTTCGTCATACACGTCGTCGCGATCACGGGCGGTGTTCTCGGTGACGTGGTGCGCCCACAGGACGGCCGCCTTTTCCCTCGGACTGAGCGTGTCCGAATCCATGTATTCAGCCGATCCGATGGCTTCGATCTGTTCCCATGTGATCCCGGCCGCTTGACCAAGCGACGTGTTGTGGGCCGTTCAGTATTCACACCCGTTGAGATGGCTGGTCTTGATGACCACCATCTCTTTGATCTTGGTGGCGAGCACGCTGCCTGCCCCCTGACGCTGCAGGACGGCGTTGAAGGGCACCAGCATCTTGGCGACATGGGGCGACTGCGCCATCACCCGATACGAATGGGGAACCCGACCCAGCATGGCTTCCACCGCATCGAACAAGACCGCAACATCACCCGCTGCGTTTGCCGGGTCGATCATCTCGATGCGTGACATGCTGTCTCCTCTCAACCGCTCACCACTACCTGCCGGCCCCACCCCGGCTCGCCCACCACCCCGCCGTTCGCCCAGACATCACGACCTCGCACGATCGTACGTTCCACCGCGCCCCGGACGGTTCGACCGGCATACGGGGTCCATCCGATCTTCGAGAGAACGCCCTCGTGGCTGATCATCCATTCCCGATCCAGATTCAGGAGCGCGATGTCGGCGTCGGCGCCCGGGGCCAGCGACCCCTTTTGGGCCAAACCGAAGATCCGGGCCGGGGCGATTGATACCAGGTCGACCAGCCGGTTGAACGAAATCTTGCCTCGATGACAGGCGTCGAGCAGCAACGGCAGCTGCTCTTGGATTCCCGGCGTGCCGGTGTGCGCGGCCCACGCATCGGTCCAGCCCACTTCCTTCTCCTCCCGGGTGTGAGGAGCGTGATCGGATGCCAGCAGGTCGATGGTGCCCTCCTCCATCGCCTCCCACACCGCCTGTTGATGGTGAGGCGGGACCCAGTAAGAGAGCACATAGGAGCCCTGGGATTTGATGTCTTCCTCGGTCCCGAGAAAGAGCGTCCAGTGATTGGTTTCGCAGCTGACGTCGATCCCCCGGGCCCGAGCCCGGGCGATCATTTCGATCTGACGCCGGGTCTGCGTGTGGACGATATGCAGCCGGCACCCCGTAGCCTCGGCCAGTCGGAGCAGCGTGGCGGTAGCCGTATCCCAGATCAAGCCGTCCCCCGCAGCCAGCGTCCGGGCGTAAGCCCAGGGGCTGCGATCGCCGGCCGCCCAGAATTGCTGCTCGATCACATCCATGATGCGCTGGTCGTGGGGATGGACCATGAGACGGAGTCCGGTGCGGGCAATCGCCTCCATCGCCAGGTACAGATCACCGTGATCGTGGACACCGATCGCAGCGGGATGCGGATATGTGCGCCCGGTGTCGACGACCATATAGATCTTGTAGGCCGCGATCCCGCGTTGTGACAGCGGGCCGATCTCGTCGATCAATTTGGCTGCCGGATTGTGGTTGTAGTCGACCAGGCTCTTCGTGGCGTACAGGGCCAACACTTCGTCGAGGTCACCAACCGTCAAGGTCGGAGGGTCGAGATTCGGCATACCGAAAATCGTGGTGTACCCGCCTGCGGCCGCGGCCCGAGTACACGTGATCAGATCTTCCTTGTGGACGTAGCCGGGCTCGCGGGTATGAACGTGGACGTCGATACCACCCGGGATGGCGGTGAGTCCCCCGGCATCGATCTGCTCGGCTTCGCTGGGTCCGGCGCCGCGATTGACAAGACCAGCGATCGATTCGCCATCGATCACGATGTCGAGTGGCCGGAGGCGGCCGTCGATGAACACCATTGCGCCCGCAACGACACGTTTCACGGCTGAAGCGTGCCGGCGGCGGAGGCGTTGGTGGGTTGGTCGAGCCGGCGACGGATCCAATCGACCATCCGCGGGATGACCAGGTGCCCGTATGCCTGATAGGCGGCGTAATGCGTGGTCCCGTACTGCATCACCAGACGCTTCGGGGGCGCGGCTGCGTTGTAGAGAGCCAAGGCATGGTCGGTCGGGGTGACGAGATCGCCATCAACCGCTACGACCATCAGGCCGCGAGCTGCGCCCGCATCATCGATCGGCCGATAGGAAAGGAGTTCGTCGGCGGCAGATAATGACACCTGCTTGGGAACCCGGCTATCGACGTCCTTCTTCACCGACGTGGCCCGGCGTTCGGCGGTGGGGATGACGATGTCCCCGGCGGGGTTCACCATCTCACCGGGTCCGCTTGTCCGCCGGACCCGGTCGCGGGCTAGCCAATCCAGAAATTCCTTCCACTCGGTCTCGGTGGCGCGCATGCGGCGCAACCAGTCGGCACCGTCCGCCACGGGCACTTGGGCGATGCCCCATTGCACACGCTCGCTCGTCGCCAGCAACCGGACGGCATTGCCGCCGCCGGTGCCGCCCGAGCCGAAGACGCCAATCCGCGCATCATCGATGTCGTGGCGTCCAGCCAGGTAGTCGACGGCACTGTGCAAATCCTGCAGCTGCCGCTCCGGCGACAGCTGGGTGGGATCGCCCTGCGAATCGCCGAATCCTCGATAGTCGAAAACCAAAACTGCCCAACCGGCCGCGAGAAAGGCTGCGTGGTACCGCTCGTATAGCCGGGCATCCTTCAGGCCGAGCCATCCTGGTCCCTGGACGATGCCGGGATGCCGCCCCGTCCCAGCGGGTAGCCGCATGATGCCCGACAGCACGGCCCCATCCACAGCTGCGAATCGGACCAGCTCCTCCGGCATCAGCCACCAACAACGCCGAGCTGCTCGGCCATCCAGTCGGCACTTTGCGGCCGGTACAGGTACGTCTTGTTGGAGGAGACGTGATTCCCGCCTTCGATCATGTTGAAGGTGACGGGGCCTGAAATCTCATCGGCGATCCGGGCGGCCGCTTCCGGAGGGACGATGTTGTCGCGGCTTCCGCCCATCACATAGGCCGGCACCGTTACCAGCTCCGCCACTGCCGTGAGATCCAGCGCAGACGCCTTCGGTCGAGCCTCATCGATGTCCCGGGAATGGGAGCGGTGGATGAAAGCGGCGGCGGACAGCGCCGACACCCGGTCGAGGTCCAGCTGGTAGGGACCGGCGAGCGAGATCAGCGCTTTGATGCGGGGTTCGTAGGCGGCTGCCCTGACGACGTAATAGCCACCGAGACTGACACCCCAGGCCCCCAGCCGGTCTACGTCAAGGTCCTCCCGTGCCTCCAAAGCGTCGATGGCAGCGCCGGCAGGTTTCTCGTAATGCGGTTCAATCGGCAGGTCATATTCGGCTTCTCCCTGGCCTGGTCCGTCGATCGTGAAGGTGGCGATACCGCGGGCGAGAAAGAAGTCCTCGTTGGTCGTGAGCTCCTCCTTGGCCGAATCGAGGCCGGGAATCATGAGCAACACGGCGGGTCGATCGAGCCCCGGGGGCCTGCGGAGATTGCCGGCAAGTGTTGTGCCCGCATAGGGGAACTCGACGCGTTCGACTGCAGGCGTGAGGTGGGGATGGGCCTTGCGATGTGCCGTGACCGCCCGCTCGTGGACTTCACGCATCACATCGGGGCGATGGACGAAGAGAAACTTTCCGAAGTGGTACTCCACTGCGGCCGTGTTGAAGTGGCGCCCAGCCGACAACAGATGGCCTGCAGCAACTGCGATGTCACCTTCGGCTTCATGCACCGCCGCGACTTTGGACCAGGCGCCGCACCAGTCGTCCCAGCGCTCGATGCTGCCCGTGACCTCGAGGAAATCGCCGATCGGCACACCGTTCTCGACATAGCGCGGGCCCCAATATGCAACGGCTCGTTCCACCAGCTCGTCGACCATGGGGCCACCTCCCGAATCCGTGCGGCAGAGAGTTGCAACCGATTGCAGGCGTGTCAACCGACCCCGGTCATTCAGAGCCCAGGAACTCGAGCAGCGAAGCCCATACGTGCGCAGCCGCCGCCGGGTGGTAGCGGTCGGGACGGTGGCGATCGTGGAAAGCGTGCCGGGTGCCGGGGTACGAGACAGTCACTGCCTGCACGCTCGAATACCGCAACGCCGCAGCCAGGTCGGTGAACGTGGCATTCACCCGCTCGTCGTCTTGGGCATACACCGCCCACACCCGTGCGTGGATCGCCGGCGCCAGCGTCGGATCGGGACCGATCCCATAGAGCAGCGCTGCCCGCTCTGGGCTCCGGCGAGTGATGAGCGTCCACCCCATCTCCGCTCCGAAGCAGAACCCGACGACCGCGTGCACCGGTTGCCGGGTGGCCATCCAGTCAAACACGCTGACGAGATCCGCCAGGTGGGTTTCGACATCGACGCCGCGCGTGGTGACCGAATCCGGGTGTTCGGCAAAGGCTGCAGAGCCGCCCAACCGGCTCAGCAAGTCTGGCGCCACCACGTCGAATCCGTGGGCTGCGAGCCCGTCACAAACCTCCAGCATGTACGGCACCAGGCCGCGGTTCTCATGGATGAACAGGACCCTGTCGGCTCCATGCCCGGTCGCCGGCCGGACCGAATACGCGTGCTCGACAGATAGTGGCAGATCTACCCAGCCTCGCCGGAGCTCGGACATGCTCCACTCACCTCCAACGGATCTTGACACCTTCCGGCAGTATTAACGACCGAGCCATCCTCTTAGGATCGACGTTCATGCCCATCGAAGGATTGACATGCGGGTGAACACCGACAAGCTGGCGGCCAACGTATGGGAAACTGCGGCGCAGTTGCGGGCCGACCCGGCGGCCGGACACGTCCACCCCGGTGTCGAGACCCAACTGATCGAAAACGTTCATGCGCGATCCGATTTCGTTCAGTACGGAAAATCCTTCTCGTTCGAGTGCGATGAGGCGGTCGAGAGAGCCGGAGACGGGGAAGCTCCCAGTCCGCTGCGCTACCTCCTGTCCGGACTCGCGTTTTGTATGCAGGTGTGGTACGCCAAAGGAGCGGCACTCGCCGGCTGCCATCTCGAGGACCTCCAAATCGACGTTGACACCTACATGGACATGCGCGGCGAGCACCTGATCGACGACGTTCCACCGCATCCCCAGTGGATGAGAATCCAGGCCCGGGTGGCGAGCCCAAGCGATGCCGGTACCGTGCTACAGATGGTTGACGAAGCGAATGCCCGTTGCCCTGTCTACAGCCTGATCTCGCGGGCTGTGCCGATCTATGAGCACATCTGGCACAACGGCGATCTGATCCGGAACACGTTCCCCAACGGACTGGAAACCGGCGAGTGAGCGGCGCACTATCCGGCGTGCGGGTGATCGAGTTGTCCCGCTACATCGCCGCCCCGGTGACGGGCAAAACACTCGGCGAGCTGGGCGCCGAAGTGATCAAGATCGAGGATCCGGAGCGGGGCGACCCGATGCGCTACTGGCAGTCGGGCGACCGAGAACACAGTCCCCAGTTCGCCGCATACAACCGGGCGAAGCAGGGCATGACCCTCAATCTGAAGTCCGATGCCGGCAAGGAGGTCTTCCTGCGGCTGGCCGATGGGGCGGATGTGGTGGTCGAGAACTTCCGGCCGGGAGTGATGGACCGCCTCGGTCTGGGCTGGCCCAGCTTGCAGGCTCGCAACCCGCGCCTGATCTACGCAAGCATCACCGGCTTCGGCTCGAAAGGACCCTACGTCGACCGTCCGGCCTACGACACGGTGATCTCAGCCATGGGCGGTTTGTTCAGCCAGATCATGGACACCACCCACCCCCAGCCGGTGGGGCCGGCATTCTCGGACATCCTGTCGGGCACCTACGCGGCACTCGGCGTGCTTGCGGCACTGTACGCCCGGCAGTCCACGGGGCGTGGCCAGTACGTCGACGCAACGATGCTGCGGGCCGTGTTGGGGTTCCTGGTCGAGTCGGGCTCCACTTTCCTGGATCAGCAAGACGTCAACGAGTCCACGACCCGCCAGCGACGGGCGCAGTCATACGGCATGGTCTCGTCCGACGGACTGCCTTTCATTCTCCACATGTCGGTCCCGGAGAAGTTTTGGATCGCCACCACCGAAGCGTTCGGCCTCGAACATTTGCGGGACGACCCGCGTTTCGGTGACCGCCAGGCCCGGTACGACAACTACTTTGCGCTGGACGCCATTCTCAAAGAGCGGGCCACGACCAAGCCGCTGGATGAGTGGTTTCGGATCCTCGAGGCAGCCGACCTTCCCCATGGTCAGATCAACGGACTCGATACGGTCTTCGATGATCCCCAGGTACGAGCCCTCGATGTGGTGGAGACCATCGAGATGCCCCACGGCCAGCGGCCTCTCAGTCAGGTAGGTCCGCCGTTCCGGATGTCCGATACTCCCTTGCGGGCCACTCCCCCCGCGCCAACCCTCGGGCAGGACACGGATCGGATCCTGGACGACCTCGGGTATTCGGTCGGCGAGATCGCAGCGATGCGGGAGAGCGGCGTCATCTCATGAGTCGCGGGATCGTCGCGGTTGACATTCACACGCATCCACAAACCGAAGAGTTCCTCGCCGCCATGGGGGCCCGCCGGCGCCAGATGGGTGAGCATTTTGGTCGCGAGCGCCTTCCGGTCAGTTTCGCCGAGCAAGCCGACCAGTATCGGGATCGCCAGATGATGGCGGTGCTGTGCAACAGCGACGACGAAACTGTTTCCGGAGTGCCCGGCGCGCCCAACGACCTCATCGGCGACGCCGCAGCCGATCACCCTGATACTTTCATTCCGTTCGCCGGGATCGATCCCCACAAAGGCCAGGGCGCCATCGATGAGATCCGCCGCTGCCACGCCCAGTTCGGCATCAAAGGGGTGGGCGAACTGAACCCAGCCCGCCAGATCTTCCGGCCAAATGACCAGACGTTCTACCCAATCTGGGAAGCCTGCCAGGAACTCGGGCTGGTCGTGATGTTCCATATGGGGTTCGCCGGCGCGGGCGCCGGCCGACCGGGTGGCATGGGCTACAAGCTCGAGCCGCTCCGCGCCATACCTTTCTTGGACGACGTGGCCGCGGACTTTCCCGAGCTGAACATCATCCACGCCCATCCTGGCTGGCCGTTCCACAGCGAGGCGCTGGCCGTGTGCTGGCACAAGTCCAACGTCTACATAGATCTGTCGGGATTCGCCCCCCGCTACTTCCCCGATGAGGTCATCCACTACGCGAACTCGCTGATTCAGGATCGGGTGCTGTTCGGCACGGACTGGCCCGTGATAGAGATCGATCGGTGGCTCGACGAGTTCGCGGAACTACCGATCAAAGACGAAGTCCGCCCCAAGATCCTGCGAGACAACGCGGCCCGCCTGCTGGGGCTGGATGTACGAGCGATATCCGGCGGTCTTGGTTGAAAGCGCAGGTGGCGGAGGGTACCGTTCAGCTACGCAATCGTTTGCGGGAACCGATACCCGCGTGAGAGAGCGAGTGGGCAAGAGGCATGAGCCAGGCAGCCAGTTACGGCGCAGGTAAGCCCCTCATCGTGGCTGAGGGCATGACCGCCGGATATGAGCTCGAACGCGAACGTAAGCTTCTCACCGCCCTGGTCAATATCACCATCACCGTCCACGAAAGCGAGTTCCTGGTCCTCGTTGGACCATCAGGGTGCGGTAAGACAACGTTCGTCAACGTCGTAGCCGGTCTGGTGAAGCCGTGGGAGGGCACCGTCACGTTTGAGGGCAAACCCATTCAGGGTACCGGCCCCAACCGCTCGATGGTCTTCCAGGACTACGCGATCATGCCGTGGCGCACCGTCCAGCAGAACGTGCTGCTGCCGTTCGAACTGCGGGACCTGGGGATCTCCAAAGACGAGGCGCACCAGCGAGCGCGAGCCATGATCACCGACGTCGGCCTAGGCGGATTCGAGGACTCGTATCCGCATGAGCTGTCGGGCGGGATGCGTCTGCGGGTGGGTATCGCACGGGCGATGGTGACCCAGCCCAAGGTGCTGCTGGCCGACGAGCCGTTCGGCGCTTTGGACGCCATGACGCGCGAGGTGCTCCAGGCCCAGTTGGAAGCCCTGGTCATGAACGCCGGTCAAACCGTGGTATTCATCACCCACAGCATCGACGAGGCCATCGCCCTCGGCGACAGGGTGGCGGTCATCTCCCACCGGCCTGGAACCATTCGCGAGATCGTCGAAGTTGATATCCCTAGACCGCGGCTGGCCGAGGGCGAGATCACCGGGCACCCCAGGTACGGCGAGTTACGCGAACATCTGTGGAACCTGGTCAAGGACGAAGCCTTCGGAGCGAAGGACGTAGCGGTCGATGAGGACGACGAGCACGAGACGCTGCACACAGCGGCCAAACTGAACGAGATGGGCGGGTACGCCGGAGGCGAGGTCATCCGATGACACAAGCACCAGTCAAGACGACCGACGGCACCACGATCGAGTCCCAACCGCGGATTCGCGACGCCAAATGGACGTGGTCTCGAATATGGACCCGCTACCGATTCGCCATCATCACCGTGATCAACCTCACAGTGTTCTTCTTGATCTGGCAGTGGTTCGCCACGTCGGGCCGCGTCAACCCGCTGGTCTTTCCGGCGTTTACCGACGTGTTGAGCTCGCTCAAGATCGGCTGGCTGGGTGGCGGCAACCTCGAAGGTTTCAACAACCGCATGCTCGCCGATTTCGTGATCGTTCAGAACTTCTGGGAGACGCTCAAGATCTACAGCGTGGCGATGGTGATCGCCATCGGTGTTGGCATCCCGATCGGGCTGCTCATGGGCGGCAGCAAGTGGGTCGACGCCATCATGAGTCCTTACGTGTGGACACTGTCATCGCTGCCACGCATCGCCATCTATCCCATCCTGCTTCTCTTCCTGGGCATCGGGACCCAGGTCAAGTACGCAATCATCCTGTCGACCGCGATCTTTCCCGTGATCATCAACACGTGGGCCGGCGTGAAGACCACGGAACAATCCTTGATCAACGCCGCCAAAGTTTTCGGAGCAAAGAAACGCCAGATCTACCGCAAGGTCGTGTTGCCGTACACGTTGCCTTTCGTCGTGTCGGGTGTGCAGCTCAGCCTGAGCCGCGGCCTGATCGGAGTCGTGCTGGCCGAGTTCCTGTCGGGCGCCACGAAACTGGGCGGGATCGGATGGCTGGTCTTTCGATCCGCCGCGGCCTTCAACGCTCCACTCACCTACGCCTCGCTCCTGAGCTTGGCGGTGTTTGCGCTAATTCTCGTGCAAGGGACGAGATCCATGGAGGCGAGGATCGCCCCATGGCGTCAGGTCACAACGACCTGAACCGGATGGGAGGAAGGACGATTATGACGACAAGGGATCTTGCTCGACTCGGCATCACACGGCGGAGGTTCCTGCAGATGTCGGGACTCGCGGCCGGTGGCCTGCTCATCGGCGCGTGCGGAGGCGACGACGAGCCAGCCGCAACAACAGCAGCCGACGCCGCAGCTGAGACCACCGCGGCACCGGCCGCCACCGACGCACCGGCGGACACCGGTGACATGATGGCCCCGCCGCAGTCGGAGCTCGAGGTGGTGCGTTTTGACTTCAACACGCCGAACGTGAACCTGCAGGCTCCGTACTGGATCGGCATATCCAAGGGCTTCTTCGAGGAGGTGGGAATCGATCTGCGGCCCGAGAACATCACGGGTCTGGACGAATATCTGCCTCCCATGTTCGCCGGCGAGATCGACATCGCTCTCATGGACGCGGTCATCGTGTTCCCGGCTGAGGACGCCTCGGTGCTCGACGGCAGTCCGAACGGCCTGAAATGGGTCGGGTGCGTCCTCGGTGCCCAGCCGATCATCATGATCGCCAACCCTGGTGTCACCGCCGACAACCTCGCAGACAAAACGATCGGATGCGCCCGGGCGGGAAGCACCAATGAGGTCCTGGCCAAGTTCGTGCTCGGCGAATTGGGATACGACTGGCAGACCGACGTGAACTGCGTCAACCTGACCGGTGGCTCGAACGACTGGGTGACGGCCATGCTCTCCGGGCAGATCGATGCCACCCTGGCCTTCCCGCGCCACATTGCGCTCGCGGAAGCAGAGGGCGGCAGCGCCATCTACAACCAGCCACGACTCGATCCTCAGGCAGGATTGGGCGTGCTCCAGTCGACGCTGGAGGAGTACCCGACCTTCGCCACCGCTTGGAACTACGCCTACATCAAGTCGCAGCAGTGGGTCAAGGACCCGGCCAACTGGGAGGAATCACGCGAGATCCTGGTGAACGAGTTCGGTCTCGATTATCCGGACAACACGTTCGCTGCGATGGACATTGATGCCGGAATCATGACGAGCGATCTCGGCTGGAGTCCCGACGACATGGATACGCTGATGGAGTTCTCCCAGGAGTTCGGTGGCTACCGTGCGGACCTGCCGTGGCGGGACTACGTCGATCTGACGCATCTCCACGCCGCCCAGGAGGCGCTGGAATTGCCGCTCAACCCGGTGGACGTGAACACCGGCGTCACCAACCTCTGACGAACCAGCAATCGAGATATCGATCGGGGCCCGGCATCGCCGGGCCCCGATCGTATGCAGGTACCCATCAAATGTCGCTCCTCATAGTCTGCATCTCGTCGCGTCAGACCAGATCGAGTCGCTTTCACCGCTGTGATGCTGGCCTCATGCAAGGCCGAGGGGATATTCGGTCAAAAGCTCCGGGCCGGATTCGGTCACGACAATCTGCTGCTCCAGCTTGACTCCCTCTCCCCCCTCCCTCCGGCCGGCGAAGGCCTCGACGCTTACCACATTGCCCGCTTCGATCACGCCGTCAAAGCCGGTCTGGTCCCACAGTTCCCGGATGTAGATCGACGGGTATTCATCGGCCATGCCAACGCCATGGGCCAGCACGGTGTAGCCGTTGTAATCGTCCGGCGAGGGGTAGGTCGCCTTTTCGGTGATTTCCCGATAGGCGGCGCCAGGGACAAACAGCGGACTGTTGGCCTCGATCATCTCGTTCGCCCGGGCCCACAGGTCCGCCTGGGTGGGGGTCGCCTTGACGTCGCCGCACACCCAGGAGCGGCTCATGTCGACGCACATGCCGTAGGCGCTGATCATGTCCGTATCGAAAGCCAGGATCTCCCCCGCCTCGACCTGCTTGCTGCTGGCCTCCTGGTACCACGGATTGGTGCGCGGCCCCGAGCTCAGAAGCCGGGTTTCGATCCACTCTCCAAACCGCAGAAAGTTGGACTCCTGAAGGCGGGCCCACAACGCCACCTCGGTCACGCCCGGTTCGAAGATCGCCCGCATGTCGTCGATGGCGGCCTGGCAGGAATACACCGCACAGCGCATCGCCGTGATCTCCTCCGGGTGCTTGACAAGCCGGGCGTCTTCCATCAGCTGCATACCGCTGATCAAGTCCACGCCGAGCGCTTCGAGCGCCCTGATACCGTCCAGGCTGAGCATGTCAATGGCCAGTCGGCGCCCGCCGGAGCGGGAGACCTCGTCGATGGTGTCGACCAGCTCGTGAGCCCACCGGACGGCGATCTCGGGCCGCCGATCGCCTACATAGAACGGCCAGAAAGACGTCGCCGGGCGGATCTCGGCGACTGTCTCTGCATGGGCGGACAGAAACTCGCCATTGGAGTATTCGTACATGATCACCGGCCCGTCGGCCGGGACCAGGGCGTAGCGCACAGCGTTGTGGGCCGTCCAGATCGACATGTTGGTGCTGTCGGTGGCGTAGCGAATGTTGACCGGGTCGTACAGCAACGCAGCGTCGCACTCGGCCGCCTGGAGCTGGGAGCGGACGCGCTCGAGCCGATAGCTGCGGATCGTGGGCAGGTCGGGCAAGGCGAGCCCGGCCGCCTGCCACTCGACCACAGTTTCGGGACGGGGTCCGATCACATGCATGTTGCGGTTGGTGTGCTCCAGCAGCCACGGCGGAGCGGGGCGGCCGCCCCGGATCTTGGGCTGATGCCGGCCGTGCACGCTGGGATCAACCACGGCTACAGCTGCAGCCACGCCCACCGCTCGGGCCGGGCATCCTCATACCTTCATCACTTCGGATGGGTCGCGACCGAGGTCTTGCAGCATGATGATGGCGGCGTTGCGGCCGGGCGCACCGGTTATCGAGCCGCCGGGATGGGTCGTGCCGCCAGTTTGGTACAGACCGGCAATCGGCATCCGATGCTGGGCCCACCCGGGCACCGGACGCATCGGCCCCGTATGGGCGATCGTTCGATCCCCGCCGTGGAAGGCGCCGCGGATCATGTGCGGGTTCCAGGCTTCGATGTCGTCCGGCGACTTGACCATCCGACCGACGATCTGATCGGAGGTGAAGTTGGGCGCGAACTTCTGCACCCGCTCGAGGAAGCGGTTGGTCACGACTTCTTTCTCAGTTTCCCACGCCCGACCCGCCGGCAGTTCGTAGGTCTGAGCGCTCAGCAGTTTCACCGTGTGGAGGTCATCCACCGACCGGCTCTGGTCGACCAGAGTGGGGGTCGCCACCAGGAGAAACGGTATGTCCTCGAAGAACACGCCGTCGGACATGTCCCGAATAGCCCGCCGGATCTGCTCGGGCCAACCGGCGATCCCGGCCGACACCGCCGTTTGGCCGCCCCCGGCCGTAGCGAAAACGGGCGGCTCTTTCGCGGCCAGATACGCCGCGAAGCCAGAGAGGCCAACGTCGTACGTGTCAACGCCGTACCGAAAGTCGTCGCCCCACGCCTCGCTCGGCGCCATGTCCACGAGGTGCTTGATGTGCACGGTTGAGAGCACCGCATAATTGGCGAGGTACCGGTCGCCGCTGGTTGTCTCCACTCCGATGCATCGCCCGTTTTCGATGATGAGCCTGCTCACGGTCTGGTTGCACACGATCTCCGCCCCGCGCTCTTCCAGGAACTCGACCAGAGCGTCGACCAGCCGGCCCGAACCGCCCAGTGGTATCGACCAACTGTTCTGCTGGCGCCCGTAGATCAGCGAGTACGCCAGCACACCGGTACCGGGCCGGTCGAGCGCCACCAGGGTCTGGAAGGTCATCCACAGCATGAAGCTCTGGACATGACGGCTCTCGAATTCACGCATGATGACGTCGAACGCAGACATCATCCGCCGCCGTTGCCATGTCGAGCGACGGGGGTGATCTGCCAGCAGCTGATCGAGCGACGGGCCGTGACCGAGCGGCTGGAACCGGCCCTGCCCGAATAAATGCTTGACGGCCCCGTACTCCTCCAACATCTGTTCATAGGCCCGGGCGTCGTTGGCCGAAAAGCGAGCAAACTCGGCGGCGGTGCGCTCCACATCGAGCCACATGGTGAGGTGCTCGCCGTCGGGCATCGTGACGTGGCCGACCGGATCCGGGTCGACATACTCGAGGCCGTGTTTGGCAACCAGTCCGAGCTCGTCGTGGCGGATCAGCGGGTTCACCCGGATGAGCGTGTGCCCCGTCGAGCACGTGTCGATCCCGAGGCCGGGAAGCAGCAGCTCCTCGGTGGCCGCCCCTCCCCCTGGGATGTCGCGGGCGTCCAGTATCACGCACGAGTAGCCCGCCTGGGCCAGGTACGCGGCCGTGATCAGGCTGTTGTGACCGGCGCCGGCGATGACGATGTCAGCCGTAGTCATTCATCCTCCTCGGCTCAGAATCACGAGTACCGAGCCTCCGACGACCGCGAGCATGCCGAACAGCACCTGCCGGGTCGGGCGTTCGAATGTAGACCGACCGACCAGCGGAGCTGCGACGACCACGACCGGGGTCGATAGCTGGAACAGCGTCAGCGCAACGCTGATCTCGATGGCCTCGATCGCCTCCCACTGTGAGGCGATCGCAAGGCCGACAATGGTGCCGCTGGCCAGCACCCAGCGCAGAACCGATTTCACCGGACCCCCGAACCGGGGCCGCCAGCCGACCTGCACCACCACCCATCCGGCCACCGCGGCGCCCGCCAACCCCAGGGTCACCCCAAGCAGCGGAGCCGGGAGATCCTCCAGGCCCCGGCGGATCATCACCGGCGTGAAGGCCCAGATGGTCGCCACCAACAGAGCGTGGTACGGAACCCGGCTCGTGTTGGCAACCTGGCCGGTGGCCGCACCCTCCATGGCGATCAGCGCTACCCCGCCGCTCACGGCCAGCAGACCGATGAGGATGGCCAGCGTCAGCGGTTCGTCGAGCAGCAGCGCGGCGAGGATGCTCCCGACCAGCGGGCTGGCCGCGACTACCACCCCGGTGCGGGAAGCACCAATGCGTTGCTGACTCAGTCCCAGCAGCGTCCAGCCGCCCGTGAAGTGGAGGATGCCGGTAGCAACGAAGATCGCCGGCGCAAACCACCCGGCATCGCCCAAGAGCGAAATGTCCTCGAACGTCAGCCCCAGCGCGGTGGTCAACGCACCGGCGACGATCACGATTGCCAGCGTCGCCCGCGACGCGTCTATCCGGGCCGTCGCCTGACGGAAGAAAGCCTGGTGGAGGCCAAAGAAGACGCCGGCCAGTGCACCGAATACGACGCCGCTCATCGCTTGCCATGACCGTCAACCGCCTCCACTGCAAACGATTGTAGGCAGCCACCTCCCATGGGACGTGACTGCCAGCTTCGCTCGTCAGCCGGTCGATGCACGACACCGCCCACCGGGGCCTCGCCGCCACCCGGACAATCGATTGCGCATTGGTGGGAGCGTCAACATGACCTCGGTGACTCCGTCCGCGCCGCCTGCCGTGAGACATGTCCGGTCTCACCTGACTCAGACCCATTCAGGTGGTGCCGTCGGTCAGTTGGGCCGGATCGAACGACTCCAGCAAGAGCGGCTCGTCAGGCTCACTCAGGCCGCCCGGGCCCGCAGTGTGGATCAGCGGCGCCGGTTGCCGGTTGAGTAGCAGGCGGAACACATCGGGCCGGTTGTAGTGGCCGGCCAGGTCATGGCGAAGTTTCATCCGGACGCCGACGTCGAAATCCATATCGGCGTACAGAATCAATTGCTCGTTGCCGACAGCAGGTCCGGCGACGACGCGGGTGTCCGGGGCGACGATGCATGAACCACCACCAACGTCAGCGCGTCCGAGGAACGCTTCGTCCTCCTCCCCCGACGGGATGATGCTGCGAATCCGGTCGTCGACAACGGCCGACGCACTGATCACCCAGGCCTTCGACATCTGGGCGAAGGCACGGGCCGCAACCAATGAGATCTCAGGCATCGGTAGGGCCGGGGTAGGAAAGTGGTTTGGCCAGGCCATGACGTGCACCCTGGTCGCCTCAGCGGTCAGCGCAAAGATGGCCAGAGGATTGGAGTTCTCGCCGCACATGAGACCAGAAATCGGCCCCCATGGTGTGGCAAACACTCCGAAGGTTTCAGGACCGCCCGGGCGATGCACCAGCCGTTCCCCCACGGTGGGCACGAGCTTCTGGTGCTTGCCGATATACCCGTCGGTGGGACTGAGGAAGACCTGGGTGTTGTACATCGTGCCGAAGGTGCCGCTCAGCCGCTCGCAAATACCGATGACGACATGCGCGCCGGCCCGGCGGGCGGCGGCCGCCAGCGCGTCTATCTGGGGACCGGGAACTTCGACGGCGTTCTTGAACAGTTCTAGAGAGAGCCGGGTTGCCTCCCGACTGGTGCCGGGATGGAAGTGGAACCAGATCGGATGGGCCGGGATGAAGCCCTCGGGGAAGCCGATGATTTGCGCACCTTCAGCACCGGCTTGTTCGATCAGCCCAATCGCCTTGTCGACACTGGCATCGCGATCCAGGAAGACCGGCGCCGCTTGCACAGCAGCTCCGCGAACAATGGGCGACTCATCCCCCATCGCGGCAACAGATCGGGAGGCGTGAACTCACGCCTCGGGCTCCCAGGTTCATATGTCGTCGGTGATCCACACCGTCTCGGACGGCGCCGGCACCCACAGTTCATAGAAGGCGAACGGGGCGTCGTGCGGATTCTCGAACGAGTGCACCTCGCCCGCCGCCGCGGTGAGGACGTCGCCCGCTCCCACTTCGTACTGGTCTCCGTCGACGTGGAAAACGCCATTCCCCTCCGAGACGAACCAGATGTGGCGGGCGCCCACGTGATAGTGCGGCGCGGCTGTGTCGTATGGCTTGTACCGGATCAGATCCGCCCGCAGGTCGGTGAAGCCGAACATCTCCTCGGTCACGAGGTCAATGCGGTCTCGGCCATCCCGGGTCGACCGGTGCCTGGGGAGGTCGTCGTATCGGATCACCCGTTGCATGCAGGCAACGTACTCCGCCACGTGCCAAGTCTGCAAACGATTGCGGGTGAGGCGTACACACCCATTGCATCCCCGAGGGGTTCGTGCCTGGCTGGAAGCGCACGGGAAAGCTCACCAGATCGGACTGGAGGACACACCCCGGCGACAGGGAGCCGTGTTTGGGGACCGCCACACCGAGCCGATGCCGGCCGACGCCACCCCGCTGTAGCGCCGCCTGAGTGAGGTGGACCGCATGGGAATCGACGTACAGGTCTTCGCGGGTTGGATCGACCCTCACCGGATGCGAAATCGAGGGAGCGGCAGCCGCCACCTACTCTCGAGCCCACAACGACACTTTGGCGTCCGAAGTGGCGGAGGCGCCTTCCGGGAGGCCGATGGCAATCGGCAACGTTCCGCTCCAGCATCCGGACCCGGCGGTAAGTGAGCTAGGCCGGTGTATGGACGAGCTCGGCATGAAGGGGGTCGAGACAGCCAGGTCGGTCCGCGGGCGGGCCCTCGACCAAGCAGATCTCGACCCATTCTGGGAAGCGGTCGCAGATCAAGGCATTCATCCTTCTGCACCCCATGACCCGCTCCGCGGCGTCGACCTCGACCGCTATTTCATGTCGAACCTGGGCCGTCCGGCTGAGACGACCGTGGCCCTGGCCGGCCTGATCCTCTCCGGCGTCTTCGAGCGTCACCCATCGCTCCGGCTGTGCGCGGTGCCCGGCGGCGGCTTCGCTCCGTTTCAGACGGGTCGGCTCGACAAATGCGCCACCGTCCGTCCATCGGGTCACATCACCCGCGCACCGTCCGAGGACTTGCGCGACCTGTTCGTGAACACGGTTGTGCACGACCCGATCGCGCTTTGACTACGTGATCCGCGTAGTTGGCTCGAAGCGTGTGCTGCTCGGTACCGACTACCCGTCCCCGATGGGCGATCAGGACCCAGTCGGTTTCATCCGCTCCCTTTCCTCCCTGAGCATCGAGGAGCAGGACGACATCCTCGGCAACAACGCCGCCCGGTTGTTCGAGTTGTGAAAGCTCTCCGCAAAGCTTCGAGACCCGCACAAGGCGGGTCTCGAAGCTTTGCAGGCCCTGGCGCCGGTCAACTGGGGTGGATCTGACCGCGTATCTCGCCCGGCGGGTTCGCCACCGTGTGAACGTTCACATAGGCGCCTCCCGTCTCGAGCAACTCGAGCAGGTCGGTGAGTTCCATCCCCGCCAGCGGACCAACCAGATCGCCGGCGGTGATCACGCCGCTGGTCAGCTCGCCATCAACCGTCACCGGTGTCGTTGGCGAAAATAGCGTGACCGCGACCCCACCGTTGACACCCGCCTCCCCCACGTGGATGTGTGCGGCGACCGCGTCCGCCAGATCATCGACCTCGATTTCGTAGTGGACTTCGGTGCGGTTGCGCTTGACCCGGAATTCGGCCTCGCCTGATGCCTCAGTCGGAACCGGGGGCACCTCGTTGTCGCCGCTCAGCTCTGCTTCAAACTCCTTGCTGAGCGGAGCTTGCCGAAGCCGCCACACGGTCCCGGTCTCTCCGACTGGAGGGATATTGTCGCTGGTCATGACGTATAGCTCACCGCGAGCGTCCTGGCCGAAGCCGAACAGGAATGCTCCCAGGTTCTCCTGCCCGCGAATGCGGAGTTCCTTGATCTGGTTGTCGTCGAGCGTGAACAGGCGGGCGTCCGGGGAAAAGGTCGGGGAGGCGAATTCACCAAACACATAGTCGCCCCGCAACGACTTGATATCGCGGCCCCGGTAGACGAACCCACCGATCACCGACACGCCCTCATCGTGGTCGTACTCGGCCACGGGATCGATGAGCCCGGCCGGCACACCGGGGTCCTTGTCGGTGACGAAACCATCATCGTCTTCGTTGGGATCGAAGAAGAAGCTGCCCTCTTTGAGATTCCAGCCGTAGTTGCCGCCGGCCTTGACGATGTCGACTTCCTCGATGTCGTTCTGCCCGACGTCGCCCGTCCAGATCTGCCCGGTCCTCGTGTCGACGGACATGCGGAAGGGGTTCCGAAAACCGTACGCAAAGATCTCATCGACCGCGTCGGGTACCCCGACGAACGGGTTCCGCTTGGGAATTCCGTATTGGCCGTTGGCCGAGTTCTTCCCGCGGGGATCGATGCGGAGGATCGCTCCCAGCGGATTGCCGAGGTCCTGCCCGTTGCCGTCCACGCCGTGTCCCGGCCCCTGATCGTCCGCCGCCCCGCCATCGCCGACCGCGATCAGGAGGTTGCCGCGCTTGTCGAACGCCAGCGCTCCCGCGTTGTGGTTGAACTGGGGCTGGTCGATACGCAGCAGCACCCGGGCGCTGGATGGATCGATCGGTGCGTTGGGATCTTTCGGGTTGGACGACCGCCACTCCGTTATGACGGACTGGTGATTGGCTGGGACTCCCGGCGGCATGGTCGAGAAGTCGGCCGGCCCATTCACCGGCTCGGACGTGTAGGTGTACAGCAGTCCCGTGCGCCGAAACTTGGGGTGAAACGCGATGCCTAGAAGACCGCGCTCATCGAAGGATCCAGGCCCGAACGCCCCCAATGGGACGAGCCGGTCCTTCACATCCAGCACGATGGTGGCACCGCCACGCTTGAGGTCGAGCGACCACAGGGTCCCCACCTGGTCGATGACGAACAGTGTGTTCCTCAGACCCTGGGCGCTGGTCCCCCACAGCGGAGACGTGAGCCCCTCCAAGACCGGCTCCAACGTGACAACAATGTCGGATCGCTCGATTGGTTCCGGAATCGGATCGGTGAGCGGCGTCTGTGCCGACGCCGGCAATGCCGTCAGCATCAATGCTCCCACGAGCAACAACAAAAGTGATTTGCGCATCCCTCCCCCTCGGCTGGGTTGTAGGGAGGAATACGCAGACAGAGATGCTTTGGTTCTCAA
The DNA here is from genome assembly GCA_041576165.1 of Acidimicrobiia bacterium. GTDB lineage: Bacteria > Actinomycetota > Acidimicrobiia > Spongiisociales > Spongiisociaceae > JBFGLM01. The sequence continues at coordinate 53,951 of JBFGLM010000015.1, forward strand.
ATATGTGGGGTCGAGACCTCAGGACTCGACGTCCAACACCGTGAGGGCGGGGCCGGGGTCGGCGTCCAACGGCTCGAGTGTGATCCACACTCGGGGAAAGTCGCCACGCCGGACGCCGACCCACATTTCGAGATCATCGGCCCGGGTGAATGTCCCGGCCGAGATGTGACGATCCTGATTGGTGAACCACAGCTCATAGACATAACCGTCGGGAGCAGGTTCCAGGCCTGACACATCCAGGCGCAACCGGGTGCCGCCCGGCTGGTTCCACCCGGCCACGACGGCAGATGCAGACGGAGCTTCGGCAGTTGGGATGAGCGCCACCTCCCAATCTGGTCCCGGTTCCCGCAACAAGATCACCGCGGCGAGGAGCACGACGAAGCCCAGCACCGCGGCGATGCCCGCAACGACGGACCAGCGCCTGGCCCGCCGCAAGCGAGGGGCAGCATGAGCGGCGGCCACATCGAAATCGAGGTCAACCGGCTCCTCCCACAACTCACGATCGGACAGCGACACCCCCGATCCCTCCAGCATTTGCTCGACCTCGCGCCGGGCCGCAGCGAGCTGTTCGTCGTTCACGTCGTATCGATCGGTCATTTGCCCGTTCCAAGCTCGTCGGCGAGCAGATCACGGAGGCGGCCATATGCCCGGAAAGATCGGGACTTGACCGTCCCCACCGGAATGCCCAGCTTGGTCGCGGCTTCCTCGTGGGTGAGCCCCTCGAAGTGGGTCGCCGCCAGCACTGCCCGTTCGTCGGCGGGCATCCGCTCCAGCGCCCGTCGGACTTCCAGCACCCGCCAGGCAGTGTCGATCTGGCTCTCTGCGATGGGTTCGTTCGAGTCCAGAGTATCGGCAACGTGGCGCCGCTCGCGGCGGTGAATGTCGATCGCCACCCGCCGTACGATCGAAAACAGCCACGGTGCCAGATCGCGGCTCGGGTCGAAGGTACCAGCCGCCCGCCAGGCTTGGAGCAGCGCTTGCTGGACTGCTTCTTCGGCGAGGTCGCGGCTCCCCAACAGCCGATACGCCGCGCCGAACAGGGGCCGTCCAAACTCCTCGTAGACACGCCGGACGGCGTCGGCGTCACCTGCTGCAAACCGGCGCCCGAGCGCCCTTTCTGCCATGGACCCCACCCTCATGCTGGCATGACCGTCACGTAGCCGGTTCCCGATCGTACATGAGATCTCAAACACCGGAGTGTAAGGCTGGGGCAAAGTCCTCACAGTCATCTCACCCGAAGTACGCAGCAGTGTCTCCGATTAGTTCGGACGTTCTGCAGCGTGTGATCAATCAAATATCTCGTCGACGATCTCCTCGACGATGTGCGCCCATGTCGGCTTGCGGCTGCCGCGTTCGCGGCGGTCGGCGTTCCGGCGGACAACGTGCGGGTGCACGATGCCGTCCAACGCCCGGTTGATACCGTCTTTCGTTCGGGAAATGCGGCTGCGGGCGTATGCCCCGGCTGCCAGAATCGCCCCGCCCAGAGCGGGCAGAAACCCGGTGAGAAACTCAACGACGTCGGGTGCAAACGTGCCGGCAGCCGCGACGGCCGCCCCGATCGCAACCGCCCCGAATGCCGTGGCCGCGCCAACGCCGGCAGATTCGGCCTTGACCTTGGAGGTATCGGCCTCGATCTCAATCAACTGCTCATCGTGGCCGACCTCGGTCTGGCGGGTCGTGACCTGCGGCCAGGTGCGGAGCGCTCCGGTCCCCTGCGCCCGCTTGAAGCCACGGCGAAGGGCCGAGCCGATGCCCGGATCCCGCTCCCACCGTACGGCCCGGCGGTTCTTGGCGCGGGGTCGCATTCCCTCATGCCGCCGCATCCACTCTTCGACCTGGCGATCGAGATCCTCCGATGCCGATTTCGTGACCAGACCGCCCGTGACGCGATCAGGCCCGAGCAGGCGGTCGAGAAGCCCGTCGTCGTCGTGGCGCTCGGTCTGCAATTCGTCTAGCAGGGCGCGCCGGATCATCTCCGGGCCGATCCCCAGTTCACCGGCTATCTGTTCGACGGTGGCGACATCGATCGTGCCGCCTTCGAACTCTTGATCATGATGTAGTTCGATTGCCCGGCGTATGACGTTTTCGGCCAGCGGGAGGCTCAGGCGGTCGAGGCGATCGGCCAGGCGCTCCGGTCGGCTGACGTTTGCTGATTCCTGCCGGCGGCGGCGCTGTTCCTGCACGGCACCAGTATCGCACGGGTGGTGTCACTCACATCACTGCGGCTACGCGATCGGCGATCGACCGGCCTATGGCCAACGATGCCGTCGCTGCCGGCGACGGGGCGTTGAGAACATGGACGGCCCGTTCGGTTTCGATGATGGCGAAGTCGTCCACCAGCTGACCGTCCGGCGTGACGGCCTGGGCCCGCACCCCGGCGCCACCGGGTTCGAGGTGCTCGGCCCGGATGTCGGGTACCAGCGCCCGGGCGCTACGGGCGTAGTTGCGCCGCCACATCGAACGCCAGAGCTCGACAGCCCCGGTCCACCAGTAGCGCCGAGCCAGCCGTCGAAACCCGGGGTACCGCAGCACCGTCCGCACGTCCTGCCAGTTGGCGCGCTTGCCGCGATAGTGCTCGCGACCCAGTGCCAGCACCGCGTTGGGGCCCACCTCGACCGATCCATCGATCCGGCGAGTGAAATGCACCCCGAGGAACGGGAATCGGGGATCCGGCACCGGGTAGATCAACGCCCGCACCAGGTAGTCGGCGCCGGGTCTGAGCTTGTAATACTCGCCCCGGAACGGCACGACGGCGAGCGGCAATTCGGCGCCGGCCAGCTGGGCGACCCGGTCCGAGTGGAGCCCCGCGCAGTTCACCAGAAATCGAGCCCGGAGCTGGCGGGTCTCCGTCATGACGTCAACTGCATCTGTCCCGGCCTCGATGGCCACAACCGGCGAGCCGAGGAACAGATCGCCGTCGATCTGGCGCTCGAGGGCCTCAGCCACCTCGAAGAAGTCAACGACGCCGGCCTCGGGTACCTGCAGCGCTGCGACGCCGGTGGCGTAGGGCTCGAACTCCGCAATCTCGTCCCTCGTGAGCACCCGCAGGTCCCGCAACCCGTTTTCCTTACCGCGGCGGTGCAGTTCGTGCATGGCCTCGAGCTCCGATTCGCGGGTGGCGATCACCAGCTTGCCGGATCGCTTCAATGCAATACCGGCGTCCCGTGCGAAATCTGTCAGCTCGCGCTGGCCCTCGACACACAGCTTGGCTTTCAGCGATCCCGGCCGGTAGTACAACCCGGAGTGCACCACGCCGGAGTTGTGGCTGGTCTGGTGGGAACCGACCATCGGCTCCTTGTCGACAACGACCACGCCTGAACCCGGGAAACGCTCGTTCAGCGCCCGCGCAGTGGCCAGGCCGACGATGCCTGCCCCGATGACACAGAAGTCGTACACAGCGGCACGTTAGCCGCACTGCGCCCGGCCGACGCGGCTCGTCACGTGTTGCGGGAGGAGACCGTTTCCGCGATTTCCTCCGCCGGAGGGGGAGGTGTCCCGAAGGGGGCGGAGGGGCGTCGGCTTGCCATGCAAAGAGGGCGCGTACCCTCCGCTCGGTCGAGGATGACACCGAGAAGGGCACCCCGTCGCGCCGGACCGCGCTCCCCCCTCCGGGGTCGGCTCCGGACGTCGCCTCAGCCCCCCACTGGGGAACCGGCGCCGCGGGAGGAAACCCTGCTGGGCCGTCAGCCGGGCCGGCTGATCAATTGATCGACCGGGGCGAAGTCGTCAGTGAGTGTCCGGGCGTCATCGATGAACGCGTCGAGTGCGTCGCCGGTCACCACGACCTCCGTGCCCGCCCGGGCCGTGATCCGCGCCTGAAGGTCATCCCACGGAAACGGCGCACGGGCGCCGACCATCACGAAATTGCCGCCCCGCTCGGCCGCGAGATATCCGGGTGGCGCAATCACGGCCGCATGCTCGAACACGGCGCGGAACGTCGCGGCCTCGGCCCGGGCAAAACCGAGCGGCGGATAGTCCAACAGGTTGATCACGTAGACCGCGTCGTCGGCCATGACCCGCCTGATCTCATCCATGAACTCGCGCGTTGTCAGGTGCCACGGCACCGACAAGCCACCAAACGCATCGCCCAGCACCATGTCGTAGCTCTGATCCGGGCGAGCGGGGAGGGCCAGCCGGGCGTCCCCAATATGAATATTGATGCCGTCGAGGGAGGTCAAGCCGAGATCCTCTTCGGCGATGTCGACCAGCTCGGCGTCGATCTCGAATACATCGGCCACCGACCCGGGGCGCGTGGTCGCAACGTAACGGGGCAACGTGAAGCCGCCGCCGCCGATATAGGCGGCATTCAGCGGTCCGTCGGACAGCTCGGCCAGGACGTCACCCACGATCTTCGAGTAGCGGAACTCGAGGTGGGTCGGGTCTTCGAGATCGACATAGCTGTGCCGCAGCGTGTCCAGCCACAGCGTGCGGCCAGACGGACGCAACGCATCGAGCTCGACCACCGCACAGAAGTAGCGCGTCTCCACCTGGCATGGACGGTCGACTGCCGCGGTAGCTGCGCCGGCCACCAGCACGAGCGCGGCCAGGCCGCCGAGCGAGGTGGCGGCGACGGAAGCTCGAATGCCGAGCCCGACACCGGACAGAGCGAGCAGGATGCCGAGTGTGACGACCAGGGCGCGGGTCGGCACGGATGCGATCAGCACGAACCCGGTCAGGAACGTCCCGGCCAGCGCCCCGGCGGTGCCCACTGCCGAGAACGAACCGACCACTGAGCCAGTTTCCTCCAGCGATCGGAGCCGGATCTTGATCACGATCGGGGTGACGGCGGAGAGCAGGGCCGCCGGGGCCAGGAACCCGATAGTGGTGAGCGTCACGATTTCGACCGGGCCGGCCGTCCGCATCGAGGGACCGACCAGGTCGGTCAGCACCGGAGCCAGCAATACGAATGCTGCTGCCACCAGCAACAGCGGCGGCAGGATTCGGTCGGGATCGCGGCGGTCTGCCATTCGCCCGCCCCACCACGCCCCGAACGCAATCCCGGCCAGAATCACGCCGATGATCCCGGTGAACGTCTCGAGGGTCACGCCGACATAGGGCGCCATGAGTCGGCCGGCCAGAATCTCGAGCACCAGAACCACTGCCGATGATCCGAAGACGAGCAGGCGGGCCAGGACGATTGACATAGGCGGGAGTGTCCCAGAGCCACCCGCCGGTCGCCAGACGGGCTAGGACGGCGCCGGCTGATCCGGTTCCGGGCCCTCTTCCGGCTTGACCCGCTGGGCCCTGAACCACTCCAGTACCTCATCGCGGTGAAACAGCCGCCGTCCGTTGACCGTGGCCGACGGCAACCACCCCTCTCCCGTCAGCCGGCGCACCTCCCCGATGGATAGGCCCAGCATGTCCGCCACCCCCGGCGTGTCGAGAATGGGTGGATACCGTTCGAAGCTCATGGTGAAAGAGCGGGGATGGCATTGGCCCGCACCGACACCGTAAACGGATCCTCCCCCACCAGCAGAATCCGCAACAGAGTGAAGTCCACCTCACGTTCCAGCGTCACGCTGATGTCCGCTGGGGTCGGCACGATCGTTTCGGTGATGGAGACATTCCATTCAGGGTGGTTTAGGAGAAATGAGCTGGCTCGGGCTGCAGCTTCGTCCGGCGCCAACCGGACCACACCGTTGTTGCGCCACTCAGCGACATCCACCGCGGTGGCGCCGGCCACGACAGCCCCGTCGGCCATGCCGGCTAGAATCCGTCGCTCGGTGAAGGCGCGCCACATGTCGACGCTCAGCCCGCCCAGGAACAGCACTGCGACGCACAGTCCCAGCACCCACACGGTCACCGAGCCTCGCTCGCTTGTCACGGCGGGAACGACCTGTAATCGTCGACCCGCTCTGAGTGCGAAAAGGTCACGTGGGAGCCGGCGAAGGTCCCGATTCCGGGAATGGCCAGCACCGGAACCGGCACGGTCACATTGGCTGTGATCGTCTCGCCCCAGTCGAGCACACCGTCGAACGTGACAGTCACGCCCATGTAACCGTGATTCTCGGCGACCTGCTGCGCCAGCGCGATACCGGCCGCCCGGCCTTGGGTCTCAGTGTCCGCCAGCACCATCGCCCGAGCCGCCTCTTGCGCGGCCAGCTCGCCCATCGATTTCGCTTCGATCCACGTCGGGATAGCTGCCACGAGCATGACCAGAGGGAACAGGAGCAGCCCCACCCCTATCAGCATTTCGATCGTGCCCGACGCCCCGCGCTCGTCCCGCCAATCGATCATGGGATCGGATCCTCGTTGCGGGCACGGCCTTCCAGTGTGAAGCTCCACGATCCGACACCAGGGATCGGGCTTGTGAGCGTGGCGTTGGCAGTTGCGACCATTTCTTCTCCGATCACGGCGCACGCCACGGCGATGTTGTCCCCAAGCGGACCACCCAACAGGTCGTCGAGCGCATTCTGGGCTCGCGACACGCACTCGCCGGCCGACGCGTTCGCAAACGACCCGGCGCGAGCCCCCTCATCCACCGCGGCTCGAACAACACCGCGGGCGTAGACGAACAGGAGCACGTTCACCATTGTCATGAACACGATGAACAACACGCCGACGGTGAGGAGCATGGTGACCGACGCCTGGCCGTCCTCGCACCTGGCGGATGCCTGGTGCACCGCACCGGCGTCCCGAGGCCCTCTGCAAATCGCTCCCGATGAAGACTCCCTCGGCTGCCGCCGTCCCACGTCCGACCGGCCCCGGATCAGATGCCGAGCTGGCCTCGCACCCATCCGATGACATCCGTTCCAAGCGCCTGCAACGCTCCGAGCAGCCCCATGACGACCAGCACGCCCACCACGATCCACGCAAAAATCGTGCTCGTCTCCGCCGCGCCCCGTTCGTCGCGTGCGATGCGGGAGATCGTCATCAGCATCCATACCATCCGGGCTTCCTTTCTCATTGACCTACAACCCGCCGAAGATGATCGTCGGCATGGGCGCCCCCAGGAACCAGAGCATGACCGGCGCGAGGACCACCACGATCGGTATCACCATCAGCAGACGCCGTTTGGCGGCCGCGGCCTGAAGGCCGTCGCGTCGCGACGCACGCAGGTCCTTCGACAGGTCCAGCAAGGCGTCCGCGAGGTCGGCGCCCCGTTCTTGCGCCGTAGCGATGACCCGATATGTCCGCTCAGCTTCCCGCTCGGGTGTCAGCTGGGCGGCTCGCTCCAGGGCATCGGTGAATGCCCACCCGCGCTCATGCAGGCGCAATGCCTCGGCGAGCTCGTCCACCACTACCCCATTGGCCCGCTGCACCACGTGGCGGGTCGCCTCGACCGCGCCGCCACCAACCCGGGTTCGTAGCGCAATCAGCTGGTTGACGGTGTAGAGCTCGCTCCGCATCCGCTCCCTGCGGTTTGCGATCGCCTGGTCCACCCGGCTCCTGGCCGTGAGCAACCCGAGCGTGAACCCGAGACCGCCAAACACCATGAGCCCGAATGCGTTTTGGAAGAGCAGCAGCCCGATCAACCCGATCCCACTACCCATGAGAACGGACCGGCCCACGGTCCGCATACGGTATTCCTGGGAACGCAGCTCCTCGGGCGTGGCCGGGTACAGACCGGCTTGGCGTAGGCGGACGCCAAGCACCTCATCTGAGGATGACGTGACCACCCGTCCCAGCCGGCTAACGGCACCCTGGGCGATCGGCCCAAACAAACGCCGCAGCGTTCCCTGCCCGAACACCGGGCCCTGACTGGCCTGTCCGCGCGCGTCGGGACTGCGTCGCAGCTCCGCCCGAGCGACGGCTGTGTAGGGCCGTACTCGCGGCGCTAATGGACGGGGCGGACGCAGCAGCGCCCAAACGACAGATCCGGCAAAGAGCGCGGATGAGGTGACGGCCAGTATCGGCAGGAGACCACTCATGAGCCGACCGGATCCCGGGCAACGGCGGCCGAGCCACCAAGTACGCGGCGTTCCGCTTCGCGGCGGGTCAATCGGCGCAGGAGAAACATCCCGAGAACACTCCACAACGCACCGATGATGACGACCAGCAGACCCCGGGAGCTGCGATAGAAATCCTGGTACGGGCCCGGGAAGAAGGTCAGGAAGATGAGCATGGCCCAGGGCACCACGATCACGACCCGGCTCTCGAGCCGCTGCTCGAGACCGGCGGTGCGGATCTCCCGTTCCGTCCGAAGGTCCTCAGTGATCTCCTCAACCAGGTGGCGCAACACCGCCTCGGTCAGGTCGCCCCCATGGAGATAGGCCAAGATGAGGACTTCGATGACCTTGTCTGAGGTTGGATCCCCTAGCTCCTCCTTGACGAGCTCCAGCGCCGGCGCGAATCCAAACATCCGGGCCTGAAGGGGGAACCGCTCGAACGCCGCCTCCAGCGGCTCGGGTCCGCTGGACGCGAGGCTGAGTACGGCGTTGGACATCGTGGCCCCAGCCGAGATGGATGCCAGCGCGTCTCGTATGCCATCAGGCCAGGCCGCCCGTATCTCGTCCAGTCGCGCCTGCCGCCTGCGGCCGTAGAACGCACGGGGAAACAGGGCCGCGCCGACGGCCGGGGCGGCCGCCAACCACCAGGCTCCCGATACCAGCAGCCCGAGCAGGAAGGCCAGCAGCCCGGCCAGAAGTGATCCGGCCCAGAACTGGCGGGGCGTGAGGTCCGACCCGGCCTGGATCAACCAGAGCTGACGATCGCTGACCTGAGGGCGCGACTCCGATCGCCACCGAAGTTGGGGGGCGTAGCCCGTCGCGTATCCGACCAGCAGATAGATGAAGGCGCCACTGAGCAGCGCAGCGATCAGCCTCATCGGTGAGGTCTCCGGGCTCCGGAAAGGATTGACTGCAGGCTCACGTCGTCGGGCAACGTACGCTCGATCCTCGCGGTGAGATCCGGAGTGGGCAGGGTGCCCGTCCACCGGAGCGGCGTACCCAGACTCTCGCGCAGAAACATCGCCTCAGTGGTGAAATCCTCACTTGTCAACGACGGGGCGATCGTCAGGATCTCCTGAACCTGACGCTGCAGGCCGGTGCCCTCGTCACGCGACGGACGCATGTCGCGGTCGAGATGGACGACCAGGTCGATCGAAGATGCAAAGACCCGGCGCACGATGGATTCTGTGACGTTTTCGCCGGCCATCACCGCGGCGTTGACCAGCGCATTGAGGGCATCGCGGGCTGAGTTGGCGTGGATGGTGCACGCGAAGCCACAGCCGGCGTTGACGGCCCTGGTCAGCTCGAACGCCTCGCTGCCCCTGACTTCGCCAACACAGATCAGGTCGGGCCGCTGAGCCAACACCACCTTTACGAGATCACGTAGCGAATACTTCCGGGTGCCGTCGAGGGTGGGCGGGCTGGCCTCGTAGAACGAGCCGTGCACCAGTGGAAAGTGCAGCTCGCGCACCTCCTCACACACCCTGACACAGCGGTCGTCGGGTACGCTGCGGAGAAACGCGCTCAGCATCGTCGTCTTTCCCGCCCCGGGCGGGCCGCTGAACAAAACCGTCGTCGTTCCTTGCGCAGCGGCCCACAACAAACCCGCGGCGGGCGGGGTGAGCGCCCCCCGATCGATCAGGAAGTCGAAGTCGTAATCCTTGACCGTGTACCGGCGCAGCGTCACCGAGAGATGGTCGGCCACCGGCGGGATAACGGCCGTGAGGCGGGCCCGGCCGTCCAGTACCCGAGCCTGCTCGATCGGATTGGATGTGTCTAGGCGCCGGTTGGTAGACGACAGAATGCGATCGACGATCTGGCGGTTTTCTTCCTCGGAGGTCGGAGCGTTCAGCGCCTGCAGTCGGCCCGTTGCGTCGAGGTAGGTGACCCGGGGACCTTCGATGAAGATCTCTTCCACGTCGTTGCGCTCGAGCAACTCTGTGAGCGGTCCGTACCCGGTCAGCGAGTTGAGCAGCCGCCGGGTGAGTTCTGCCGGGTCGCGCAACGGCCTGAGACCGTTGCCACCTCGAGCCCGAGACTGATAGCCGTCTACGAGTTCGGAGACCGCCACCCGCACCTCCTCCAGATTGCCGACAGGATCGAGGCGGAGTTCATCGATCCGTTCGGCCGCCAGGCGGCGCAGCACCTCGTACGCACCCGTGGTCATGGTGCCACCCTCGCCCCAGCGCTTTCCAGCAACCTGGCGGTGAGCGCCCGCGCGGCGCGCAGGTAACTGCCGGGTGGTACTGCCTCACCGTTCCAGGCTGCCCGCTCCAACCGGCTATCGGCCGGAAGCCATGTGATGGATGCCGGGACGAAGGAACGAACGAGCTCCTCGCTGAGCTCCCCTCGCTGGTACATCGATCTGGGGGCGTTGTGAAAGACGACATGTAGTGACGCGGCGGTTAGCCGGCGCGCACCGGCAATCCAGGTGAGCAGTCGCGTGAGGGCCAGTGGGGTGGCGTCGGTGGCCACTACAACCTGACCGGCCTCGGTGATCACCGCTCGGGCGACGTCGAACCGTCCCGCCCGGCCGGCGATTGGGGCGAGGTCGTCGATGGCACGGTTGACCTTGACAATCACGTCAGCGTGGCTCTGGCGCAAGTGCTCGATCAAGTCCACGACATCTCGAGGCTGGAAGGTGTCCCATTCGTCGGGAGAAGGAATCCCGGCCAGAATCGCGTAACCCCTGGGTGACCGTCGCAGCGAGTCCTCGGGTCTCCCGCGCAGCTGCACCAATGAATCAATAGCCGTCAGCAGGTTGGGAGCGACGGTCATTCCCAGCCTTTGCGCCAGCGACGGGGCGACCGTGTCAGCGTCAATCAGGACAGTCGACCGATTGAACCCGATGAGGGAATCCGCCATCGCCAGCGCCACGTTCATGGCGTTATCGTCACCTACCACCACAGTGGGGCTCGAGTCCGGCGCAAAGGGATCGTCCTGGGGTAGGGCGGCGTACGGAGTCCCTACCTCCACTTCCCGCGGCAGTTCGTCCCGCACGCTCAGCACTGCCTGGAGGAATTCCTCAGGGCCGGCGAAAGCATCCACAACTGCGTCGACCCCCATGGCCAGCAGCCGGTCCTTCGACTCCTCTCCCATATCCGGGTCGTAGACGCCCACGACCTTGCGCTGCAGGCGACGGATTCGATCGACGAACCGTGGCGTCATGTAGCTGGCGATGTCGTCGACGATCAAGACCTCGAAGTCCTGATCCATGGCGTCGTCCACGGTGAGTACGGTTCCCCGAAGACGCGCTCCCCCATAGTCGCTGACGAAACGAGTCAGCTCGGCAGCCCACGATCGCTGCGAGCTGCTGATGGAGACGACCGGATCCTCGAACACATTCACGAGGACGGACCCTCGACCGCCCCGGCGCCAGCCGACGACGGACCCACGACCGGTTCCGGCGCCCCGGTTGAACGAACGATGTGGACCTCGCCCCCGTCGAGCATGGCGGCAATTGCGATCGCTTCGGCGTCGTCGACAGCCAGGGTGACACTGAACGAGCCGGTTGCGGCCTGGAGGCCGGTGCCCGTCGCCTCTGGTACCGCCAGAACCTCCACTGAGACCGCGATGTAACTGGCTACCCCGTCACGAACACCAATGACGTCGACGCGGTCACCCCGCTGCAAGGCTCCCGCCACGGCCTGAGTCTCATCGACCGGGACACTCATGGCCCGCCCGGCCCCCGGCGCCGCCTCCGGCCGGACGTCGGAATCGAAGATTGGATCGCCCGCCGCCAGCGGACGCGTGAGCACCAGTCCCACCAGCGCGGGGGCGGAGGCATCGGTGACGAAGCGGCTGGCCAACTCTCCATCGAGCGGCGCGGCCACGAAGCGCACATCGTCGGACTCAATGCGGGTACCGGCGGCCAGGTCGCGAGCAGCTACTGTGACCATTTGATCCACCCGGTCGCCCCGTAGCAGAGCCAGATTCAGCAGAACCGCGAGCAGGCCGGCCAGCACCATCAGCACGTGGCCGAAGCTGACGCGGCTCAACGGACTCCGCTTGGGCGGAACCTCGGTACCCCCTTTTGGCGCCAGCGTCGGCGCGGTCGCCCTGTCCATGACCCCTCCCATCGGTGTTGCCACCGACCGTGGGAAATGTACATACCCACGGTCTGGAAGTCTACAATCGCTATTTAACAGTATTCAACGATCTGTGGCAATATCTCGCGGTCAGATGGGCCGGATGGCGCATGCGATCTCGGCGATGCGGATGAACCATTCTCTGCGATCGGCGGTTCTCACCATCACGTGATCTCGAGCCACGGCTGCGATCACGCCGGTTACTCGCGGCTCACCGCCCCGCCCAATGACTTCCACCGTCTCGCCGGTGAGCTCGAGCAACCCGAGGCGGGCGGTGAACGATTCGGCTTCGGTAGGCGAGGAACGTCCCCCAGTTGCCGAGGAGGCGTCGACACGGATCCAGTCGACCGCAGCGAGATTCGCCTCGACCAGCGCCGACCGGATATGCAGGGTGAGGAGGTCGCCGCGGGCGTACACACCCACCCCGGTCAACTCCAGTCCGTCGAATGCGACCGTGACGGTGTCTCCCCGGTCCACCAGCGACCGAGCAATATCGGGAAAGGAACGCTGCTTGGCGGCTAGCTTCTCGGCTTCGCGTTCGCCGGCTTCCAGCTCCCGCCGCATCTCGGCGTCGAGCCGCCGTTCGAGGCCCGGGTCGAGGGGACTGTCATCGGTCACGGAACAAGTCTGACAGCCCTTCAGCGGGATGACGATCCTATGCGGCGACGAAACTCTGCTGTAGCAACCGGGTGACGTGCTCGACGTACTCGTCGGCGCTCCACCCCAGCCTTTGGGTCAGTTCACGCCACGGCCCGGGCATCGTCAATACATAGAAGAGATCCGCCGCAGCGGCAACGGTCCAGCCCTCGGCGAGATTCCCCTCATCAGCAATGCGCTGGATGATGCGCTCATGCGCACGACGCCGGTGGGACATTCGATCGCGCCAGGCTGCTCCCAACGCCTCATCCTCTTGTTGGGCGGCCTCCAGTACCCGGGCGACGGGATCAATCTCTGCGGTATAGCGGCTGTGCAGCTCGATCATGCGGGCCATGGCTTCCACGCCGCTGGGCGCCTCCCGCACCGGCGCCGCCAGTTCGGCCAGCCCCAATGTCTCGTCCATGTGGCTGACCAGGCCGAGGAGCAGCCCCCGCCGGTCCCCAAAGTGGAGGTAGATGGCTTGGCGGGAAACTCCTGCACTCTCGGCGACGTCGGACAGCCGCACCGCCGCCCCTTGCCGCCCGATCAACTCCCAGGTGGCCTCGAGCATGCGTCGTCGGGTCTCCGGGTCCCCATAGTCCGAGCCGGCTTCGCTGCGAAGATTCTCACTTGACACGGTGTCAATCTAACAGCTATCTTTCCCAGAGGATTACTTTACATGACGTAAAGTAACAACGGGGAGTAGGAGGCGAGATGCCTGACCGAACCACATTCATCCAATCTCAAACCGACCTCCTCCGACGATGCGGAGTCGGAGCCGCCTCTGAGTTCGTGGACGTCCCCGCGATCAACGGACGAGCCCACGTTTTGGTGGCCGGCGAGGGTCCGCCGCTGGTGATGGTGATCGGCGGTGGAGCGCCCGCCGCCATGTGGGCGCCGCTCATCCCGCACATCGACGGCTTCACCGTCTATGCAGTGGACCGTCCAGGGTTTGGATTGACCGATACCGTCCCCCACACCACTGCGGGGCTCCGATCGCTTGCGGTGGGCTTCCTCAGCCAGGTCCTCGACGGGTTGGGGCTCGAGCGGCCGGTGTTCGTCGCCAACTCGATGGGATCGCTGTGGACCATCTGGCTGGCCCTCGACGAGCCCGACCGAGTCGAGGCGATGACCCATATCGGCTGCCCGGCCGTCATCCTCGGCACCTTCGCTCCATTCCCGATGCGGCTCCTGGCTGTACCCGGGCTGGGGCGTTTGATGATGGGTCTGCAGCCACCCTCTCCCAGGCAGGCGGATCAAGTCTTCACGATGATGAAAGAAGATCTGTCCGAGTGGCCCGAGCTCCGTCAGCTGATGGTCGCGTGCGAAACGTTGCCGGACTACGCCCCTAGCTGGCTGCAGCTGATCAGGGCAGTCGGCACTGTGCGCGGGGCGAGACCGGAGATAGCGCTCACCGAGCCCGAACTGGCCGACGTGACCCAGCCCGTGCAGCTCATCTGGGGCAACCAGGATCCGTTTGGTCGGCCGGAGGTTGGGCAGCGAGCAGCGGAGATCATCCCCGATGCAGAAATCAAAGTGATCCCCGGCGGCCATACGCCGTGGCTCGGCCAAGCCGAGAGAATCGGACAGCTCGCCACCCCCTTCCTGCGCAAACACGCCACCGCTCGAGACCTATGAGCGGCGAGCGGAATGTTCACCGTCAGTAGCTCCCCCGGCGCACCCACCCGGCAAACTGCAATCGGGCCCGGTTGACGCCCTTACCGACCGGAGTCCATAACGGTACCGACGAGTTTGCTGAGATCGGTGTTGTGCGCGTAGCAGATGACCAGACGATCTCCCCGCGACCAGGATTGGCGCGTCGGTGAGTAGTAGCTGAAATCGAGGCTCGATTCGTCCCACTGCGTCGCCACGTAGCTTTCGAGGGCCGGCACACACGTCTCGAACGCTGTGTCGCCGATCTCGCTCTCCGAAGGCAGCGCTTCGTCATCCAGCAGGAAGGTGAAGAACACCTCGTTGTCGTGAGGTTCGGCGCATGGAATGAGTGGCACGTCATCGACCAGTTCTGTTGCCGGCTCGTCGAAGCAGTGGCCGGGGGTCAAGTCGTCGACGAACACAGTGGTCGCAGCAGCTTGCCCATCGTCCGAGTCCAGCGGCCGGGTGGAGGCCGGCTCTGACCCCGAGTCTGTCGCCGCTGCTGGGGTCGTGGTGGATGACGGTGCCGGTGATGACGTCGTCGTCACCTCTCCACCGAGCACGGATACGGGAGGCGATTCGTCGCGGCCGCCTGCGATGCTGAAGGCCAGGGCGCCTCCTACGGCGACGACCAGGAGGGCAGCGATGCCCGCAATCCAGCGACCAGTCGGCGACTTGCGGCGATGCGAGGTGGGCCCGGCATAAGCGCCCGGCGCTGGGACCTCGGCGGGATCTGCGCCTATGGCGACGAATAGACGATGGACGTCGTGCTCGAAGTCCGGGTCCTGACGGACCGGTAGGCCGTTGAGATCCGCCAGCAGCGCGATCGACTCTGGCAGCTCCTCGGCTTCCGGCATCTCCGAGCCCCCCACGAGGAGCGGAATGACCGTCTTGTGGTTCTCCAGTGCAGTTTCTATCTCTATGCGGACGGCATCCCTGGGTTGGTCGATACGTCTGGCCCCTGAGTTGGACTTGGCCGCCAGCCAGCCCGGGCCTATCGCAACGAGCACGTACTCGACAGATGTCAGTGCCGCTGCGATCTCAGCGCGGAAATCCGCGCCCGGAGCGATGTTGTCGACGTCGCGGAAGACGAAATCGCTTCCGAAATGTTGGCGGAGCCGATCTTGGATGCGGCCAACCACATCTCCGGCATCCCCGCGGCGGTAACACAGAAATACTCCGTCCACGGACTCCCCGATCTATCGACCCGAGCCGGCAGCGGCCAAGTCTACGCCACGACCGGCTCACGGTTGGGCACTGTCGAAACCTCCCGTGGCGAGGCACGGCCGCGCCCCGCCGGCCCCTCATCTAGCGGGTGCGTGGCGTGCCCGAGCAGCGGTCCGACGTGCATCATTTCGCCGCACACCCCCTGCTTCGTTGGGTAGGTTTGGGTTGCGTGAAGGTCCGAGACGCGAACCATTCGGATCTGGCGAATGTGGCGGTCATCGCCGACATATCCCTCACCGCCGCCTATCGGGAGCTGCTGTCGGAAGCGACTCTCCGCCGCTACCTGAGTGCAACGTATTCCCCGAGCGCGCTGGCCCACCGCCTGGCCGACCATCCGATCTTCGTCGTGGAGATCGAGCGGGAAATCTGCGCCTTCGCCGATGCGTTCATCCAGGACGGGGGCATCGTGATCGCCGAGATCTGCACGCTGCCCAGCCGCCGCCGGCTGGGCTGCGGGCGTCAGCTCGTGTATCACCTGTCACACATGGACACATCGCTGCCGGTCTCGGCCGACGTGTTGCTGGGTAACGAGGCCGGGGAGCGGTTCTACGAGTCGATGGGATTTGTGCCGGGTGAGATCGTGCAGCTGCAAATGTTCGACGCCCACATCGTCGAACAACGCTGGTGGCATCCGCCGCTGGCCGCCACGGCCTGATCGTCCGGCTGACATCGTTTCTCCCCGATCGCCCTAGCCTGCGCCGGTGGCGACACCAAAGGTCGTGCTGCACGACCATCTGGACGGTGGGTTGCGGATCGAGACAATTCTCGAGCTGACCGATGCGGTGGGTTATCGAGGGCTGCCCACCGACGATCCGGCCGGCCTGGCGCAGTGGTTCGACCAGGGCAGGTCGCTGTCGCTGGAGCGCTACCTAGAAGCCTTCGTCCACACCGTGGCCGTGATGCAGACGCCCGAGGCGGTAGCGCGGGTTGCGTACGAAGCGGGAGTTGATCTGGCTGCCGACGGCGTCATCTACGCCGAGAGCCGGTTCGCGCCGACCCTGCTGACGGAGGGAACGATGTCACGGCAGGGGGCGCTTGCCGCGGCCCTGGAAGGGTTCACCCGGGCGGAACAGGAAACCGGGATCACGCTGCGCCTGATCGCCGACGCCATGCGCAACTTCGACGATTCGCTCGAATCCGCCCGCGACGCCATCGCCTGCCGCATCCTGGGTGTGGTCGGTTTCGACCTCGCCGGCCCGGAGAAAGGATTCCCACCCGACGATCACCTGCCCGCATGTAGGGCGATCCGAGAGGCCAACCTGGGCCTGACCCTCCACGCCGGCGAGGCA
Organism: Acidimicrobiia bacterium; assembly: GCA_041576165.1. Taxonomy (GTDB): domain Bacteria; phylum Actinomycetota; class Acidimicrobiia; order Spongiisociales; family Spongiisociaceae; genus JBFGLM01. Next base: position 70,733 of record JBFGLM010000015.1, read on the forward strand.
GATGGGCCGCACAGCATCTGGGCGGCCCTCCAGCGGTGTGGGGCACACCGGATCGGCCACGGAGTCCAGATCATCGACGACTGCGACGTCCGGGACGGAGAGATCGTCGGGCTGGGCCAAGTGGCGCAATACGTACTGAACCATCAGATCCATCTCGAGGTGGCGCCGACCTCAAACCTGCACACAAGAGGCTGGAAGGCCTCTGATCACCCGATCGGCATGCTCTACCGCGCCGGGTACAACGTCGGCATCAACACCGACAACCGGCTGATGAGCAGGGTGAGCATGAGTGACGAGTTCGATCTGGTGCAGCAGCATCACGAATTCGATCGCAGCGACCTCCATGTCGTGACCCGCAACGCCATGCTGGCTGCATTCTGCGACTGGGACACGAAACAGCGGCTCCTGGCCGAGATCGACGCCGCCTACACGGCCTGACGTCAACCGGCCGGCTGTACCTGATCCCGCAGCCAGGCCACGATATCGGCCGCCACCTCGGGTCCTTCTGGCTCATTGAGCGTTTCGTGCCGCAAGTGGGGGTAGACCTTGCGGTCGACGTTGGGTAGCTGGCCTATCTCCACAGTTCCGGACGGCGGCACGATCTCGTCCTGGCCGCCGTGGATGACCAGCGTCGGCTGCCTGATCTCCGACAGGCGGCTGCCGGCCTTCTCCATCTGCTCCAAGAAGAGCATGCCGAGGTGCGGTGTCGTTCGGAAGTTGTTGAGCGGATCCGCCTGGTAGGCCTCCCCAACGGCAGGGTCACGGGAGAGCCTGTGCACATCGAACTTGTTGGGAACAGCCAGCTTCGGCATGACCTTGTTCAAGAACGTCGCCAGCGGCCGCTGCCATATGGGAGGGCTGTACGCGAGCGACGGGGAGCTCAGGACCAGGTAGTCGGGCTGGCGGTTGAGCGACCGCGCATAGGTGATTGCGATCAGCCCGCCGAACGAATGACCCATCAGCACGCTGGGCCGGCCCGAGACGAACACGGGGGTGAGATGGTCGGCTACGTCGTCGGTGTACATCGACCACGATTCCACATGCCCGCGGTCGCCCCCCGATCCGCCCATGCCGATCAGATCGAAGGCCCACACCTCGATGCCGGCGTCAGCAAAGATGGACCCGGTTCGCTCCCAGCGGCCGCTGTGCTCGCCCATCCCGTGGATGATGAGCATGGACGCCCACGGATCAGCCGCCTCCCAGTGCCGGCTCAGCTGTGGGATGCCTCGACGGTTGGGACGGATGTCTGCGCGGCTCATCACTGGCATCTGGAAGCTCCTGCGTTCGGGGCGCCAGTATACGAAGGCCCGCTCACCCCAGCGCCCGCGCCACCGCCCCGGCATATCGATCGAGATCACCATCCGATGCACTCGCCGGCACCACGGCGCCGATCCCGCCCGCAAACTCCGGCAGATCGAGCGGGTCGCCGGCGACGATCCCCACCTCGGCCAGTGCCCCCAGCACGACGCCCGGCTCCTCCGGCTGCAGGAATGAGCACCAAGCGCCGTGCGTGTCCGACAGCGTGGTGACGCCCGCTACCTGACGCAGGCGACCGGCCAGCCGCCGCCCACCCCGTAGCGAGGGCATAGGTGCCGCCGGCCGCGCACCGGCGATGCGGATCTCGCGCAAGTCGCCGTGCGGGCCAAAGACATGTTCAATGACGATCGTCCTGTCCGGCGGCGTCCAGTCCGGGGGTGGAGCAAAGCCGGCCCGGTCGGGCGCACAGACCAGGGCGACCTCGCCGGAAATGATCGGCCGGCCTCGGACCTTGGGGAGAGGCCGGATCTCAGTACCCGTTTGCTTCGCCCACCGGTCAACAGTGGTTGCGACCCAGCCGAACCCAGCCCGGTCCGCCCACATGCGGGCCACGGGTGGGATTTGGTGCAGCGCGGCTTCTAGCTCGGCCTCTGGCGGCGTGATGGCGGATCGTTCGAGGGCGCCCCGATAACTGAAGTCGAGCACCTCAACGTTTCACGAAGGGCGGGTCGACGTGTTCAACCGCGTGCCACCGGTCGCGGATCTGGACCTCGATCTCGGTCCCCGGAGCCGGGGGCGGGGCCAGGTAGCCGAGCCCGATACCGACCCCCAGTTGTGGGCTGAAGTTCCCGCTCGTGACCGTGCCTCCGCTTGCGCCTGCTCGCAGGGCGTATCCGTGCCGGGGAACCTGGCGACCCCCCGTCTGAAAACCAACCAGCCGCTTGGCGACACCGTTGCGCCGCTGGTGGTCGAGCGCAGCGCGCCCGACGAAATCGTGGTCCCAATCGACCACCCAGCCCAGGCCGGCTTCGAGTGGCGAGGTGTGAGGGTCGAGATCTTGACCCCACAGCGGATACCCCATCTCCAGCCGCAGCGTGTCGCGAGCGCCCAGCCCGCAGGGCGTTGCCCCGGCGTCGATCAACGCTGTCCACAGCTCGTCCGCCCCATCCACGCCCACTGCCAGCTCTGCGCCCCGCTCACCCGTATATCCGGTCCCGCCGGCCCAGACGGTGTGGCCTGACCAAGCGGTTTCGAGTAGACGGAAACGGCCGGGACGGTCACCGAGGACTCGGCCTATCAGATGCGGTGCCTCAGGGCCTTGCACCGCCAGCATCACCGTACGTTCTCGGAGCGGCGTGACCTCGACGCCGGGCTCGGCGGCGAACATCTCCTCGATCTTCTCCAGGTTCACGCCGTTGGGCAGGACGAAAACCCGATCATCGGCCCACCGCCACACGATGATGTCGTCCTCCACCCCGGCCCGGTCATTCAACGCCATCGTGTACTGCGCCCGGCCGGAATCGATCGTGGTCACGTTATTGCACAGGAGCCGCAGCAACGCCGAGGTCGTGCCCGGCCCGCTGAGTTCGAACCGGCCTAGGTGGGACACATCGAAGGCTCCGACAGAGCTACGCACGGCGTTGTGCTCGGCCAGCACCCCTTCGTACTGAACTGGCATCTGCCAGCCGCCAAAGTCGGTGAATCTGGCCCCGAGTTGCTCGTGGCGGGTGTGAATGGGCGAGCCCGGCACGCTCAGCTGGCTTTGGACGTGTCGATCCGCGTCACCTTGGGCGGCCCCGGTTTCCGGGACGGTGCGCTCACCTCATCCAGCTGATCGGGCTCTTCCAGCCCGTATTTCACGAGGAGGTTGAGGTAGTCCCGTTGATAGAAGATCTTGCAGCGGACCGCCGGATACAGCTCGGCCAGACGGCGAACCTTGCGGTTCTTCTTCGTCACGAGCTTTTGGTTCATCGTTGTGATCTCGATGAACAGGTCTTCTTCAGGGAGATAGAAGTCCGGGGTGAATCGGCGCAAGGGCTCGCCTTCGTCGTCCCATTCGATGACAAACGATGTCGGCTCGTACTCCCACTGAATGCCATAGAAGTCGAGGAGTCGGGCGAACTGCCGTTCGCTGTTGTGCGCGAAATCGGTGTGGTCCGCCGGATGGGCGTCGAACGGCTTTGCTGTGGTCAGTTGGCCTTGGCCTCCGCGATCGGTTCTGCTGCTTCGGCGGACTCTGGGAACAAGTCATGGAGTTCGCCCTCGAGTTCTTGCTGGACGGGGCCGACGGCTATCCCAAACACACCCTGGCCGCGGCGGAAGACATCAACCACTTCGTCCGGGCTGTGGGCGGCGTAGATCGAGTTGCCGTCGGACAGCAGCGTGACGTCGCGGAGGGGTTGGTCACTTTCTAGTGCCACCCTGAGGTTTTCGACAGCCTCGCGAATCTTCTTGAGGCTCATTCCTGCGTCCAGCAGCCGTTTGATGACCTTGAGCTGGACGACGTCGGTGAACGAGTAGAGGCGTTGCGAGCCGGAGCCGGTCGCCGATTGCAGTGACGGCATCAGGAGGTTGGTGCGCGCCCAGTAGTCGAGCTGGCGATACGTGATCCCTACCAGCCTGCACACCTGCGGTGCGCGATAGCCCCGCTCCATCAGGCCCGCCCTCCTCTCGCGTTGATGCCAGACCGCCGATCCAACGTGTCAGTCATGGCGCTCCCGAGCCGCTGATCGATCCCGCAATCTGGATCGGCCGATCGTAGCGCCAATGCACAGTAGCTTACACGTTCGTAATTACCGACGCGCAATCACGCTACGCGCGGTCGCGCGCGTTGTCAACAGAATCTGTGGAAAAGTCCCCGATTGGGTGGATCCGGCCAGACTATTCGGCGAAGTCCTCCGGACTGAGGTCGTCGAGGAACTCGCGGAACTTGGCGATTTCCTCTTCTTCGTCCTCGTCCTGGATCTCAATGCCGGCGTCCTCCAACACCTGGTTGGTCGCGAACAGCGGGGCCCCGGTGCGGGCCGCCAGCGCGATCGCATCCGAGGGCCTGGACGAGACGGTCACCTGCTCACCGTTCTTCCCCAGCACCAAGTCGGCGTAGTAGACGCTGTCGCGCAGCTCGGTCACCGTCACCCGGTCCACCGAAGCTCCCAGCGCTTCGGTCGTGATCTTCAACAGATCGTGAGTGAAGGGACGCTGGGGGGTCACACCCTCGAGGGCGTAGGCGATCGCGGCAGCTTCCGCCGCGCCGATCCAAATGGCCAGGTAACGGGTTCCAGCCGACTCGCGGAGCAACACCATCGGCTGGTTGGAGGGGAATTCCACCCTCACCCCGACCAGTTCCATCGGGATTGGCTCCGTGGCATCCGTCATGACTTCAGACTATCACTCGCCCAGCTGAAAGCGTTGGAGGCAAAATCCGCCACGTCGGATGTCATCGCCTCGAGGTCGAGCACGGCCCACACGGACGCGAGATTGCGGAACCAGCCTCGGTAATCCATGCCATATCCGATCAGGAACTCGTCGCCGACCTCGTAGCCTCGATACTCCAGCGGCACCTCGGCGATGCGGCGAGGCGCCTTGTCGAAGAGCGTCACCGTGGCAACGCTGCGGCACATGCGTGGTTCGATCAGGCGCAGAGCCGACGCCAGTGACAGTCCGGTGTCCACCAGGCCGTCCACCACCAGGACATCGCGACCTGTGAGCGCCGTCTCGGTGTCAGCGGCTATGCGGACCCTCCGGCCTTCCCCGAACGGACTGAGCGCAAGAAAATCCACTTCGATCGGGATGTCGATCGCCCGCACCAGATCGGCCAGAAAGGGCAGCGACCCGTTCAGCATCCCGACCAGGACCGGCAGCCGACCCGCGTAGTCGGCCGAGATCTCCGCCCCTAACTCTCGCACGCGTCCGGCCAGCTCCTCCTCTGAGACCACCAGCGCCGCGAGGTCAGTCATTTCCCCAGAGCCAGTCCCAGTAGTTGCTGGCCCATGCAAAGGCGTCACGCAGACTGGGCAGGGGCGGCGGCTCGTCAACCTCGAGCGCCACCCGACCGAGTTCTTGTCCATCCAGCTCGGCTACCACTACCGGCGATCCGTCCTGATAGCTGGGAGTGATCGCGACGTCGGCCGCTTCCGGCCCGAGGAACAGATCGAAGGATTCGGATGCGACCGCAGCGTCGAACAACCCGGCCGATCGACGATTGGCATACACGTCCCCCACGGCCACTAGCTGCACGACGCCGAACTCGTCGAATCCGTAGTCGAGCAACGCCATGGCGTCCGAGAAATGATCCTGCGACCCGAGCACGACGGCGTAGAGCCGGCGATCATCTCGCTCGGCGGCCGCCACCAGCGTGAGCTGCGCATCGTCGGTGAACCCGGTCTTCACGCCGATGGCACCCGGGTAGAGCTCCAGCAGTTTGTTGGTGGCGAGCGCCACCCGCTCACGGCCATCCGGATCATTGGGCATGCGGGCCGCCGGTGTTTGCACTGCCCGCGCAAAAAGCGGATCGTCCATCGCGGTCTGGGCCAGGGCCAGGAGGTCGGCCGCCGAGCTGTAATGGCCCGGCTCGTCGAGGCCGTGGGGGTTGGCGAACTGAGAATTCTCCAGGCCCAGGCGCTGCGCCTCGAGGTTCATCATCTCGGCGAAGCCCTCAACCGAACCGCCGACGTACTCCGCGATCGCCATCGCTGCGTCGTTGGCGCTGGTCACGAGCATCGCAGTGACGAGGTCCTGGAGCAGCCACGTCTCGCCGGGCACCAGACCCACCTCGGATTCTCCGACTGCGTCCGCCGTCTCTGAAACCTCGACCAGGTCTGAGAGCGAGGCTTCTTCCAGCGCGACCAGCGCCGTCATGATCTTGGTTGTTGAGGCGATCGCTCGGCGGGCATCAGGGCGTTGGGCGGCCAGCGTTCGCCCGAAGGTGTCGTCGTAGAGCACCCAGGTCACGGCCGACACTTCCGGGGGCTCGGCCGCCAGCAGCACGTCGGGTGTGGGCGGCGGGAGCTCCTGGGCCGCCGCCGGTGCGGGCAGCACCAGCACCAGGCCCACCAGGGCGACAAGGATGCGACGAACCAAACTATCTGCCTTCGTCCAGCATGTGTCGGATCTCTCCGGCGACGAGAAGCGAGGAGAGCTTAGCGATGGCATCAGCGCTACCGGCCAGCGTGTCGGCCGCTTGGCGTCGCGCTTCGGGACTGCGATTGCGGCGAAGCGCCGCCGTCAACTGGCCCAGCATCTCAGCTCGGCGCTCAGCCCCGATCCGGATCGACCGGAGATGGCGCGGTTCGAATCCGTACGCCAGGAGCCGGGTCGCCTCGCGGGCCACCGCGATGTCGTGGTTCGTGAATCTGGGCCCGCCCGGCTCGTCGATCGGCTTGAGCACGGCATCGTCGATCAACGCGCGGAGGTGCCGGCGGGGTAGGCCCGAACGGCGCAGCAACTCGTCGGCATCAACGGTGTCACCGGGTTCTTCGAGTAATTCATGCGCTTCGGGTCCCACCGGAACGACGAAGGCCGGCTCATCACCCCGATCCCACAGATTGAGCTGCGACTTGATGATCTTCAGCGGCAGATAGTGGTCACGCTGCTGCTCGAGGATGTAGCGGAGCCGCTTGACGTCGGCAGTCGTGAATTGACGATATCCGGAAGCCGACCGAGGGGGGTTGATCAGGCCCTGCGATTCGAGGAAGCGGACCTTGGACACGGTGACATCGGGGAAGTCGCCCTTGAGTAGGTTGATGACCTCGCCGATGGTCAGCGCGGCGGTTTCAACCATCGCCTTTTGCCACGATGAGGTGGAACTTACCCACCAGCAGGCGATCACCCGGGCGGAGCGTTGCCTGCTCTACCCGCGATTCATTGACGTACGTGCCGTTGGTCGAACCGGCATCCTCCAGCGTCACGTCGGCGCCCTTGACCGTGATTCGGCAGTGATGGCGAGATACCGTCACGTCATCCAGGAAAATGTCACTATCCGGGTGGCGGCCGATGCTGGTCACACCGGCCGGCAGGACCCAGGTCTTGCCCGTCTGCGGGCCACGCTGGACGATCAGGCCGTGGCCGCGTAGCCCGGCTATCTTGCCTGCCTGCTCCGGCGAGAGAACCGACAGGGCATCCTCGCTGACCGGGATATAGGTGACTGTGGGCTCGTGCTCGATCGCAACGTCGCCCGCCTCGTCGCCTCCTGAGTCGCCTTGCTGGTCCTCCATCGACCCCATGGTAGCGATAGTCGGTGAAAGCGAGGGTTACTCGGTGAGCGCCCGGTAGGCGGCCGCGTCGAGCAGATCCGCCAACTGGCTGGTGTCGCCCTCGAGTTCGCACACCCAGCCGTCCCCGTAAGGATCGGAGTTGACCAGCTCCGGCGAGTCGGCGAGCGCCTCATTGACAGCAGTCACCGAGCCAGCGATGGGGGCATAGACGTCGCCGACCGACTTGGTCGATTCGATCTCGGCCACCCCCGCACCTTTGTCAACAGAGGCACCCACGGTGGGCAATTCGACATACACGACATCACCCAGCTGATCCTGGGCATAGTCCGTGATGCCGATCCGGACACGGCGTTCGCCTGCGTCGAGCACCCACTCGTGTTCTTCGGTGTATTTGCGATCGTCCGGCGTGTGCATCCCGCTGCTCCCGTCTCCCATCAACTCGCCCGCATGCGCGCAATGACGTCGCGACCGTAGTCGACCGTCACGATGTAATAGAGCACCAATCCAGCTACTCCTGTCACCCAGCCGACGACCCGGAAGACCTCCGTGCCTGCTTCGGCCAGATAGAACGATGGGATGGCGCCGTACACGATGAAGGTGGCGACCTTGCCCAGATACTTGACCTCGACGTTCGAGTCGAGCCGGCTTACCAGGTAGAGCGCTCCGATGGCCACGACGATTTCTCGGATCAGAAGAGGGACACCAATCAGGGCAGGCACCACCCCGGCGATCAGACCTCCGACGATCGCGGCGAGAATGGCCACCCGATCGGCGAGCGGGTCGAGGAACTTGCCAATCTCGCTGACCTGACCCAGGGCACGGGCCAATGACCCGTCGAGCCAGTCGGTGACACCGATGATCAGCATCAGCCATGCCGCTGTCACGAGGTCGTCGCGCCCCAGAAGCACCCAGAGAAACACGGGCACTGCACCCAGGCGAGCGAGCGAAACGGCGTTGGCTATGGTCCACAACCCTGCATCGGGTATGGGCTCCGGGCCCGGACGGCCGGACGTCAACTCCTCGTCGGTCGGTCCCAAATTCAGGCTGCTCCCCTTTCGAGCAGGTCCCACGCTACGAGAATGACCGCCGTCTTGTCGATCGGCGGCAGTGTCACGAACGGCCGCCCACGTCACACTCCTTCAGGCCGACGGCCGACCATTGCGCTCGCCGGTTGGGACGCCGGCTCAGTCGGCCGGCAGCACGGATCCCGGGAGACCTCCAAAGTGCTGGATCCCGTCGAGGGTCTCGGTGGACGGAAACTGCAGCTCGCTCTGATACGTCTCCAGGATCTGGGGGGCGAAGAGCACGAGGTAGGGAACGTCCTCGGCAACGATGGCATCCATCTCCTGGACGATCTCGGCTGCTCGATTGACGTCGCCCTCCGCCAGCAACTCCTCGCCCAGGGCGTCGTAATCAGGGTTCGAATAGCCCGGGGTGTTGAAGCCGCCACTGGCGGAGTCGTTGGCGGTTGTGAAGAAGTTCTCGAGGTAGAACGGATAGGTGGTCAGGCTCCACCCGAGGATGTACATGTCCCATTCCAACGCTGCGTCGCCTGTTGCGAAGACCTCTTCGACGATGGCGTTGAAGCCTGTGGGTTCAGCCTTCAGGGGAACGCCGAGGTCTTGCGCCCAGTCCTCTATGAACAGCGCATACGTCGCCCGGAGCGGATCGAAGCTCGGCCCGGGAGCGAGCAGCTCGAGTTCGCCAACACTGGTCCCGTCGGGTCCGCGCAGGCCTTCACCCTTCGGTATCACGTCGCGATTGTCATCGTTCCACTGAGGCTCGACGTCCCAGGTCCAGCCGGCGTCCTTCAGGATCTGAACGGCCGATGCCAGCCGGTCTTTGGCGGTCTGGTTCTCGCACCACGACGAGACGTCTGGATTTGCCCAGAACGCATTGCCGGGAGGTACCAGCGAGTTGACCGGGATCGCTGCACCCTGGAGCACGTCATTCGCCATGAATTCCTTGTCGATCATGCAAGCCATGGCCTGGCGAAAGGCCGGGTCGCTCATCGGGAACTTACGCGTGTTGAACGACAGGTAACGGATCGCGTGTGCGGAATTGGCGATGACGTCAAGGGTGCCGGCCTCCAATACGAGGCTACGAAGACCACGTTCGAGGCTCGATGCTCCCAGCAGGTAATCGACCTCACCCTCGATCAGGGCGAGCACCGCTGCGTCCGCATCCTCATACACCGAATAGATCACCTCGCCGTAGAAGGGACCTTCTGTCCACTCGGCGAGCACCGACCCACTCGTGTCGCCGACCGTGTATGAGAAGCCGTCGCCTCCGGTGTGCTCGAATCCGCCTGAATCGTACGCGATATTTGTTGAACCTCTGTGAAGATAGTTCGGGTTGGCCACCGCGCGGGCAAACACGCCGGGCTCGCGACCGTCGTAGATCAGGGGCCCGGCCGACGGCGACCCCTTGCCGGACGCTGCATACAGGTCGCTGCGCGTCTCCGCGCCCTCAACCGTCTCAGCCCAGAAATGCTCCGGGAATACTGCCCCCTGCAGTGCACCGAAATGCCATTCGGCTAGCTGCGGCCGGCGGCTCCAGATGAAGCGCACCGTGAGATCGTCGACCGCTTCCGCGGAGATGATCCCATCCGCCGACTCATCTACCTCGGTCGTTTCGGGATCATCCTCGACGGCCGCCGGGTACATCGACTCGAAGTCTCCTCCGAGTTTGAGGCTGATGGCGGTGGTCACTGTGAATGCCACGTCGTTCGCATCCAGCGCCTCGCCGTCGCTCCACTCCAGACCCTCGCGAATCGGCACGTCAATCACCCACTCTTCTCCGTCGGCTTCGCCGATCGGGACCTCTGCCGTGGCAGCCATCGACGGGACAAGCGTGTAGTTCGGGAAGGCTTCGGTGTAGAGGGAGGGAGCGGTGTGCCCCAACACGTAGTCGACGGAAAAGTTGTCCTCGGTATCTAGACCAGCCCAGTAGTTGTCGGTGGGTAGGTCTTGGAGGATGGCGTAGGTCAGCGTGCCGGTCGGGCCAGGCGGCTCAACCTCTACTGGCTCCGTGACCGCCGTGGTCGTCGCAGGCGGCCGAGTGGTCGAGGGAGCTTCTGTCGACAGGGATGTCTCGCCGGCTTCTTCCTGGCTCGAATCGCTTCTCGAACTGCAGGCCGCGGCAATCAGCCCGACACAGGCGATGAGTGCGAGCCATCGCAGGCGCGCGAGCCCACGGGTCTCACTCACAGGCAGTCCTCCGTTTAGACCTGGTTCGTCCTGACTGAATCTGCAAAAACCCGCCGAAAGGCGAGCAACGCCGCGAGCTTAACCCTGGCCCGGTTGTAGAGGCAATGTACGGACAATCTGTGTCGGATTCGGGACGCCAGCGACCGAGTCGTGCTAGCTACGATCGACCAGCCGGGCCGGGAAGCCGCCCTTCGAGATCGGACCCCAGCGCTCGATGGTCACTCTGAGGAGCACCTTGCCCTGGTCGACCATCGCACGCCGGTATTCGTCCCAGTCCGAATGCTCGCCCGCAATCACACGGAAATATTCGACCAGTGGCTCCACGGCATCGGGAAGGTCGATCACCTCGGCGGTGCCGTCGACTTGTATCCACTCTCCGTTGAAATTGTCCGAAATCACGAGCATGGTTGCCCGCGGGTCGTGGCGAAGGTTGCGCGACTTGGCCCGTTCCGGGTACGACGCAATGACGATCCGCTGCTGCGAGTCCACCCCCATGGTCACCGGCGACTGCTGGATGCCTCCGTCTCGCCGGTAGGTAGTCAGAATGCCTTGATGACGCGGGCGGACGAACTCGATCATCTCCGCCCGATCGACGTAGCGATTCGTCGCAACGCTGCGCGCCACACCTGCCTCCGGTCGCCCACGCTACCGGCGGATGGCGACGGATGCGAGGACTGGAAGCACCCCCCCGTGGCCGCCTGGCTCCCCCATCGGGCAGCGGTCAGGTACGATATCGCCGTCCACGGGCTGTGGCGCAGCTTGGTAGCGCGCTTGACTGGGGGTCAAGAGGTCGGGAGTTCGAATCTCCCCAGCCCGACGAAAGAACTGCCAGCGTTTGACGCCGAAAGGCGTGTGCGGCTGGATGTCGCTGTGGCGCCTGTCACCTATTCCGCCACCTATCCCTCGGCTTGGAGCCGCTCGACGGCCTCCCGTTGCATTGAGGGGAGGACCGCTGAATACACATCCAATGTGAACCCGGCGGAGTGATGTCCGAGGCGTTCTTGAACAACCTTCGGGTGCGCACCAGCACGCAGTAACGCCGATGCGTGGCTGTGCCGCAAGCCGTGCAGAGGTATCCGAGGTAGCGATGTCCCCGCCACAAGTCGGGCGAATCGGCGCGTGACCCAGTCGGGGCGCAGCGGCCGTCCATCCTCCCAGACGAAGACGAAGTCCAAATCCTCCCAGACAGACCCGGCAACGAGCCGTTCGCGCATCTGAGCCGCTCGATGCTGACGCATTGCCGCAACCGTGGTTGCGTCCAACTCTATGGTCCGGCGAGCTCGCCAAGTCTTCGGAGCTGACTCGATTGGAGCACCATCGACTTGTACGCGAGCCCGACGCACTGCGAGGGTAGGTCATCAGACAGGTCGCGCCGGCCGGTGCGTCGGCCCCATCGTCAGGCTTGTCCGACCAGACGATTGTCCCGAGCTCGTCAACGAACCTCGATGTGCCGCGGCACACGCGCTCGGTCGCTCGGCGTTGGTGACATGGCCGCTGCCCTCGATTTTGATCGGGCGGGAAGGACAACCCGGACACCAGGCTGCGAGCCTATGCCCGCCAGAAGGGTGCATAGCGCTGCGGCGATGTGCGGGGCTGCAATAGTGATCTGCGTCAGGTCCTGGACTTGGACTCGAGGGACGCCGACCAAGCGCTCCGCGGGTGAAACACCGACTGGCTGCCGTCGCACCAAAAGAAACCACCCGAGGTCAACAGCTATCCACACGTAGGTACTGCAGACATTCCTCATCGGTGAGGTCGCGCAGAAGCCGGGACCTGGCAACCTCGATCAGGTCCTCAAGGTCGAGCGTGTAGACCTTGATCACGTCCGCCGTGGTGGCAGCGAGCATCGAACCAGCGAACCCGAACGACAGCGATTCGATTTCGGCTCCCAGGTCGGCCAGCTTGTAGAGATGATCACCCGTCTCGAGATCCCAAACTCGGATGACGCCGTCCCGCCCTCCGGTGGCGAAGATGCCCGACACCGCATCGATGTCGATCGCGTTGATCTCACCGTCATGAGATATGGTGCCACGCGCCACAGGGCGACCGAGCTCGACGTCGATCCCGGACCACAGCCCGGTTCGATCGGCCGCGATCAGCCGAGTACCCGATAGCGCAAGAGCAGCAGGGTCGGCAGGTACCTGGTAGGAGCCCAAGGAGACCGCCTCACCTGTGCCGTCCCACGTCCAGACGCCGGCTCGGTCGGATGCGGCAAGGACGTGCAGATTGCCAAGCCCATCGTATTCGAGATGACCCCAGTCGAGCGCGCTTGCGGTTCTCACCGCTTCGAATCTGACACTCGTCTCGGCTTCCCGGTCGAACAACTCGACTTCTCCGGACTCCAGCAGAACGCCGACGAACCTAGCGTTCGGTGAGAAGGTGACCTGTAGCGCCCCGAAAGAGCCGACCTCGCCTCGCATCTCTTGACTGCCACTCGCGATCTCGACCACCGTCAGCAGCCCCTCCCTCGCGATGGCCAGCTTCGTGCCGTCCGGTGACAATGCGAAAACTTGCCCGGTTGGCAAAAAAGCGGCGGTCCGCTCCCCGGTGACGACATTGGTGAACGTCGCTTCTTCATCAACAAACGGGTAGAGGGAGATCAGCTCGCTGGAAGAACCTAGAAACTCCACGAATGATCGGTCTGATCGGTCCAACCGGGTCAGCCGTGGGACGGGAGCGAGATCACCGAACACTTCTGCGTTGCCCCACGGCGATACATCCCACAGGAACACCGTACCGGTCTCATCGACCGTCACCAGCTTGGATCCGTCGGGGCTCAAATCAACATCGACGCCGACGCTACCTGCCAGCGGCAATGCCAGACGCCCGACGCCGTTCAGCGTCTCCCATACCCGTGCCGTGCCATCGACACCAGCACTCGCCAGAATCGCCCCTGTTCTGTTCAAGGCAAGGTCCAAAACAACGTTGCGATGGCCGGAGAACCTGGCGACAACCCGTCCGGTTCCGAGGTCCACCTCCTGAACGGGACCGAGTTGCGGACCGGCTTGGGAGAGGTAGAGCCGCGTCGAGTGCACCGCCAGCACACCCGGCACTTCACTCCTGGACTCGAACGGCTCCCCAGCCTGTGCTCCGGACTCGGGGTCGAGTGTCTGGAAACGTCCGACCACAGACCCTCCGGCCGGGCCGCCATCAATCACGAGCCGTTCCCGAAGGGCCGGGGTGAAAGCCACCGCATAGGAGCAGCCGGCCCCCAAGAACTCCGAGCTGCACGGCTCAAAGTCCCACAAGCGCTCACCCGTCGCGCTCTCAAAGAGAGACCCCACGACCGAGCCATCGGCGCGACTAGTCAAAGCCCGGGCCGCGACCAGCGAGCCGTCGTGGTTCAACGCGACCCGGGGAGCAGTGACACCAATCTGAGTGGACCATGGCTCCCAGCGATCCGCCAGATCGACCACGTACACGCTGCCGTCGACGGATCCCACCGCGACGACCTGGCCGTCGCCGGAGACGTCCAGCCACGGTCGCACATGTGCGTCCACGAGCCCGTCGACGCGGATCGGCTCCACTGGAATCCATCCGGGATTGCCCACCTGATTGACCTCGACCGGCGGGCCCTGAGATATGTCGTACATTCGGATAGTTCCATCGGTATTCAGTACCGCCACAGTCGGGTCATCGACAAATGCAGCCGCACCGCCGCTCTCACCGAGGTCGGCGATCACTCGCTGTCGGTCGATCGCCAGGTGCAGCGCTTCGATGGCCTCCGCCACCGGCTCCTGCTCGACCGCCTCGAGTGCCAAAAGGAGAGCCAGTTGAGGGTCCGATTGGGTTGCCGCGGTGGCCGCGAGCGCCAGTTGCCGGGCCTGGGCCAGCTCATTCTCCCCTGCCATCTGCACGGTCCGTACGACGACGACGGTACCGACGACCAGCGCAGCCGCCGTTACTGCTGCTAGGCCGGTCATGAGCCGTCGACGTCGGAGGGCGGCACCGTCCCGGACCGCAACGCTCGTCTCCAGGAATTCGGCCTCAACGGAGCCAAGACTCATCTGGGCCCGCATACGCCAGTCTTCGAAAACAGTGAGCCGCGTACCGGTCAACAGGTATTCGTCCGATCTATCGGCCTCATCCCAATCGTGTGCCGAGTTCTACAAGCGGTGCAGGGTGCGCAAATCGTCGTGGCTCTGTGCGATCCAGTTCTTCAACCGCGGCCACTCGCGGAGTAGCGCCTCATGGGCCACCTCGACCGTGGCCTGTTCGGATTCCGCGTCCTGATCGATCGAGACCAGGCGGGCCGAAGCCAATGCATCGATGAGTTCGTCGCCGAAGTCTTCGGCCAGCACCGGATATGCCATGCGACGCCGGGTGTACTCGTCACCTTCACCCAACCTCACTAGCTGCAGCAGCAGACGGCGGAGGCGTTCCTGGTCCTCTGGCCCGAAGGCTTCGTAAAGCGACTCGGCTCGCTGGCGGATGGCGCCACGGATTCCGCCCATGTGGCGGTAGTCGTCGAGGGTCATGGTGTTGTTGGCACGGTGGTCGAACAGCTCGGTGAGGGCGTATTGGACCATCGGGAGGGCGCCGGGTTGGCCAGTGGCGTCGGCGATGATTGCACCGACGAGAGCGGGCTCCACGTTCACGCCCACGTGCTGAGCCGGTCCGGTAATGGCCTCGCTCAGCTCGCCGGGGGTCATCGCCACGACGGTCTCCAGCCGTTTCGCCAGCAGTGGCGCCAGCGCTGGGTGGCCGAGGGGCCGGTCATAGAAATCGGCCCGCAATGTGATGACGACGCGGACCCGGCTCCGCTCGGCGGTAACCGCACCAACCATTACGTTGACCAGTTGCGCCGACTCTTCGGGATCGGCAGTGGTGAACAACTCTTCGAACTGGTCGATCATCAGCAGCAGCTCCGAATCATCATCGGGCAGGATCCGCTCGGCCGCGTCCCGCAAACCCAACTCATCACGAGATAGCTGCTCCAACAGGGTCGGGGGTGGATTGTGGGCCACTCTGAGTACAGCGGCCTCGAGGTCGCGTAGCGGTGTCGACCCAGGCACCATCTGCACTATCACCCAGCCCTCCGAACCGGGCACGGCGCCGCGGCGGATCGCCGGGATGAGCCCGGCACGCACCATGCTCGACTTCCCCGAGCCGCTGGCGCCAACAACCGCCAACAACCGGGACCCGTCCCCATCTTCGGACATCCGTTCGATGAGCAGCTCCGTGAGCAGCCCCCGACCGAAGAATCGATCAGCGTCGGCCTCGGTGAACGATTCGAGGCCCCGATACGGGTTGGCGGCTCGGCCGACCTCCGCAGTCGGGCGTTCAACGGTCTGATCCAAGATCTGCTGCTCGAGCTGGACCAGCTCGGGTGATGGTTCGATCCCCAACTCCTGAGCGAGCGTCTGCCGCAACCGGCCCGCCACCCTCAACGCTTCTGTCTGCCGCCCCGAATGCACTAGCGCCGCCATCAACAACCGGTGCAGACCCTCCCGCAGCCGGTGCTCGTCGACCAGGGCCTCCAATTCCCCGACCACATCCCCCGCCCGACCCGCGGCGATCTGACCTTCGACCCGATACTCGACCGCCCGCAGCCGCAGCTCCTCGAGGCGAGCCGCATCGGCACGCAATGACTCCGCCTCATCCACATCCGAATAGGGGGCTCCCCGCCACAAGCCCAAGGCGGAATCGAACTCGCGGATTCCCGCCTCCAGATCCAAGCCAATCAACTCCCGCGCTGCCTCCACCCGTGCGGCGAACAACAAGGAATCCACCCCATCCGAGGGCGCCACCAGCTCATAGGAACGCCCACTGCGCTCGATGGCGAATCTGTCATCTTCCGCCAACGCCTTGCGCAGATTCGAAATCATCGACTGCAAGGAGTTCCGTGCCTCAGCCGGTGGCTCCTCACCCCAGATCTCGTCGATCAAACGATCAGATGACACCGGCTCATTGGCGAACGCCACCAACAACGCCAGCACGGCACGCTGTCGGGGACCGCCCAGGGCCACGGACTCACCGTTTTCGGTAGCTCGGACCGGGCCGAGTACCTGCAGCTGCATCATGCAACCGTACCCACCTCGAACCGGGTCTGGTTGGCTGCCGCCGACACGCGCACAGGACTGGTTGTCCCGCAGGGTGAAACGGCCTCGGCCAGTGCAACGAATTGATCAAGTCCCGGGCGGCCGTGGTCTGCTCCGAACCGGATGAAAAAGGTGACGCTTACGACTTGCAGAACTCAGTGCTGGTGTGGAGCGGCGTTGCTCCGGTGAGGATCTCGTACGCTTCCGCGAGGTTGGCGCACTGCTCGGTGTGGAGCCACACGCTCCGGTACGGATCCTCCATGAGACCCCAGGCGACGATCTCGGCGGCTTGTTCTTGACCCATCTGCCACCACGCCCCGTCGGCGTGGTGCCAGTTGTCGAGCCTTCGGTGGTCGACGAACTCCTGGCGCCCCCGCTCCGAGACGAACTCGGAGATCCAGGCGTGGGCGAGCTCGTGGAGGATGGTGTTCTCAGGGGCGGTGCGGTCCTGACCCCAGTTGCAGAGGTCGACGTGCCGGGTGGAGGTGCGGTACAGGCCGAGGTTGCCATCGCAGCCGTCCTCGGTGTCGTGGAAAGTGATCGTGAGGTCGGTGAGCGGAAGCCCGGCCTCGGTGAACCGTCCGATCGCCCAGGTTGCCAGGGCTCGCTGCTCCGGTGTGGCGGCGAGGGTATGGACGGCGCCGAAGCCGTTGTGGACCTGGGTGGCGGGAGTGGCAGCGGGAATGGCGGTCGTCAGCGTGAGGATGATGGTGAGCGTGCGGGTTGCGTTCTTCATTGCCGCAACGTCCGCCGGGGCCGGTGCGGCGCTCGTGACGGGCGCGTGCGGGGCGCGTGTGAAACGCGTGTGGCGAAGAGAAAGCCCAGGTCAAGGCGCCGTCACACACGCTTGACGAATCCAGCCCCGGCGCCCTCAGCGGTGGCTGGCATCCCGGGCTTCCATCGAAGACAGGGCACGCTCAGCGAGCCAAGAAATGACGCCAGAGGCGTCTCGCGGCCTGCTGACGTGAGCGAAGCGGGCTGCGCGGACCCGCACGCCAATGGCATCGGTGCCGAATGCCGCTTCGGCCGGATGGCCGACGATGCAGCTTGCGGCCGGCTGGCCCGCTAGAGCCGTTTGGCGAAACTCAGTTCGTGTCCGTCGGGGTCAACGAGATGGAAATATCGCTCGCCCCACTCGGCGTCACGAGGCGGGGCCTCGGGAGAAAGCCCTGCTGCGACCGCCAGACGGTAGACCGTGTCGACGTCGGCGACGTGGATGATCACCCTCCCCCAGCCGCCTCGGCACCCCTCCGGGTCGGCGAGCATCAGGTTCAAGAACTGGTCTCCCACTCGGAGACTCACGAAGTCCGAGTCGGGCGTTCCGTAGGCCACATCGAAAGCCAGCGATCGGTAGAAAGCGAGCGATCGCGCCATATTCGAGACGTGCAACGTGATCGCGGCGCCAAGGGGAAGCGGTTCTACCAGTTCACCGCTATCGATGACTGCACCCGCCTCCGGGTCCTCAGGGCGTATCCGAGGTGTAATCAGCGCACCGCCATCCAGTTCCTCGACTACTTCTTGGCCAAGCTGCCGTTCCGGGTGGAGGTGATCCAAACCGACAATGGTGGCGAATTCGGATCCCAGTTCCATGTCCACGTCCTCGACCGGGGCATCCGCCACGTGTACATCAAACCGGCCACCCCGAGGCTCAACGGCAAGGTGGAAAGATCCCACCGCATCGACGAGGAAGAGTTCTACCGGATGCTCGACGGAGTAGTCGTCGATGACACCGACCTGTTCAATGACCGCCTGCAAGAGTGGGAGGACTTCTACAACTTCAACCGACCCCACGGCGGCCTCGACGGCCAAACCCCCTACGAGCGACTCCGACACAAAACACAGAACCCGATGTAAGCCATCACCGTCAGTTGCACA
>JBFGLM010000016.1:0-89300 GCA_041576165.1 Acidimicrobiia bacterium
CCGATGGCATGGCTGTCCACCAATCCCGCCGAGATGGAGTGGAACTGGAAGGCCAGGCGTCCGGCGCAGGCTTCGATGAACATCGCGCCATAGTCGGCGTTGTAGAAGAACTGGCTGTCCGGGTCGAGTGACGGCGCCTGACCGCGCAGCGATTGTCCTCCCACGCCGTTGACGAAGTACGGAATACCGCCCTTCTGCAACCGCTCGTAGTTGTGATCGTGGCCGGCCAGGACGGCGTCGGCCCCCCAGGCCTCGAACGGCCACTGCAGTTCCGGGTTCGGTCCGTGCCGGGCACCTGATGAGAAGGGGGCGTGGTGTAAATACACGATCTGCCAGGGCGACGTAGACGCAGCGAGTTGGGTCTGGAGCCACTGAGCCTGGATCGAGGTGCTGGAACGGCCGTCGGGTTCGTCCCCGTCGCTGTTGAGGACGAAGAAATGGACCGGACCTTGAACGAAGTCGTAGTACCGCTCGTTCCCGGAGGTGCCGCTGGTGGGAATGGCGCCCCCAGGCAGCGTGAAGTAATCGAGATACACGTCGATCCCGCCGAACTCGCTGTAGTCGTGGTTGCCGATTGCCGGGAAGAAACGATTGATCGCACTGCCGAGGCCGTAAGACCCGGTGTAGCTAGCGATGTAGTCGGAGTAGAACTGGCCGACTGCGTAGTCGGCGTCGTTGACATAGCGGTTGTCGCCTACCGTGATGATGAAGTCGGGGTTCTGGGAAGCGACCATCGAGGCCACCAACCCCTCTTCGCAACAGCCCGCTCCGTAATCGCCGATCGCAGCGAACGTGACCGTGGCCGGCGGCGGCGCGTCCGGATCGACTGCAGACAGAAGCACTGTGTCGCTGGCCGCCAAAGCGCCGTCGTCGGCGGTCACCTGCAGTTCGTACACACCGGGCGCCGAGAACGTTGCCGTCGTCACGTTCGCGTTGGCGTCGGCGAACGTGACCGTCCCAGGCCCGCTCACCTGCGACCATGTGGTCGTCACCGCCGAGGGTGGGGCGGGAAGGAGATCATCGGCCACGGTTGCCTCGAGCGTTGCTGGCTGCGGGAACGTCACCGACTCCGCGCGCGCCTCCACCGTCGGCGCCCGGTTGGCAGGCGTGCCGGTGCCGGCGAACTCGATGTGGAGTAATGGTCCGGCCGCCGGGTCACTGTCGAACGGTGCAGCTACCCGGGCACCCGACCCGGTGATGACGAGGGCTACCGCGTTGCCCGCCACCCATCCGGGCCGGTCGATGACCTCCTGCACCACCGCCGTGAGATCGGGTGTCTGCTGATCCGCGCCGGCGACGCGCTTCGTGTCCCATGGGGGCGGCGACCACGCCACTGACGCAGAGGTGAGACTGCGAGCGCTGATGTCGAATGGTGTGTTCGAGAAGGTGGGCGCGTCGTCGATTGCGTGAGCGCCGATATCGAGGGTGGAGGGAGCGGTCGAGACGTCGTGGACCTGGAATTGGACCCACGCGGCAGTCACGGTGGCGCCCTGCGGCACGTTGGCGAAGAAACGCAAACCCACGTCGAACGAGCCCAGCGTCAGGTCCCTCCCGGTGCGCGAAATGTTGCCGGTGGCATCCTCTTCGGCGTCGTCGTGGCTGGCGGCGATGCGGACGTCGACCACGCCCTCGTTGTCGATGATGGTGGCCGACGCCGAACCAGGCGGGGTTATGCCGTAGGTGGAGTCCGGGGTGAGTATCACCGTGACCGTCTCTGGCGGTTCTGTGGCGGCGTCGTCGATCGCCAAAACCCCAACGGTCTCGGACGTCTGGCCGGCCGGGATGAGCACGCTGCCGGGAAGCGCCATGTAGTCGGCGTCGGCGGTAGCGTCGCCGGCGACGCTGTAAACGACCGTCAGGGCACCGTCAGTCGGGCCGGAGCGGGTGAACGTGAATCCGGCGTCGTCGGCCGGATCCGCTCCCTCGATGGCGGTCGGATCGGTTGCTGTGACAGATACGATCGGCAATCCCGCATCGACGACCGTCACGGTTGCGCTGACAGGACTGCCGGCGGAATAGCCGGGCCCGTCCACCACCGTCACATCGACCGTCTCCGAGCCCTCGGGATCCTGGTCCGCCAGAGCGGTCACAGCGACGTCTGCCCATTGCTGGCCGGCCCCGATCACCACGGTCCCGGACAGCGCGGCGTAGTCCACGTCTGGGGTGGCGGTGCCCCCGACGGTGTAGCTGACGGTCACAGCCTGATCGGTGGGACCGGAGCGGGTGAATCGGAACACGCCGTCATCGGCCAGGCTGGGATCCTCGGCCGCCACCGAGTCGACTGCCTCCACCGAGACCGCCGCCGAGTATTCGATGTGGAGGAGGGGCGCGGCGCTGGCGATTCCGTTGTACGACTCGACCGTGCGCCGGCCGCTGCCGGTGATGACGATGGCGATGGCGTTGCCGGCCGTCCATCCCGGTCGATCCACAAGCTCTTGGATGATGGGGACCAAGCTCGGAGTCTGCTGATCGGGACCCGCCTCGCCCACTGTGTTCCACACCGGCGGGCTCCAACTGACGGTGTTCGAGGTCGGGGTACGGGACGACACGTTGAAGTCGACGCTTGCGAAGGGTGCGGCGTCGTCTGTTGCTTGGGCGGCGATCGTGAGGGTGGTCGGGTCGGTCCGGACTTCGTCGACCTGGAACTGGATCCAGGCAGCATCGATGTGTGCACCGCGCGGCACTGAGACGCCAGTGAGGCGGATCCCCACTGTCTGCTCTCCCCGGCTGGGATCGAGTGTCAGCTCCAGATCGCTGCTGCCAGTCGACACGACGCCGGCGGCCGACTCTTCGACATCGTCGTCGCCCGACGCCACCCGGGTCTCGACCACAACCGGGTCGGCCGCTGCGGCGATGTTGGCGGGCGTGAGAGTAAGACTGGCAGCGACGAGCAGAAACGCCAGTGCGGCGCCTGCAGGCGACGCCAGCCGATCATTCCTCGCGCGCTCGGCACCTGAGGTGGTTTCAGCGAACACCCTGGACCCCCTCTGCCCCGCAGAGGAGTCTACGCCTCACTCGCGGGGATGGGTGAGTTTTCCTGGCGGGTGGTGGAGGTAATGGTCCGCTCGAATTCGTCCGGCTTTCGTGAACAAACCTCCTCGGAAGTGCCGGCGCCGCCCATACGGGCGGCTGGGGTCACTGAACGCCGGCTCCACGAAGGCCTATCAGAAGCGGTGGAAACGCTATGAGAAGCCCAGCCCGGACACCGTGTGCAGGTTGACGTCAAGTTCATCACCCCCGTCGGCGCGAAGGGGAAGCGGTTCTACCAGTTCACCGCCATCGATGACTGCACCCGCCTCCGGGTCCTCCGGGCGTATCCGAGGTGTAATCAGAAGACCGCCATCCAGTTCCTCGACTACTTCTTGGCCAAGCTGCCGTTCCGGGTGGAGGTGATCCAAACCGACAATGGTGGCGAATTCGGATCCCAGTTCCATGTCCGCGTCCTCGACCGGGGCATCCGCCACGTTTACATCAAGCCCGCCACCCCCCGCCTGAACGGCAAAGTCGAGAGATCCCACCGCATCGACGAAGAGGAGTTCTACCGGATGCTCGACGGTGCAGTCGTCGATGACACCGACCTGTTCAATGACCGCCTGCAAGAGTGGGAGGACTTCTACAACTTCAACCGGCCCCACGGAAGCCTCGACGGACAAACCCCATACGAACCGTTGAAACAGAAGACCCAGAGCCCGCCGGTGTAAGCAGTCACCGTCAGTTGCACAGCGGCCCGATGGGGCCCGATGGGGGAATGTGAAATCCGGTGTATCTGCCTGTTGGCCGTGACGTGCTGACCCGCTCTTGGGGGTGGGCGGACAGGACAGGCAGCGACGGAATCAGCAGAGGCATCGCTGGGGGTGCTGCTGACACCTCACGATTCCAGGACTCTGATTGCGATGAGAGGTGGGTTGGTGGTAGCGGCGGTGGCCACCATGTTGGGTGTGAGCTGGCCGCTTCTGCTCGCCGGCGTGCCGGGTGACCTGTTGTTGTCCGTCGGAGCCAAGGTCGGTTGGCCGCCTTTCCGGCTTGTGACCGCGGTCTGGTGCTCACCTCCGCCGTGCTGATCGATGCGTTGTTTCTTGCGATGTCCGGCGATCCTCCCCTCACGGCAGTAGCGGTCAGCCTGGGTGCATCGGTCGCGAACAGCGGACGGGTCCAGCGTTGATCAAGAAGGGTTGACTGTGTGTTCTCAGTTCACGGGGGCGAGACGCTTGTGTTGGCGGCGGTCTCGACCACGGCCCCTCCGGAAATGCAAGACCCATTGAACCAGGACCGGCCGGAACCTCCTCGCCACGCTGTGCGGTCACACCGAGCCCAACCGGTAGCGCTCGAAGTGCCGATCCAGCGCACTGAGCCAAGCTCGTTACGTCACGTATTGGATGATCGGCGCTGCGCGCCTGGTGACCATTGCGACCGTTGCCACCCAAATCGGGAGCAGCAACATCGTGATCACGGACGGTCCCGTGACGACGAGCAGCACTGCGGCCACGACCGTGACCCGCCTCAACCATGTCGGGAAAGCGGCGAGACGAGTCGAAGCCACCATCAAGGCGCTTGCCGGGATGGCAGACCCCACGACCAACAAGATGTACCCAAAGTGAGGAAGCACAGGCTGTGCAGTCACGAGTCCCGGATCGCCATAGAAGTCACCGAGCAGCAGGCTGGCCGGCACCGTGAGAAAGGCAGCGCCCGCCATCAGCATCGAGACTGCGGCGAGTCCACCACCGACACGCATCACCACCGACGAAGGTCGTGTCGCCTCACCCATCGCAGCAAGCTGGAGCGCGAACGTGCCAAACGCGACTGCCGAGACCATCACCAACAACGACCCGGTCACGTCGAGTGCTCGATGCGCGTGATCCGAGAAGATCTCGGTGTAAGCGTTCTCAGGATCAGCGAACGCTCCCGCCTGGTCCCCCACCAGGAGGAGACCCACAAAGAATGTGACAGCGAAGATCCCACCAGAGACGGGCCCCGATCGCCTCCACGTCTCATCGGTCATGGATCGAAGCTACCAAAAGCGCGCCGCCGAAGCACACCCCTTCCGCGGTCCGGTACATCGTCGTCTCTTGCCTATCCATAGCTCCGCCTGCCGGAGGAAGAGGCGTCCGACGGGCGTTGCGGCGCTATCCCGATGATTGCGCGCGCGTATGGTTCCCGGTGGTGAAGGTTGTGATTCAGACGGTGGGCAGCGCCGGCGACACGCATCCGTTTCTCGCTGTCGGCGCGGCGCTGCAGCAGCGCGGACACGATGTTCTGGTTTTGGGCAATGCGGTCTTTGCCGCTGCCGCCGACCAGGCCGGAGTGTCGTTCCTTCCTACCGGGCACGTCGAGTCGTCTCCATCGAAGACCCGGCCTTGTGGAACTCACGTAAGAGCGTGCGGGCCATGATGCGGGGGATGGTGATCCCTGACCTTCGAGCAACGGTCGCTGCATCGAGGCACAGCTGGCTGCAACGTCGGTCCTCGTCGGTAGCACCACCGGGTTTGCGGCAAGGATCGTCCGTGAGCTCCACGACGCCCCGCTGGTAGTTGCCCAATTGGCACCAGTCGTGTTCCGATGAAGGCCGCAGCCACGGCTTGAGGTCAGTGCCAGCCTGGGGTCTGACACCTGGCTAGCCGAATATGACAAACGCGAAACATCTCCTGACCGGACTGGATGAATGGGTTCGGAAATGTGGTGTTGTGTGTTCGGCAGGACTCGAACCCGACCGCTCTCGCAGTCCTCCTCTCGAGGGATCCGGCGCACATAACCCTCATGGCGGGGAGCGATATGGCGCACTCCATTCCGAGCCGATCTGGCAGTTCTGCCCCGCTCGCCCAAGTTGCTATCTCAGACCTCGAACCGAGTGGCCATACCGAGATCGGGTGCTAACCGGATGACGCTCAAAGGCCTGCCTGGGTGTGCCCACACCGAGCAGTTGGCAGCGTTCCGTCGCTCCCATCCTCCAGCTCAGTCGGTACTGCATAGCAGGCGCAACTTGGCGACGATGGCTCCGAGATTGATACTCCACCCAACGCCGAACACCCGGCTGACGACGATGGCGCCATCAGGGTTCCACAACGTACTCTTGGTTCTCTCGACCGTGGGCATTCGTAAGTCGTATGGCACGAACCCGCCGAGAGCACCGTGCCACGTTCGTTCCTCCTGCGGCAGGCGCAGTTCCTTGATCACTGCCACGATCGCCAAGACCGCAGTCAGCAGTCTCAAGGCCGTCATGACGTCCGGTCGGCGCTTCGTATCGGGAGCGGTAGCTGGCTTTCCCATAAGCCAAGGCTAGCGATGGGTCTCCTGGCTCAAGAGTCGAACGCCCCGGGCGGCGCGGGAGCGTTACGTGCCCAGATCCCGTGATCTGAGTGTCGCCCGCCTCTCACACAGAGATGACGACCTTTCCTTGCGCCGTGTCCCTCGTCGAATTGCCGGGAAGATTGCGTCGACATCGTTCCGGTGATCGGGCCCCTGGGCTCGACGGCGGGCTCGTTCGGGCTCGGTCGCGATTGCCTTCGCTCGTGCCTGCTCGATCACGACCCGTGGCGCCCACAGCCCGTTACTCGAATATGCGGAAGACGGTGTGGGACCTGACACGAAAGTCGGTCGGCGAGAATCTCGACGGCATCAGGCCCCACGATCTCCGGCACACCTGCGCATCATTGATGCGGGCGGCAGGGGCCGATGTCAAGGCGAGCCAACAGCAGCTCGGTCACCGGAACGCCACGGTGACGCTCAACACCTACACGCACCTGTTCGAGGGTGACCTGGCGGTGGTGATGGACCGTCTGAACGCACAATTGACGATCGATTCGCGTCCTGAGCCAGGTTTGTCGACTTCCCTCAAACGAACAAAAACCCTGGCTGACCAGGCGGTTCATTGGCTCCGGGGGTGAGACTCGAACTCACAACCAACGGATTAACAGTCCGCTGCTCTGCCGATTGAGCTACCCCGGAATGGATAGGCGGGCATCGTACCAGGTGTGGAACAATGGTCTGTCTGAGTATCGACCGGGAGGCACGCCACCATGAGGTTCGTCAGCGGCATCGCAATCGGCACCGCCATCGGCTACATCCTCGGCGCCCGAGCCGGTCGCGAACAATACGAGCGCCTCACCGCGATCGCCGAGTCGGCGATCAGCAGCGAGCAGCTGAACCAGTTCGTCGACATTGAGAAGATCAAGACCAAGCTGGGAAACGGCATGGCGACCGCCTCCGAGGCCATCCGGCACGCAGCCGACTGACGGAGGCGCCGGCCGGCCCGCACGCACGCCAAAATCCTCAGCACGACCCCCTTCCACCTGTCACAGGCCACCTCTATAATCGAACATATGTTCGATACCGACCAGGACACCGCCGTTTCAATAGACGATTTGGAGCAGGAGCTGCTCACGGCGCAGGCTCTGATCGGCCGGGTCCAAGCCCACCAGCTCCGCCTCTTACGCCAGCTTGACTCCGCCCAGGTCGCCACCGCCGACGGCGCGCGCAATCTCGCCGAGTGGGCCGCCGCTCGTCTCGACATGGACCCGAGACGCGCTAGGGAGCTGATCCGAACCGCCCGATCGCTGGCAGACCATCCCGACCTGGAGGACGAACTGGCCGAGGGCGTCTCATCGTTTGACCGGGTCCGCGCCACTGCGGAGCTTGCCGACTCCGGGGCACCGGACACCGCCGTTGACACCAGCCGCGGTCTCGACATAACGGGCGTCCGGCGCCTGGCCCGCCGCTGGCACCGCATCACCCCCCAGCAGGAAGCGGCCAGCTTCGGGCAGCGGTATCTGATGCTCCAGCCGAGCCTCGACGAGTCATCTTGGACCGGCTGGTTCCGACTCCCAGGTCTGGATGGGCGCATCCTCGACCGCGCACTCGACGAACGCGCCGACGAATTCCCGCGGGATGACAGTACACGAGGCCAGCGCCGGGCCGATGCCCTCAGCAGCATTGCGCAGGACTCATTGACCGGGAGCACCGGCGAAGGACCCGACCCCGTCACCCACCTGGCCAGTGTCTTCATCGACGCCGACGCCCTGGCCGGTACCAACGGCGAGGCCGGGGGCGAACTCGATGTAGGTCCCCGAATCGGGCCACAGGTGCTCCA
Source organism: Acidimicrobiia bacterium (assembly GCA_041576165.1). GTDB lineage: Bacteria > Actinomycetota > Acidimicrobiia > Spongiisociales > Spongiisociaceae > JBFGLM01. The sequence continues at coordinate 8,084 of JBFGLM010000016.1, forward strand.
AGAACTGCTTTGCACCGGCTCGGTCGAATTGATCAAGCGCACGCGTGGCAAGTTCCTGGGAGTCGGCCGCAAGAGTCGAGTCATACCGAGGGCGCTTCGTCGGGCGGTCATACACCGGGACGGCGGATGCGCCGTGGACGGCTGTCAGAGTCGCTACCGGCTCCAGGCCCACCACATCCTGCCGCTCCCCCTCGGTGAGACCGAACCGGAAAACCTGGTGACGCTGTGTTGGTACCACCATCACGTTGTTGTTCACGGCCGAGGTTTGGCCATCGATCCCGATTCGCCACCGGGTCGGGTGCGGTTCATCCGACGCCCGGGACGGGGACCGCCGGGCTGACCCCCACCACCTCCAGCCATAGGTCGTCCGACAACCTCAGCACATGGTGTCGGCGCCGACGACCCACCGCCGGCGGCCATCACCTCTACGCCTACCCGTCGCCGAGGTACCCCTCGAGCCGTTTGGCCCGCGTCGGGTGGCGCAACTTCGCCAGTGCTTTCGTTTCCAGCTGGCGTATACGTTCGCGTGTCACGTTGAAGTGGCTCCCGACCTCTTCCAGGGTCCGCACCCGCCCATCGGCCAGCCCGAACCGCATGACGATGACCTGACGCTCGCGCTCGTTCAGATCCTCCAACGCGTGGCCGACGTACTCTTGCAGCAGCTTGAACGCAGCCGCTTCCACCGGGACCACCGCCTCGGAATCCTCCACGAAGTCGCCCAGCGTTGAGTCGTCCTCCTCCCCCAGCGGCGTCTCCAGCGACACTGGGTCCTGGGCGATTCGGCGCAACTCGGTCACCCGGTCGGGATCGACCTCCAACTCGCTGCCGATCTCCTCGATGGTCGGCTCCCGGCCCAGCTCCTGCATGAGGGTGCGCTGGACCTGCGCCAGCTTGTTGATTGTTTCCACCATGTGCACCGGCACCCGGATCGTCCGAGCCTGGTCTGCCAGCGCCCGGGTGACGGCCTGGCGGATCCACCAGGTGGCGTAGGTCGAGAACTTGAAACCCTTGCGATAGTCGAACTTCTCCACGGCTCGCATCAGACCGAGGTTGCCTTCCTGAATGAGGTCAAGCAGCGGCATTCCCCGCCCGACGTACTTCTTGGCGATCGATACCACCAGCCGGAGGTTGGCTTCCACCAGCCGCTTCTGGGCGGCATCGCCCTGCCGCCGGGCCCGCTCGAGGATGACCCGATCTTCGGTGGAGACCTCCTCTCCGCTCTCCTTTTGGGTCTTGAGCTTCTCGGTCGCCCGGTTGCCCTGCTCGATTTGCATCGCTAGTTCGACCTCTTGCTGCGCGGTGAGCAGCGGCACCCGGCCGATCTCCTGGAGGTACATGCGCACGGGGTCGGACACCGACACCAACTCCTCGGCCGAGATCGGCTGATGGAGCGCGTCGGGACCGTCCTCGACGATTCTGAGTCTCTGTTCGATCAGCGCGTCGAACACCATGTCGAACGACTGGGGCGGGGCCTCGTTGTCTTCCAGCTCCTGCTGGATCTCGGCCATCGTCAGGAACCCGCGTTGCTGGCCGCGGATCCCGAGGTCGTCGATGATCTTGGTGAGGATGGGGTCGACGGTCTGTTGGGTGGTCATGTCGTGTCCCGATCGTTCGGTTCCTGGCGCTTGGCCCGCTCCAAAGCTATCAACTCTTGAAAGATGTCGGAATACGAATCGTCCCCCGGGTCGAGTTCGGCCAGGCGGCGCCGCAACTCGTCGATCTGATCGTCCATGCGATACCGCTCAAGCCGGGCGATGAGAGCGTGGGCATCACCCAACGGATCTGTTGTCAACGCCAGCCGGCGTAGAAGCGCAGCCGAGGAGTCCTCCTCGATACGAGATATGTTCAGCGGCGTACCGACCGGGGTGTCGATTCCCAGCAGCCGCACTGCGGCCTCGCGGTGGGCGGCACGGTCGAACATCTCGGGATGGACCCGCCCGGCCAGATCGTGCTCGTTGGCCAGCATCACTCGCAGCAGTTGTTGCTCGGCGCGGTCCCGCCCGGTGAGCTGGGCCGGAATCTCAGGCGACCCCGCCCCTTCTTCCAACTCGGGCTCCGGCACGGGCCGGCGCGGCCGCCCGGTCCGCTCCACCGCCTCCAGTATCGGGTCCAGGTCGGTGCCGGTTTCCCGGGCGACGAAGCGGGCGTACTCCCGGCGGGCCAGTGCATCCAGCTGGCGCGCGATCAGCGGGATCACAGCCCGTATCGCCCGGGCGCGGTCCTCGGGTTCGGCCAGGTTGTGACGCTCCAGCTCACGTTCAATCCGGAACTGCAGCATGGGCGTCGAGTTGTCAACGGCGGTGCGGAGCTCGGCGACCCGGTCCTGCTGAACCAGCTCGGCCGGGTCCAGCCCGTCGGGCATGACTGCGACCCGTAGGTCGAGACTTAGCTCAGCAGGCAGCCGGAGCTCATCGCCCCGGGTGGCCGCTCCGGCCCCTGCGCTGTCGGCGTCGAACGCCAGCACAATGCGGTCGGCGAAGCGCCGCAGCAGATCAAAATGATCCTCGCCCAGCGCGGTTCCACATGTCGCCACCGCCCGCGGGTAGTCGGCCAGATGCAGAGCGATGACATCCGTATACCCCTCTACCACGACCGCGTATCCGGCCCGGCTGATGTCAGACTTCGCTCGATCCAACCCGTACAGCAGCTTGGCTTTGTGATACAGCCGCGTCTCAGGCGAGTTCAGATACTTGGCGCCCTCCCCTCGCAGCAGCCGCGCCCCAAAGCCGACCGGATCGCCCCGCATATCCCGGATTGGGAACATCAGCCGCCCCCGAAACTGGTCGTACAGCTTGCCGCCCCTCCCCCGTTTGGCCAGCCCGGCGCCGGTCATGACCTGATCCCGTACCCCTTGTGCTCGAAGATGCTTGGTGAGCAGATCCCACTCTTCAGGTGAATATCCGATCTCGAACTCGTCGATCACGTCGACGCCGTATCCCCGGCTCCGCACGTAAGAGCGAGCATGACCTGCATCCGCCCCCTGCTTCAGCCGCTGCTGATAGAAACGCATGGCTTCCCGGACCGCCTGGACCATGTCCTGGCGCTCGCTCTGCCGTTTCGCCGCTCCCGGATCGCGCCGGACGGTGACGCCTGCCCGGGCGGCCAGCCACTCGACGGCTTCGTTGAACCCGAGGCCTTGGGTTGCCATCACGAATTTGAAGACGTCACCGCCTTCTCCGCACCCGAAACAGTGGTATAGCCCCCGAGCTTTGTCGAGGGACATCGAAGGGGTCTTCTCCTGATGGAAAGGGCACACGGCCATGAACGTCCGGCCTTGGCGACGGACCGTGGTGACGCCCTCAATCAGCTCGATCAGGTCGGTTGCCTGGCGGACACGCTCGATGTCATCTCTGTCCATGGCCATCGTGGCGAGTGTAGGACGAAGCTGAGTCACCCTACTGGCAGCCACCCGACCGCCATTCCCAAGGGGTTCCAGATTTGGGTAATAAGGAGCCCCGTACCCTCCCGGATGGGTTTAGCGTTTACATAAGGGAAGGCGTGGCTGCCGTGGCGGAAGGCGGATCGGGCGGGGGGCCCGAGGAGTGTCTACCGGTTCTCGGCAGAGAAAGGGGCACTCGACCATGACGATGATGGAGGCTCGTCAGCGTCACCATGGTTCGCTTCACATCTCCCCCGGCAGTGAAGGTTTGCGAGCCACGATCGACATCACCAAATCGCAAGTGGTTATCGCGATAGAGCGGGGCGACTCATTTGCGTATGGCCGCGGTCAAGTCGAGGGGCGGGTGTTCGATTCGCGCACCGTCCTCCTCAACATCGTGGGCGACGACGACCTCTACTTCGTCGCAGACGACCCCTTCTTGTTCACGGCCAAAGCGATGCCGGAGCTGCGGGCGGATTGTGACCCGGATGACCCGGCTGAGCCGCCAGTGAATGGATCGGATGCAGTCTCCCGCCGGCTGCCGGTAATCGGCGCCACCATCCAGCCGGCCAAGTCACCGAACCCGTCGCTCGTGCCGGCCTCCCGCCACAAGCGCCGCGACCGGGCCCGGGCCACTTGCGGTCACCAATGGAGATCGCTCAGCATCGCCGGCGGCCTCGTCCGCCGTGTATGCAACGACTGCGGCGTCGTGTCGATAGATCTGAGCGAGTGATTCACTCCGGCGCCGGGCCGGTGGTACCGCGAGGAATCACACTCACGGGCAGCTCAACCCAGTCCGCGTCAACCCGTTCTTCTCTGCTCAGAGCGTCGATCAGCCACTGAGCCGCCTGGCGCCCACTCTCGAACAACGCCTGGTCAACAGTGGTGAGGCCCACATGGAGCGATGTGTCGATGTTGTCAAAGCCCACCACGGACAGTTGCTCGGGAACCCGAAGGTCCCGGGACCTCGCCGCCTCCAGAACACCCAGGGCGATCTTGTCCGAGGAAGCAAAGATCGCAGTAGGCCGGTCCCGTCCGTCCAGCAACTGGCTGGCCAGCTCGCGAGCGTTGGCCTGCCCGGCCGGTCCGTTGGCGACGATCCCGGCCGCCGGATGCAACCCCGCCTCCCCCATCGCCCGCTCATATCCGACCTGACGCATGGCCGCCGGGGAATAGTCGAACGGCGCAGCCTCCGAGTCCCCAATGAACAGTATGCTCCGATGGCCGAGGTCAAGCAGGTGGCCGGCCGCCAGATATCCGCCCTTTTCGTTGTCCACGTAGAAGCTCTGCATGCCTTCGGCCTGCCCATCAACGATTGCAGCCGGGACCGAGGACGTCACGAATCGTGACCGCTCCTCCTCCGTGAGGGGCAAGGACACCAGTAGGAAGCCGGCGGCCATGTCGCGCCGCGGCATGGAACCGATGCGCTCGTCGCGTTGCGACTTCGACTCGATGCTGTACAACACGATGTCCCACTCGCTGTCGTTCAGCACCGAGACGACGCCACGGAGGCGCTCGACGAAAGAGGGTTCCGTGAAGAAGGGCACCGCCAGGCCGATGGAGTTGGTGGTGCCCCGCGAGAGGCCACGCGCCAGGCGGGACGGGCGATAATCCAGCTCTTCGATTGCGGCCAGAACCCGCTCGCGGGTGGCGTCGCTGACCCGAGGACTGTTGTTGAGCACGCGCGACACGGTGCTGACGCCCACGCCGGCCCGTTGGGCGACGTCGAATATGGTCGCAACGGCCAAGCGGTCCCCTCCTGATACCCAGCCACCCCAAGCCGTGGAAACGGTTCCAAACCGTACAAACCAGGCGGCGGACTGTCAACGCGCACCGGCTGTTGCCCTCGACCGCGCCTCAGGTGAGGCGTTCTTCCAGGTAATGGGAAAGCCGGTCGATCGACACGCGGTCCTGTTCCATGGTGTCGCGGTCGCGCACCGTTACGGCCTGGTCCTCGATGCTGTCGAAGTCGTATGTCACGCAGTACGGGGTTCCGATCTCATCCTGACGGCGATATCGCCGGCCGATTGCTTGGGTGACGTCGTACTCCAGCATGAATCTCTTGCGCAGGTCTTCGGCAATCCTGGCCGACGGCTCCACCAGCTCCGATTTCTTCGACAGCGGCAGCACGGCTAGCTGATAGGGAGCGAGCCGGTGGTGCAACCGCAGCACAGTGCGTCGCTCCCCCCTCACCTCTTCCTCGTGATACCCGTCGATCAGGAACGCGAAAGTGGTGCGGGTGGCCCCGGCGGCCGGTTCGATCACATAAGGGAACAGCCGCTCATCGGTTTCTTGGTCGAAATAGCGCAGATCCACGCCGCTGTGCTCCGTGTGTTGCTTCAAGTCGAAGTCGGTACGGTTGGCGATGCCCTCCAGCTCATCCCAACCCCAGGGAAAGAGATACTCGACATCGACCGTGCCCGCGCTGTAGTGCGAAAGCTCATCATTGGTGTGGGGGCGGATCCGAAGGTGCTCCGGGTCGATCCCCAGGTCGATGTACCACTGCCGCCGGATATCGATCCACCGCTCAAACCAGTCGTTCGCTTCGTCGGGATGGCAGAAGAACTCCATCTCCATCTGCTCGAATTCCCGGGTCCGGAAAACAAACTGGCCGGGAGTGATCTCGTTGCGGAATGACTTGCCGATCTGAGCGATACCGAACGGCAGTTTCAGCCGGTTGGTCCTGCGAACGTTTTCGTAGTTGATGAAGATGCCCTGCGCTGTCTCCGGGCGCAAATAGACCATGTTCTCGTCAGACTCGACCGGACCCATGTGCGTCCGAAACATCAGGTTGAACTGTTTGGGATCGGTCAGCGTGTCACGGTTCCCGCACGTGGGGCACCGCTCTGGATCGTCCAGCTTGTCCAGCCGATGCCGCGCATTGCACTCCCGGCATTCGACCAATGGATCGGTGAACACAGACTCGTGGCCCGAGGCCACCCATACTTGGCGGGCCTGGAGGATCGCCGTGTCGATGCCGACGATGTCGGCCCGCTCCTGCACCAACGCCCGCCACCACGCTTCCTTGACGTTGCGGAGCAGGTTGACGCCCACCGGCCCATAGTCGTAGGCGGAGCGCAGCCCGCCGTATATCTCCGAGGACGCAAATACGAAGCCGCGCTTCTTGGCGAGGTTGACGATTGTGTCGAATGATGGTCGTGTCATGATGGGCAACGGCGCCGGATCATACCTTGCGAGCCGGGTCCATCCGCCGTTGTCATCAGCCCGGTCCCCGCACGTCCCGGGCGCCCCCGAACCGCCGGTGGCGCTGCTGGTACTCGACCAGGCAATCCACCAGGGTCTGTTGACCGAAGTCGGGCCACAGGACCGGCGTGAATACGAGCTCCGCATATGCCGAGCCCCACAGGAGAAAGTTGGACAGCCGGTGCTCGCCCGAGGTGCGAATTATCACGTCTGGGTCGGGCATCTCAGGCACGTACAGATGCCGGGCAATCATCAAGTCATCGATCTCATCGGGGGCGAGACCCCCGTCCGCCACCCGCTGCGCCAGCCTCCGCACCGACCGGACCAGCTCCTGCCGCCCCCCGTAGTTGAACGCAAACACCATGTTGAGCCGGGTGTTGTCCTTGGTCAGCTCCACCGCATCGGCCATGCGTTCCCGGTTGCGATCCGGGATCCGCGGGTCCTCCAACTCCCCGGCGAACCACATCCGCACGCCCTTCTGGTGCATCTCGTCCCGCCGCCGGAGCAGCAGATCCTCATTGAAGAACATCAGGAACTCGACTTCTGCCGGATCCCGCGCCCAGTTCTCCGTCGAGAACGTGTACGCCGACACCCACGGCACCCCCAACGCGAGGGCGCCGTCGATGGTGTCCACCAGGGCGGCTTCGCCTGCCGCGTGTCCGGCGGTGCGCTCCAGCCCCCGCTGGTTGGCCCAGCGGCCGTTCCCATCGAGGATCAGCCCGACGTGGGTCGGCAGCCGAGCCAGATCCAAGCCGTCAAGATCGAGGTCACTCATTCAGTACGGCCAAGCTCGAGAGTTGCTGGTCGATGTGGTACTCCACGAAGCGCCGAGTCACGCCCATCGCCTCTCCGGCCAGCCCGCTATCGGTCGGTGGCAGCTCCTCGAAGTCGGCCCGGGCCAGCTGTGCCAGATAGGGGGTGAGACCGGGCCGCAGCTTGGCAGCCCCTTCACCGCGGCAGTCGTCGCACACCACGCCGCCGGCCGACAAGCTGAAGCGGTTCAGTTGATCGCCGCGGCCACAACTTGCGCAGTGTTCGAGCGCCGGCGCAAACCCGATCGCCCCGGCCAACTTCAGCAGGTACGAGGTGACCAGATCATGTCCCCGGACACCGTTCTCCAGGCTTCGGAGGCCGCGCTGTAGGAGGAGAAACAAGCGGTGGGCCGGTTCGTGCTCCTGGGCCACCGCGTCAACGCCCTCCACCATGGTCGAAGCGACGAGGACGGCATCCAGGTCGCCCCGGAGACGGGGGAAGCTGGCGATGACCGAAACCTGAGTGATCGTGTCGAGGTTGCGGCCTTCATAGAGGATGAGATCGACGTGAGTGAACGGTTCCAGGCGGCCGCCAAACCGGGATTTGGTTTTGCGCACCCCCTTGGCGACGGTGCGGAGCTTGCCGTGGTTGGGGCTGAGCAGCACCACCACCCGGTCGGCCTCCCCGAACGGGTAACCCCGCAGCACGATGCCTTGGTCATTCCGAAGCGCCACAGCGGATAAGTTAGCGCCGGCCGCACGCCCCGCCGCGCACGGCACGGAGCCGGAGCAATCCCGACCACGGCTCAGCCGTAGCCACAGCCGGGCCGGCCTGCCACAATCTGGGCTCATGGGACTGCTCAGCGACGACGAACGTACGCAACTAACGGCAGAGCGGAGCGATTGGACCGTCGGGACGGCCTCGATGGAACGAACTTTCACCTTCGACGACTTCGTTGGCGCCATGGGTTTCGTGAGCCAGGTGGCACTCTTGGCGGAAAAGGCGTTCCATCATCCCGACATCGACATCCGCTGGAACCGGGTGACGCTGGTGCTCAGCACACATTCTGAAGGGGGTCTTACCTCCCAGGACGCCGAGCTGGCCGCCGCGATCGACCGTATCGCCGGCTGACCGCTGCTACTGCGGTCAGTGGTCGAAGCCCATACGGTCGAGCATCTGCGGTCGCCGCTGCCAGTCCTTCTCGACCGCAACCCGCAGCGCCAGATGCACCCGGCTGCCGAACAGCGCCTCCAGCTCGGCGCGGGCCTCGGCTCCCGCCGCGGCCAGCACCGACCCACCCTTGCCGATCACGATCCCCTTCTGCGACGGCCGCTCCACCAGGATCTGAGCGTCGATCATCACCAGTCCATCCTCACGTGTCTCCATGTTCGTGGTGCGGACTGCGAGAGAATGTGGGAGTTCCTCGCGCAGGCGGGACAGGAATTTCTCCCGCACTAGCTCCGCTATCAGCAGCTCTTCGGGCTGATCGGTGGTCGAATCCGGTGGAAAATACATCGGACCCTCCGGGACACGCTCGACCAGTTCGGCGGTGAGCGTCTTCACCCCATCGCCAGTTGCGGCGCTCAGCGGAACGTAGGCCGCGAAATCCCATTCGGCCGCCTCGACCAATCGCTCGACCACATCACTCTTGCCAGCGATGTCGGTCTTGTTGACGACCACGATCGTTTCTGCGTTCGCTCCCGCCAGCCGCTCTGCGATCAATCGATCACCAGGACCGACCCGCTGGGTGGCGTCGAGCACGAACACCACCGCGTCCACCTCGGCCAGGGTGCCGTAGACGATGGCGTTGAGCCGCTCCCCCAACGCGTTCTTCGGCTTGTGGAGCCCGGGGGTGTCAACCAACACTATCTGGGCGGTGGGTTCCGCCTCGCCCAGGGTGACCACCCCCCGAATGGCGTTGCGAGTGGTTTGGGGACGGGACGAAGTGATCGCCACCTTGGATCCAACCAAAGCGTTGACCAGGGTGGATTTACCGACGTTGGGCCGCCCGACGACTGCGACGAACCCCGACCTCACGCCTGCTCGAGTTCAGCCCGCGGCAGGGCTCCCAGGCTCACCCTCACCCGGCCAACTCGGCGGCCCTGGACCCTCTCGGCCACCAGGATCACGCCGTCGTGCTCGAATTGTTCTCCCTCGATCGGGACCCGGCCGGCAAGTTCCAGGACGAGGCCGGCGACCGTGTCCCACTCCTCATCCGGAAAATCGGTCCCCAGCAGTGCGTTGAGATCGTCAACACTCAAACGCCCGTCGACGATCCACCCGCCGTCCACTACCTCGACCAGCGGCGCTTCGGTGTCGTACTCGTCAACGATCTCGCCGACGAGTTCCTCCAGCAGGTCCTCGATGGTCACCAGGCCGGCCGTACCGCCAAACTCGTCTACCACCACAGCGAGGTGAGTCTGGTTCAGCTGCATCTCGCGCAAGAGGGCCGCGACCAGCTTCGTCTCCGGCACGTAATAGGGTTCCCGCATCAGGCTGCTCACCTGCACCGGTCCGCCGCCCTCGTCCATCAGCTTGAGCAGGTCCTTCGCATAAACCATGCCGACGATGTCGTCGGGGCCGTCGCCGAGGACCGGGATCCGTGAGAATCCGTGTTCGACCACCAGGTCCAGCATGTCCTCGCTGGAACGCGTTTGTTCAATGGTGACCATGTCGGTGCGGGGAACCATCACTTCCCGCACCAGCGTGTCGGAAAACTCGATGACCGACGAGATGAGATCGATCTCTCGGCGGTCGTCGACGTCGTGTTGCTCTGCATCCTCGGCCGGGCCTTCGTCGTCTTCGAAGTCGCTGACCATGTCAGCTGCGCGAGCACCAATTCGGGTCGCGAGATCGAGCAACCTCGACAGCCGGTACGCCAGCGCCCGAGGACGGTGACGCCCGAACCCACGTGGCAGCAGTTCGCCCAGGAACACCACCGCCACAGCGAGCGCCACGAGAGCACCGGCTAGTAGCCAGCCGCTGAGCAGCGCCGTGAGGGCCCAGGCGGCAGGCAGCGTGGCCGCCACCAGCATCGCGGCATGGACCACAGAGATGGCGGGTTGAAGGCGTACGCGATCCTCCAGCAGATGCGCAACGCGGGCGGCCGCCGCGTTATCCGCCGCTGCATCCCGCAGGGCGTCGGCCCGCGGTGTCCTGATCAACGACGCCCCACCCGCTCGCAGCGCGCCAGCGAATACGAGCAGCACTCCGGACAGAACGAACGCAAGCGGCGTCATCGGACTCCCGCCAGGTCGAGCAACACCCGCTCACGGTCTTCCATCTGCCGGGCGTTCTCGTCCTGGTCATGGTCGTAGCCGAGCAGATGGAGCAAGCCGTGCACGACCATGAGCGATAACTCCTCGTGGAATCCCACGTCGAGTTGCTCCGACTGCGCCGACACATAGGAAGGCGAGATCACGACGTCGCCGAGGTTCAGCGGGGGCTGGCCCGGGTTGCGAGCGGGAACGGCGCCGGGGGTCAGGGACTCGAGCGGAAAGGCGAGGACATCGGTGGGACCGGAGCGGCCCATGAAGCGCTCGTTGTATTCCGCCATTTGCTGCTCGCTGACGAACAGCAGCGACACCTCAGTGTCATCAGGCAGTGATTCCTCACGGAGGACGAGGTCAGCAAGCTCGCGAAGCGCCTCGGTAGATAAAGGAACGTCTTGTTCGTCGGCCACGAATATGTGCACGGTCCTGACCCAGGCTAATCGGTCTGGGTCGTTTCGATGGGGTGAGATGGCGACGGATGTTCGCCCGGTCGCCGCGCCGCGTCCTCGCGCGGGGCGACGTGGCGGCCACGCGACTCGTCCTGGTCTATCTCGGGGAAGTTGGGGTACGGGATGCGCTGGTGGTAGTGGCCCTTGAGCGCTTCCACCATGGCGGCTTTGGCCCGCGTCAGATCACCGAGGGTCAGATCTGATTCGCTCAACTGACCGTCCGACACCTTCTCCCCAACAACTTGCTCCACAACCTCGGCAATACGCTGTGGTGACGGGTCCTCCTTCTCGAAGATCGCCCGGCAAGCTCCCTCCACCGAGTCGGCCATCATCACCACCGCCATCTCTTTCGACCGTGGCTTGTGCCCGGCGTGGCGGTAATCGTCGATATTGACGTTCTCCTCGCCGTAGCGCTCGATGGCCTTGTGATAGAAGTAGCGCATCACGCCGTCACCATGGTGGGTGACAACCCCCTCGACCACGTCGGAGGGGATGCGGAACGTCTTTGCCAGTTCCTGACCATCGATCACGTGCTGGCGGATGACCGCCGCCGACTCATCGGGCGGCATTCGGTCGTGCGGATTTGAGCTCCCGAACTGGTTCTCGATGAAGAATTGTGGGTTCTCCGTCTTCCCGAGGTCGTGGTAGTAGGCCGCCGCTCGGGCGAGCAGATTGTTGGCGCCGACCGCACGGGCTGCCCGGTCGGCCAGGGTTCCCGCCATCAGTGAATGGTTGAACGTGCCGATGGCTTCCTCCTCGAGCAAGCGCAGCGCCGGGTGGTTCCGATCAGTCAGGTCGAGCAGGCGCAGGTTGGTGGTGAGATCGAACGCGATTTCCAGGAAGGAGAGAGCCGCAGTTCCGATCAGCCCGGACAGAATGCCGTTGATGGCGCCATAGCCCGCGGCGGCGAACACGAACCGCTCACCCTGGAAGAACCACGCGATCCCGGCCGCCAGCACCGCCAAACTGAACGTGGTGAACACGACAGCCGCGCGCAACTCGCCGCGAGCCGAAATCGCCGAGACCCAGGGCACCGGCGCGATCGTCGCCAACGCGGCAAACATCGTGAACCCGGCGTCACCGGTGGCGATGGCCGTCACCGCACCCACCCCGGTTGCGATCAGCACCGCGATTCGCGCATCGAACAGGATGGCGGCCATCAAACCGATCGCCGCGGCCGGCATCAGGTAGCCGATCTCGGGGCTGTCGGCCGCAAATACCGCCACACCCCGCGCAGTGATCGCGGCCAGCACCAGCAGCAACCCAAAGAGGGCCAGCCGCCGCATCTGGCCCCAGACGAGCGGCCGGAACCGGGAGATGTAGATGGTAAGTACCGCCACCAGAATCGCCACGATGGCGGCGAGGGCATAGAGCTCGATCTGGGGGGGCTGGAAGAATCCCGCTTGCCGCAAGGCTTCGATTTCGACCTGGCCGATCGAATCCCCCGTCTCGACGATCGTGTCGCCGGCCCGGAACGTCCTGAACACCGGCAGGACTGCATCACGCGCGTCCTGGCGTGCTTGCTCGGTCATCCCCTGGTCGACCTGGCTGTTGGCCTGAAGGAACTCGGCGGCGATCTCCGAGGCGACCCCGGACGCGATCTGGTTGACGTCGGATGTGCCACCCGGCAGCAGCAGCAACGTCACCTGCTTGCGCAGTTCGTCTTTCACATTCTCCAGCTCCGTGGACCGGATGCCTCCAGGCCGGTTGAGGCTGGCTTGGGCGCGTTCGATCGCGGCGACTTCGAGAATGTCGAGCCATTCCGGCCGGCCGGCGGCGGCCCGCACGACGTCGTCGGTGGCGAACTGGACGATCACGTTGAGTTGCGCCTCGGACAGGCTCCCGTGCAAGACTTGGAGGTCGGTCCGCTGCTCCTGGACTGGCCGCACCAGGGGGGTGAAACGGATCGGAGTGACTTCGGTGAGGTCGTTGGCCGAGAGATCGGTCTCGATCCTCAGCGTTTCCGGGTCGGCGGTGAGAGTGGCCGGGACCGTCGCCGCATCGACTGCGACGACAGCCGACCCGGGTGCCAGGTCACGTATCACGAAAGTGCCCTGACTGGAAGTAGCCACCCGCCGCAATTCCCCCGAGCTGTCCCGCACGACGATGTCCACCCCGGGAAGCTCCAGGTCGTTGGAGTCGAGGTAGGTCTCGTCACCATCGAAGTCGATGAACAGGACTCCGCTCAGATCCGAGTTCATCGGGATGGTTGTCGTCGTCGTGGTCTCAGCCTGCTCCAGGCCTTCGGATTCGCTCACCGGCTGGGTGGTTTCGGTCGTTGTCTCGCTCGGGATCGTGGTCGTGGGGACGGATGGCGCCACGTCGGCCAGCGGCGTCTGCGAAGAGTCGATGGGGAGCTGGCGGGCATCATCGAAGACCTCGCGGATCTGGTCTATGACGACGTCGTCCACCGTTTCGTTGATGGCGTAGGCGTCCGCCACACCGGCTGCGGCGGCTTCCTGCGCCGCTTCGGTCGCCACTTCGTCGGGAATGGCGTCGAGGGTGAACTCGGTGACGAACGTCTCGGGGGCAATATCTCCCTCGACTAGCGTCAGCGTCTCCGATTGCTGACCCAGCCACATGGCAATCCAGATGCCAAGCCCGGTCATGGCCAGGATCAGCGGCCGCAATACGGCGACGCGGACGTTGTTGCGATGCCTCATCGACGCTTCTTCTTCTCCGCCGCCTCGTAGGCCTCGATGACGGCGGCCACAATCCGGTTACGTACGACGTCGTCGGAGGTCAGCCGGACGATCCCCACGTCGGGAATGCCCTCGAGGATCTTCGCCGCCTGCAGCAAACCCGAACCGCTGCCCGTCGGTAGATCCACCTGGGTGGTGTCACCGGTGATGATCATCTTTGAATTGAAGCCGAGACGGGTCAGAAACATCTTCATTTGCTGTTGGGTCGTGTTCTGCGCCTCATCGAGGATGACACAGGCGTCGTTGAGCGTTCGGCCCCGCATGTAGGCCAGCGGAGCTATCTCGATGTCGCCCCGCTCGATGAGACGCCGGACCTCCTCCGGACCCAGCATGTCGTAGAGGGCGTCGTACAGAGGCCGCAGATACGGGTTGATCTTCGCTTCGAGATCACCCGGCAAGAATCCCAGCCGCTCCCCGGCCTCGACCGCGGGCCGGGTGAGGATTATGCGGCGGGTGGCCCCGCTGGTGAGGGACTCCACCGCCGCCGCCATAGCCAGGTAGGTCTTGCCGGTCCCCGCTGGGCCGAGACCCAGCACGAGTGTGTTGTCGCGGATTGCATCGATATAGCGCTTCTGACCGAGGGTCTTGGGCCGGACGACCTTACCCCGGCCCACCGGCACCGATTCGGACAAAACATCCGAGGGCGACGGCACGTCGGCGCGCACCATCGAAATCACCCGCTTCACCTGCGGCACATCGATTTGCTGGCCCTGCTGAAGCATCAGGATGAGCTCCTCGGCCACCGTGTGGGCGAGCTCGGCCTCGGTCGGGTCGCCGGTGAAACTGATCTCGTTTCCGCGCGCGACGATCTGAGCCGCTGGAAACGCCGATTCCAGCGCCCTGAGGTTGCGATCGCGCTCGCCCAGGAGCCCCATCATTGTGCTCGTGCTGGCGACGCGTAAACGATGATCCGAAGAAGCTGCGGGAAGCATCAAGTGCTTTCGAGGGGACTCGCAAGTATACCGGCCCTGTGGGCCTCACCGAATGAGTTGGCGGTGTCGGACCCTGCGGGAACGGGGGCGACGGCCGCCCTCACGAACCCCCTTCGCTCAGCCCGAGCTCTACGAGCACCGCGCTGAGCGCCTCTTCGGAATCGTTGAGGAGCCCGGACAGGAGCTGGAGGTCCGACCGCCGGATCGTCAGTACCCGCCCGTTGAAGTCCTGGCGCATCAGTTGGATGGCCCGCAGGAACCGCTCGAGGATCTCCGCCGGCGTCGACTGCATTTGTTCCAGGCGGTTGAGGTCGATGCGGACCCCGCCGCTCGACCAGGACGTGATTGCTGCGCTGGACTGCCGCTCGTCGGGAGGGAGCAGCTGATCGATCGGGACGCCGTAGAAACCGGCCAGCCGCTGCATACGCGGCAACGAAAGGCTGCGCTCGCCGCGCTCATAGGCGCCGAGCACCGACGCCTTGAACTCTTGCTCCGATACAGCTTCTACATCTTGGAGCGATAGCCCCTTCTGCTTACGGATCGCCCGCAGTCGGCGACCAACGGACTGGTTGTAGCTCTCGCTCATGATTCGAACCCCGTCGTTCGCAACGGTCATGATGCTATCAGACCTTTCTCAGCGCGAGAAGTGTCACGTAGGGTGTTTTTCCCACCCAATGTGTTGACTCCGTCGCTCGGCGATCGGAAACCTAGCAGGCGGGTCAGCCAGATGTTGGCTCAATCCGTGCCTTGGACCAGCCGGGAACGAGGGCCAGCGCAGCAGCCACCAGCGCGGCCGTCTCGATCCGGAGCACCCGGTCTGACAACGCCACAGGTCGAGCATCTGCCGGCAGCTCGGCCGGGTCGAACCCGCCTTCCGGCCCGACCGCCACGGTCACCCGTCCGCCTAGTCCTCCCGCGACCCGCAGCCACGATATGCCGCCGGGAGTCGCGACCAGGAGGGGCCGCTCGAGCTCATCCCATTCCACCGGTCCCTCCACCTCCATCAACCATGCACCTCGCGACTGCTCGAGTGAGGACCGCGCCCAGCCGGCTGCTTTGGCGGCGGCGGGGGCCCGCCCCTCACCGTGGCGAGTGCGCAGCCATAGCAACCGGGCAACGCCCAGCTCGGCGGTCTTCTCCACCACAAATCGGGCCCGGTCACTCGACTTCGGCGGAGCAACCGCCAGCGTGACGTTCCGGGCCGGTGGTTCGGTGAGGGTTTCGCGGCCCCGAGCGATCGATGCGTCCCGCAGCGTGCCATTCCCGATGATGCCCTCACCGTCGGTGTAGGAGATGGGATCGCCGTCGCGCCGTCGCAGCACCGTCTTGAGGTGGTGGGAGAGCGCGGATTGGAGCTGCAAAGACGAGCCGGCCCACGGACCTTCGACCAGTACATGTGGCACGTGCGGCATCGACAGTCAGCGCCGCCGCCACCCGCGTTTGGGCGGGGTGGTTTCCTCATCGGTGGCGGCCGCATAAGCTTCGAGAGCTTCCTGGGCGTCGGCACTGAGTTCGGTGGGCACCACGACCTTCACCTGCACCAGCAGGTCGCCCCGTCCGCGCCGACCGAGCCGGCCGGTGCCTCTGCCCGGCACTCGGACGACCGTTCCCGGTTGGGTACCCGGCGCAATGGCGACGGTCTCGTTGCCTCCTTCGATGAGCGGGACCGACCGCTCGACACCCAGCGCGGCTTGGGCCAGTCCGACCTCCAGCTGATAGATGAGGTTGTCTCCCTCGCGCCGGAACAACTCGTGGGGCCGGATCGAAATGTCGACGTACAAGTCGCCCGACGGCGCACCCCGTCCCCCGAATTCGCCGTGCCCGTTCAACCGCAGCCGGGTGCCGTCCTCGACTCCTGCCGGTATGTCGACGGAGACCGACTGGGTTCCGTCAACCGCCCCCCGGCCCTGACACGTGCGACACGGGGAGTCGATTGTTTCCCCGATTCCGCTGCACACCCGGCAGGTTTCGATGCTCATCACGTTGCCGATGATCGAGCGCCGCGCCACCCGAACCTGCCCCGCTCCGCCGCACTGGGCGCATCGTGCGGGCTGGCTACCCGGGGCCGCACCGTTGCCGTTGCACGTGGCACAACGTTGCGCAGCGCGGAACGACAGCTCCTTGGCGGTCCCCAACGCCGCAGCGGCCAGGTCGATCTCGACGGTTACCCGTACATCCCGCCCCCGTCGCTGCCTGGTCTGAGTCGCCGTGCCGAACAAGCCTTCGCCAAACAGGCCGCCCTCGCCGAACACGGAACGCAGCAGGTCGTCGAGTGAACCGAAACCTCCCCCGCCGAAGCCGGCGAACGGGTCGCCGCCGCGGTCGTACTGGGCGCGCCGCTCGGGATCGGACAGGACCTCGTACGCCTGGGCTATCTCCTTGAACCGTTGCTCGGCCCGCGGGTCACCCGGGTTGGCGTCAGGGTGTGTTTCTCGCGCCAGCTTGCGGAAGGCTCGTTTGATCTCGTCGCTGGAGGCATCGCGAGAGACTCCCAGCAGCTCGTAGTAGTCCGCCACGTCAGGACCCGTCACCTTCCTGAGAACCGAGACGGTCGGCCAGCCCGTCGCCGACCTCTTCGACTGCCCGGATGGTCCGCCGGTAGTTCATACGTCTCGGCCCAATCACGCCGACTCGTCCTCCTGAGTCATCGCCCACGTCGTAGGTGGTCGTCACGAGCGCGATGTCAACGTCGTCCTGCAGGCCCAGCTCCTGGCCGATGCGGACGACGGTTCCGATCGGGATGTCCGACAGCATCTCGAGCAGCGCAGCCTCGCGTTCGAGGAGCTCGAGCACCTGATGCACCTTGGATAAGTCCTCCCATAGCGAGGGCATCTGGCTGGTGCCGCCTACGTAGACGTCACGGCGCAGCACCCGGGCCTGGTTGGCTGCTTCGAGAACCGAGTCGACAATCGCCCGGATCCGTTCCGGGATCGGCTCTTCGCCCGCATCAGCATCAACTCGAAGCGTGCGCGGCATCGGACGATCGGTGAGCTGCTGGCGGATGACGCGCTCGGCGGCCTCCACCTCGACCCGCTCCATCGGCTCCGGGAGCCTTGCGACCTCCTGGGTGACACTGCCGGAATCGCCCACCAGGACGATGAGCACCACCTGAGAACTCAATTGCACCAGATGCACTGCCCGCAAATGTTCCCCGGCCAGTCCCGGGCCCACCACTAGCGACGGGTAGTGGGTGATGTCGCTGAGCAGGCTGGTGGTTGATTTCAGCAACCGGCTCAACTCGTAGTGAACCGATGAAAAAAACTCATGGATGCGCTGGCTGGTCCGGTCGCGCAGGTCCTGGGGTTTGGCCTGGTCCACGTAGTACCGGTAGGCCTTGGTAGTGGGCACGCGACCAGCAGAAGTGTGCGGCTGCTGGACATATCCCTCCGCTTCCAGCGCAGCGAGTTCGGTGCGAACGGTGGCCGGGGACACGCTGAGCCCGCTCGCTTCGAGGATCGCGCGGGAACTCACGGGCTCAGCCGTGCGAATGTGTTCCTCTATGAGCGCAAAGATGATCTCGGACTTCCGCGCGTCCAACATGATCACCGTATGTTAGGGGGCGTGGGGCGGATCTTCGGCCGGCAGACCGACGAGACTGCGCGCTGCCGTATCGGTGCGGAGAGGATCCAACACCACGATCCGGCCTCCCAGGCGGGCAACGATTCCAGCCGAGCGCAGCCGGCTGAACTCGTCCGTTTCAGACCACCGCCGCCCTAGACCTCCCGCTGCGACCCCGGCCCGGCGACGCATTCCCACAACCAGACGCTCCCGCTCCTGGTCGATCGGTCTCAGCTCCTCGCCCGACGCTTCGACCCCGCGGCCGCCCCGACCGATATAGGCATCGAGACGGCGGATATTCCAGCTCCGCCGGCCCGCCCGGTGGCGATGCGCTCCCAGACCAAAGCCGAGGTACTCGCCCTGGGCCCACACGATCAAGTTGTAGGTGCAGGCGTGCCCCGGCCGCGCCCAGTTCGAAACCTCGTATTGCACCAAGCCCGCCCCGGCCAGGACCCGGCAGGCGTAGTCGTACGCGTCAGCCTGGTGGTCCGGGTCGGGGGCTGCCGCCCCGGCCTGGACCGCCCGGCTGAGCGGCGTCCCCCGTTCGACCGTGAGCGCATAGGCCGAAACGTGATCCACGGGTAGGGCCAGCACCCCATCGACAGTGATCTGCCACGCCTTCCGCGGCTCCGCCGGAGCACCGTAGATGAGATCGACGCTGACCGAGCGGTAACCGCTCGCTCGCGCTCGGGCGACGGCGACAGCGATCTGTTCGGGAGAGTGCCGCCGCCCCAGGTAGGCCAGAGTCGGCTCGCTCAGCGACTGTGCTCCGAATGACACCCGATCGACGCCCGTGCTCCGAAGCTCATCGGAGCGGCCTGACGTCCAATCCTCTGGGTTGGCCTCGATGCTGATCTCAGCCCCAGGCGCAATCGAGAACCGGGCGTCCAGGGCATCGAGAATCGTCGCGATGTAGTGGGGCTCGATGTGTGACGGGGTGCCGCCTCCGATGAAGACGGCGTCGAGCGGGCCCCACTCGTCCTCGGCCGATATCTCGCTCAAGACGGCGGCCACGTAACGCTCGACTAGGTGATCAGCACCCTCGACAACTGCGAAGTCACAGTAGGGACACACCCGCGCACAGAAGGGGATGTGAACGTAGGCGGCTCGGCGGCGGGCGAAGGTGTCGACGTAGACCGGATCGTCGGGCCGGAGATCGGGCGGCGGCGGGGCCGCCGACGAGTTCATCGGCGATCGTGGTCGACCTGAAGGGCCGAGATGAACGCGTCCTGGGGGACCTCGACCGAGCCGACCATCTTCATACGTTTCTTGCCCTCTCTCTGCCGTTCGAGGAGCTTGCGTTTGCGCGTGATGTCGCCGCCGTAGCATTTGGCGGTCACGTCCTTGCGCCGGGCTTTGACGGTCTCCCGCGAGATGATCCTGCTTCCGATTGCAGCCTGGATGGGCACGTCGAACATCTGACGGGGAATCAAATTGCGGAGGCGCTCCACCATGCCCTTGCCGTATTCGTGCGCCTTGTCGCGGTGGCAGATCGTCGAGAACGCGTCGACCGGCTGGCCGTTCAGCAGTATGTCCACCCGCACGAGATCCGATTCCCGGTAGCCCAGCGGTTCGTAGTCCAGCGACGCAAAACCCCGTGTCCGCGACTTGAGGTTGTCGAAGAAATCGAACACGATTTCCGCCAGCGGCAGGTCGTAGGACAGCTCCACCCGCTCAGGGCTGAGGTAATGCATCGACACCTGTTTGCCCCGTTTCTGGGTCACCAGGTCCATGATCGTGCCGATGTACTGGGTGGGGGCCAGGATCAGGGCCCGGACGTAGGGCTCCTCCAGCCGGGCGATGCTGTTGGCGTCCGGCATGTCCTGAGGCGATCGAATGTGGAGCTCGGCGCCTTCTTTCAGGGTGATCCCGTATTCCACGCTGGGGGCGGTGGCGACCAGATCGAGGCCGTATTCGCGCTCCAGCCGCTGCCGCACGATGTCCATGTGCAACAGCCCGAGGAAGCCGACCCGGAAGCCGAAGCCGAGCGCCCGGGAGGTCTCCGGTTCGAAGACCAGTGAGGCGTCATTCAGCCGGAGCTTGTCCAAGGCCTCACGCAGTCGCTCGAAGTCTTCCCCGTCGGATGGGAACAGCCCCGAAAACACCATGGGTTTCGGCTCGGCGTAGCCGGGCAACGGCTCGGTAGCTGGATCCGCTGCGCTCATGACCGTGTCGCCTACGCGTATCCGATCGATCTGCTTGACGCCGGTGATCAGATATCCGGTTTCTCCCGGGCCCAACCGGCCTACCGGCGTGGCGGCGGGCAGCAACACCCCTACTTCGGAGACGTCCTGGCGATCCCCGGTGGCGGCGAGCGTTACCCCATCACCGGGAGCGATCGTCCCATCGACGACCCGGATATAGCTGACGACGCCCCGGTAGGCGTCGTAGTAGGAGTCGAAGATGAGCGCCCGCAACGGATCAGTAGGTGAGCCGACCGGTGCGGGCACGGCCGCGACGATGCGCTCGAGCAGTTCATCGACACCCTTTCCAGTCTTGGCCGAGATCCACACCACCTCAACCGGATCACATCCGAGCACGCCCGCCATCTCTTCCGACACGCGTTCGGGCTCGGCAGCCGGGAGGTCGATCTTGTTGACGACCGGAATGATCTCGAGACCCGCCTCTATCGCCAGATAGGCGTTGGCCAACGTCTGTGCCTCGACACCCTGAGCGGCGTCGACCAGCAGCAACGCACCCTCACCCGCCGCCAGCGACCGCGAGACCTCATAGGTGAAGTCGACGTGGCCGGGCGTGTCGATGAGATTCAGAACGTAATCAATCCCATCCGCAGCCTCGTAGGACAAGCGCACCGCCTGCGCTTTGATCGTGATGCCCCGTTCGCGCTCGAGGTCCATCGTGTCGAGAACCTGCTCGCGCATTTCACGCTCCGAGATCGCGCCGGTCCGCTCGAGCAGGCGGTCGGCCAGCGTCGACTTGCCATGGTCGATGTGCGCGATGATGCTGAAGTTGCGAATACGGTCGGTTCGCACCGGGGACTCCGGTAGGGATCTCCCGCATTGTATGCCTGGTCGTGACGCTGCTACGCTGGCATCGGCCGCTCCAGCAGCGGTCCCCCATTTCCGTTCGCAACCGCCGCCGCTCGTCCGGCAGCCAATCAAGTTCACCGGACCCGCTGCGACCACCAACTCGAGAGAATTTCCAGAGGAAACATGGCCAACATCCAGTCTCAGAAGAAACGGAACCGCCAGAACGTCACCCGCCACGAGCGGAACAAAGCCGTCCACTCCGAGGTGAAGACCAGGGCGCGCAATGCGCTGGCCGCGGCCGACGCGGGCGATGCGGCGGCCGCCGAGGAGGCGCTGCAACTGGCCCAAAAGCGGATCGACAAAGCCGTGACCAAGGGCGTGCTCAAGAAGAACACGGCAGCCCGGCGGAAATCACGCTTGATGCGCGAAGTCCGGGCGCGTCTCGAGGCATAGGGCCCCGATCAGCGGACTGGGTGCTGAGGCCGTCTCGCCAACGCTCAGCCGTACCAGCGGCACAACGCGACTACCAGGCGCTCCAGGGTCACCCGGTGCACTGCCTCCGGCGCGGTCTTCAACGTGTTGTCGGCGCGCACGAACGCATCCAAAGCCCGGCGCAGATCTGTGTCCGAGACCGCGCCCCGGGCCCGCCACGCTTTCTTGGTGGGATACGCGTCGGGTTTGGCGTTGGCCCAGTCGGCAAACGTCTCGATGTCCGGCGCGGCCGCAGCCAGGGCGCGACGACGAACGTCGTTTTCCAGGAACGCGAGCAACACCAGCGGATGCCCGTAGGTGAGGAAGTCAGCGAGACGCCGCAGCGCCGTCGGCACGTCGCCCTGACTGATCGCGTCGCCAATCCGCCACATGGGCTCATCCGGCCGATTCCTGAATATTGCTCGAATGGCGTCGCCCGTGATCGAACCAGCAGACATTGCGAGTTGGTCAAGGGCCTGTCCCAGCGCCGCGACGTCGGCGCCGAACCGCTCCAGTAGCGCCGCCGCGGCATCACTGCGGAGCGAGAGTCCGCGGGCCTCGACTTCGGAGCTCAGCCAATCTGTGGCGTCGCGCTCGCGCATCTTGGCCAGAGTGATCGACTCACCGTGGGACTTGACCGCCTTGGCGAGAGCAGCCGGCAGCGCACCTCCCGACACAAACACGACTTGAACCGCCGCCGGATCGGCATGCTGCAACAATTCGGCCACCAGCCCGGCCTCGGCAGCATGGATCAATTGGGCGTCGACGACGAGCAGCCCCTGCTTCACTCCGAACAGCGATCCGGACTGGAGGGTGGGGACCACCAGGTCGAGTTCGGGTCGCAGAGCCGCATCGCCGGCCTCAGAGCCGCCCCGGCCCGGGACATCCACCCGGACCACGTCGGCCGCTGACACCCCAGCCTCCGCCAAAACCTGCTGGGCGCGTTCGAGCATCTGTAGCCGCTCGCCCGGGCCCGGATCGGATGGACCCTTCACATGGACGACGAACTTCACAAGTTCCATCCTCCGCCGACATGCAGAAACGCGCCTGTGACGTAGCCGGCTTCGTCGGACAGCAGGAAATCCACGACTGCGCCCACATCCGAGTCGGTTCCATGTCGACCGGCCGGGATCTTGGCCGGGTCGGGCAGCGGATCAGAGTTGTCCATGACGCCGGGCAGAATGGCGTTCACGGTGATGCCGTGCTCGGCTTCGGTGACGGCCATCGATCGGGTCAGTATCAGAATTCCGAGCTTGCCGATGGAGTATGGCGTGCTGCGGGGCCGGGCGACGATCTTGTCGGCAGACGAATCGGAGAAGTTGATGATCCGGCCCCGACCCGAATCGCGAAGCCGTGGTAGCGCCGCCCGCGACACGTAATAGGTGGCGGATACCGTGCTGGCGATCTGCTGGTCCCATTCGGCGGGCGTCAGCTCGTCGAGGTTCTTCAACAGGAACCCGCCGACATTGTTGATCACCACATCCAGGCCCTCCAGTTGAGCGGCGGCGTCGTCCACCAGATGTGCAGCTTGGCCGGCGTCGGTGACATCCCCTGAGACGAGCACACCTCTGCCTCCGGCAGCGCCGATCTGCGCAACGACGTCCGCCGCAGCCGCGGCGCTGCTCCGGTAGTGCACGGCCACTTCATGGCCCTGGGTGCCCAGCCGCACGGCCAGCCCGGCCCCGATCCCCCGAGCCGAACCGGTGATGAGAATCTTCACACCGGCACCCTTCCCTCGCCGAGCCTTCCCATCAGACGGGCCACGTCCGCAATCTCCGCTACATCGTGGATCCTCAGCATGTCCGCTCCGGATTGCAGGGCGAGCGCCGCCAGAGCCACATTGCGGTACAGGTCGGCCTTGCGGGGCACTGCGTAGAGGACCGGTGCGCCCAAGTCGGCCAGCCGATCGAGGTGGGCCGCCACCTCGAACTGCACACGGGTGTACGCGATGTAGTCCGTCTGGTAGGAGATAGCGATTCCCGGATCAACTATGACCTTGGAAAGGCCTGCGGCGGCCAGTTCTGCCAGTCGTGCTTGGAACGCGGCCTGGATACGCCGGCTCTTGCCGAGGCCGGTGTCGTATTCGCCGGCTTCGTTGGGTGTGCCGGCCTCGAGGTACATCAACACCGCCGGGACGTCGGCGGCGGCCAAGACTTCAACCATGGCCGGATCCTGCAAGCCGCCCGTATCGTTCACCAGTGCCGCGCCGGCAGTTATGGCCGCATTCGCCACTTCCGCTTTCCACGTATCGACTGAGACGACGTGTCCCGCCGCGACCAGCGCCTCCACAGTGGGCAGCAGCCGGCGCACCTCCTCGGCCGGCCCGATGTCGGTGTTGGCGTAGTTGGTGGACTGACCGCCCACGTCGATGACCCGCACGCCAAGTTGGGCGTAGCGTCCGGCCATTTCCACCGCCGCCTCCGCCGATGGGGCGTACACGTCTCGGTTGGCCGACTCGGGCGACCGATTGATGACCCCCATCAAGACGACCTCGGGACCGCCTACCCCGACGGTGTGTGTCGAACCTTGCAGGCGGATGACGGGCACGGCTCTCCTTTGTGGGTGCTCGTGCCCGATCGTACTTGGCACGGTCGGGACCACAGACTCATCCGGCGGGGGCGAGTGAGATCACGACGTCTCCGTCCCGATCGGTACGGCGGACATCAGCCCCGGTTGCCGTCAACGCTTCGAGAATCCGGTCGCTCGGATGCCCGTACGTGTTGGGACCAACGCTGACGACTGCCACCGACGCCCCGACCCCGGCCAGCCAGGCCGGATCAGAGGTGGCCGCACCTTGGTGGGGCACTTTGAGAACCTGTGCGTGCGGGACCGCCAGGTCCGCCTGGGCGTAGAGCTCGACGTCGCCGGTGAAAAGCACCGTTGTGCCGTCGAGCGTGACCCGGACGACCAGCGATTGGTCGTTGGGTGACGCGTAGCGCCGAATCGGTCCCAGCACCTCCAGTGCGACGCCATCGAGGGTCACCCAGGTGCCGGCCGGGGGCACTTCTATCCGGGTGCCGGCTCTTTGCGCCGCGGCGACCAACCGGGCTAGACGGCCGGAGTCGTCGGGGGGATCCGAATGCCACAGGGTTGTCACCGGGCGCCTGCCGACCACGGCCTCCAACCCATCGATATGGTCACGATGTGAATGTGAGACGATCAGCAGATCAACCGTGTCGATCCCCCGTTCCTTGAGTTTTCGGTCGAGCAAGACCGGGTCGGGACCGCCATCGATCAACACGGTCCGGCCGCCTGTGGTGCGGATGGCGGCCGCGTCACCCTGCCCAACGTCAAAGAAGATCACTGATGAAGGCGTCAGGCGATCTCCAGTTGCGGGAATCAGGGCGAGCGTGATCACAACCGCAGCGGGGACGCGCAGGAAGGTGAATCTGATGGCGGCGAGGGCAGCCGCCAATCCGGCCAGCGCCCAGATTCCGGCCGCGGGCAGCGCGGCCCCGAAATGGGCAATTGCCAGCACCGCCTCGGCCAGGCGTACGGCGGCCGTCGTCATTGCAGCGATGGGTAGTGCGGTGCCCGCTGCTCCCAGCACCGTCGACGCCGCGACCAGCGGGGCAGCAGCCAGATTCAGCGCCGGCCCCCACTCGGGTATGTCCCCGAAGCGCAGCAGCAATACGGGCGCCACCGCTAGGTGGGCGGCAACCGCAGTCGACATGGCCGGACCGATCACTCGGGCTTGCCAGAATCCGGCCCCGGCGATCACTCCGGCGGCAGCCGTGACCGAGAGTTGGAAGCCGGCCTCGGCCGCCAGCTCACCCGATACCAGCACCAAACCGCCCACCGCCACACCCAGCGCCGACCACGGCGACACCACAATCCCGCCAGCGCGCCCGCCTAGAACAATTGCCGCCATCGTGCATGCGCGCAGCACGGAAGGCTCCCAGCGAGTGATGGCGGCAAACAGCACCAGGCCGGTCAGACCGCCCACGGCCCGGCGGCGGCTCCCCAACCCAAGCGGCCCCAGCGCCACCCACAATGCCGCCAGAAACAGCGCCACGTTGCTGCCCGATACGGCGGTGAAATGCGACAGTCCGGCGGCCCGCATCGCCGCTCGGTCAATCTCGGGCAGCGCCCGCTCGTCACCTATCAAGAAGCCGCGGACGAGCGCCGCGCCGCGGCTGTGCTGGTGGGGCAGCAGGGCTCGATCCACCCGGCGGCGGACGGCGTTGGCCGCCACCAACAAATGCGACGATGTGCCCGTCAATTCCACCGAGCGGGCCGTCAACCGCCAGCCGTAGGCTGTCCCCCGGGCGATGCCTCCAACCGGACGTGCCGAACCGCGCACGGTCACGACCTCGCCGACCGCCAGCGAGCCGGGGACCGCACCCTGGAGCAGCACGGGCGGCCAGCCGCGGGCGCCGCTTTCCGGGTCGAGCGGGTAGGCAACTGCCCAGACGCCGTATCGACCGGCCTCAGCGTCGGTCTTCAGCTCCAGCGCCAGCGCGACGGGGCCCTCCGGCCCGCCTGCGGCGACCGTGGCGGCCTGCGCTCTGGCTGCGGCAGTCCCGCTCACCACCCCGGCCATGGTCGCTGCCAGTCCCAAGGCGGCGACCCCCCACGAGACCCGTTCCGACCGGATGGCCAGTGCAGCCAGCCCGAGCAATCCCAGGAGCAGCGGCAGGGCGCGGCCGACCGGCGCCGCCAGGGCACCGAGCCAAACCAGAGCGGCGAGCCCGACGATCGTGCGGTCACGTCCCGCGGGCAGGCGAAGGCGTCCGGTCACGGGATGACGATCTGGTCGCGCAGCTCGGCCAGCCTCCCTTCTCCGATGCCGGGAACGTCGAGCAGGTCCTCCACCACCAGAAAGGGTCCGTGGGCATTGCGATAGTCCAGGATCCGCCCGGCCAGCACCGGCCCCACCCCTGGCAGCCGTTGGAGATCCTCCACTGTGGCCTGATTGACAGCAACCTTGTCCTCCGACGCGCCGCCGCCCACCGCCGCTCGAGGGGACTGCTCACCGGTACGCGGTATATGCACCTGGATGCCGTCCATGAGTCCGGCGGCCAGATTGACAGATCTCGTATCGGCCACCGGCGCGAAGCCGCCGGCGGCCGCAACCGCATCCGCAACCCGCGAGGTGGCCGCCAACCTGACCAGACCCGGATCCGCAACCGCTCCCGAGACGTGCACAACAATGGTGGCCGCGGTGGATGGGATGGTTGCGAGGGGCGCCAATTGGGCGTCGGTGTCGACCCCGCCCGGCGGGGCCGCCGCAACGGGCACCGGTGTTGCACTTGACCGCAGCCACACCATCACGACCGTTACGACGAGCGCCACCCAGATCAGTTGCCACGTGCGGGCGCTCATCGCCGGCTCCTTGCGCTGGGTACAGCCGGCAGCAATCCAGCGGTGCTACCGGAGCGTGCGCGGGGGAAGTCGACGACCAGGCGACGCCGGGTCGTGCTCTGCGGTTCTTGTAGCAAACACGGCTCCCGGAGTGAATACCCTTGCCAGATCAGCAGCAGAAGGGAGCCGTCATGGATCAGTACCGTGTGGTGCCCGGGACGACCGTGGATCTATCCCAGCATGACCCTCGGGACCTCGGCGGGTTCACAGGCGGGAAATCGGCCGGCAAGGCCGCCGCCCGGGAAGGCAATGCGGAGCTCGAGTTACTCCAGGAACTGCTGTACGCCCAAGGCAAACACAAGATGCTCATCGTGCTCCAGGCGATGGACACCGGCGGCAAGGACGGCACGATCCGTCACGTCTTCGACGGGACCAACCCCCAGGGCGTAAAGGTCGCATCGTTCAAGAAGCCCACGCCTGAGGAGCTCGCCCACGACTATCTCTGGCGGATCCACCAACACACTCCCGCCAACGGCGAGATCACCATCTTCAACCGCAGCCATTACGAGGACGTCCTGGTGGTGCGAGTGCACAACCTGGTTCCGCCCAACGTGTGGCAGCGACGCTACGACCACATCAATGCCTTCGAAAAGCTGCTCGCCGACGAGGGAACCACGATCGTCAAGTTCTTCCTCCATATCTCGAAGGAGGAACAACGGGAGCGCCTCCAGGCGAGGGTCGACACCCCAGAGAAGAACTGGAAGTTTGCCTTCGGCGACCTGGACGAGAGAAAGCGGTGGGACGATTACATCTCGGCGTACGAGGCTGCGCTGAGCCGAACCAGCAGCGAGTGGGCGCCGTGGTACGTGGTGCCGGCAGACCGGAAGTGGTATCGCAACCTCGTCATCACGCGGGTGCTCACCGACACGTTGAAAGGCCTGAACATGTCGTATCCGGAGCCGACGACGGATCTCACGGGGGTCATTGTCGAGTGAGCCTTATTGAAGCCATCGAATGGTCCGGCAACCGAACCTGGCCGGCGCTGGAAGGCGACATCTATGACGGGTGGCTTTTGCGCGCCTCCGGCGGGGTGACCCGCCGCGCCAACTCGGTCACGGTCTATCGGCCGTCGCGGATTCCGCTTTCCGAGAAGGTCGACCACTGCGAACGCTGGTATCACGCCCGCCGCCTACCCACCATCTTTCGTACCACGCCGCTCACGGACGCGGCCGTACACGCCGAGTTGGACCAACGGGGCTATACCAACGTGGATGGGGCGATCGTCATGATCCGCCCGCTCACTGCCCGCATCGACCGCGAGCCGGTCGAGGTCGATCCGATGCCATCCGACGCATGGTGGGAGTTGTTCGAGGCTGATCGCGAGCTGCCGGTGGATCGAGTCACGCTGATGTGTATGTGGGAAACCCAACACGTCGAGAAAGGCTTCCTCGTCCGTCGCAACGGCACCGAAGCGGTGGCGATCGGCTCGGCTGCCGTGGACGGTCCGTTCACCGGCATTTTCAACATGCGCACCGCCTCCCACCTCCGTAGGAACGGGCACGGAAGCGCCGTACTGGAGGACCTGCTGCGGTGGGCGCAGGCCCGCCGGTCGACGCATGCTTACCTCCAGGTGATGCCCCACAATCACGCGGCGCGGGCGCTCTACGGGAGTATGGGTTTCGAACCGTTGTACGAGTACCGCTACCGGGTGAAGCCGTCCCCGCAGCTACGCTCGATACATGACACTCTTTGACCTCACGGGTCACGTCAGCGTCGTGACCGGCGGAAACGGCGGCATCGGGCTCGGTCTGGCGACCGGGCTCGCCAAATCGGGGGCCTCGCTCGCTATCTGGGCTCGGAATGAAGAGAAGAACCAGGCCGCCACCGCCACCCTGGAAGCGCTCGGAGCCGAGGTCATTGCGCTTGGTTGTGATGTCACCGACCCCGGCGATGTCGAGACATCGATGGCGGAGACCCTGGAACGGTTCGGACGGGTCGATTCCATGTTCGTCAACGCAGGTACGTCCGGAGCAGACAAGTTCGTCGATTTCGAACTCGAGGAGTTCGAGCGGGTGATGACCGTCAACGTGACCGGTGCGTTCCTGTGCATGCAGGCTGCGGTTCGCCACATGCTGGACCGAGGCGGGGGCGGCTCCATCGTGGCGGTGGCGTCGGTGGCGGCCACGAAGGGAAACCGATTCAGCCCTCACTACTCGGCCTCAAAAGGCGGGATCCGCCAGCTCGCCCGGGCGCTCTCAACCGAGGTGGGCCGCGAGGGCATCAACGTCAACATCATCTCGCCCGGCTTCGTTCGCAGCGAGATGACCGCTCCGTTGGCCGGTGTGCCCGGCTTTGAGGAGGCGATCCGGACCCGGGTCCCGCTAGCGAGATGGGGTGAACCGGAAGACTACGAGCGTGCCGCCGTGTTTCTGGCGGCTGAAGCCGGGGGGTTCATGTCGGGCACCGAGATCATCATCGACGGCGGCCTCCACGTCTTCTGAGCCATCACGGCGATAGCCCCTCCGCGATGGCCCGCGCCTCGCGTTCAAGGGAAATCGCCGTATAGGCGGCCTGGTGGGATTTGCGGCGCAACCGGCCGCCTGCGTACTCCCCCAGGTATCTGAGGGAGAAGTGGAGCCAACCCAGGCGCCGCCATTGCTGGACGTGCACCAGTTCGTGCACGATCAGGCCGGCTCCCAAGCGGAGGGACGCGGCCGGCATGTAGATCCCCCAGGGCATCGTGATGGCCAGCGCCCGTCCCTCCCACAACGGGTCCAGCCAGCCTGGGGTGACATACACCGGGGTGTGCAGCGACCCGTCCGGCACGAGCTGGGTGACCCGATCGAGCGCGGCGCCCTTCTCGATCAGCAGTTGGGCCGGCGATCGCATGGTCCCGAGGACGATAGGTGCCGGGCGGCGCCGCCTGCGGCCTTCACACCACCACGTTGACGAGGTTGGGTGGGCGCGCGATGACCTTGCGTACTTCGGCGCCGTCGATGTGCTTGACGACGTTGTCGGCCGCCAGCGCCAGTTCGGTCGCCTCGGCTTCGGTGATGTCGGCCGACACTTCCACCCGGGCGCGCAGCTTGCCGTTGACCTGCACCACCATTGTGACCGTGTCATCCCGGGCGGCCTCCTCGTCGACCTCGGGCCACGACTGGAGATGCACGCTCTCGGAGTGACCCATCCGATGCCAGAGTTCCTCGGTGATGTGGGGGGCAATCGGAGCC
Source organism: Acidimicrobiia bacterium (assembly GCA_041576165.1). Taxonomy (GTDB): domain Bacteria; phylum Actinomycetota; class Acidimicrobiia; order Spongiisociales; family Spongiisociaceae; genus JBFGLM01. The sequence continues at coordinate 38,328 of JBFGLM010000016.1, forward strand.
AGAAGCTTGACCAGCAGCTCCGCTGCTTCCGCGAAGGCCTCCGCCGTAACGTTGCCCGTAGACGACACCTCATTGAGCGTGTTGCGGAGCTTCATGAGTTCGGCGACCGCCGTATTCCATTTGAAGTTCTCGATATCGGAGCCAACCTTGCCAATCGCCTGGTGGGCCTGTCGACGCAACGCGGCTGTGGCGCTTGCGTCAGTTTCGCTTTCGCTGTAACCGAGCGTGCCCAGCCGCCACACATCCTGGATGAATCGATGGGCGCCCCTGATGCCCCGGCTGTCCCAAGGGCCACCCTTCTCCCACTCAAACGCAAACATCAAATATGTGCGCACGGTGTCTGCGCCGTACGCCTTGACCAGTTCGTCCGGAGCGACGACGTTGCCACGCGACTTGGACATCCGTTGCACATCCAGCCGGTGCTGGAGTTGCGTGACGTCGTTGTCACCAGGTATAGACGGGATGTTGACCGTTGCGGTGGCGGGCACTTCGACGATCACCGGATCGCCATCGGCGGGTTGGACGTGGAGGACGTTCTCGGTGCGCCGGACCAGCTCACCGGCCACCCGCTCGGCGTCGGATGAGGCCGGTTCATCGTGTCCGACGACCCGGACGCTTTTGGCCATGAACCGGTCATCCGCCCAGGACCCCGCTATCTCCACCCGGTCGCCCAATCGCTCCTCCCCCAGGATCTGACCCTGGTTGCGCAGCATGACGAACGGCTCATCGAACGCGGCAAGCTGGTCCCGGCCGTGCGCCTTCATGGCGGCAACAGTGTCGTCGAACATGCCGAGATCCCGCATGGCCTTGACGAAGAAGCGGGCATACATCAGGTGGAGGACTGCATGCTCCGCCCCGCCGGTATACGTGTCGACCGGCAACCAGTAGGCCGCTTCTTCCGGGTCGAATGGGGCCGTATCCAGCTGCGGCGACAAGTAGCGGAACCAGTACCAGGACGAGCACATGAAGGTGTCGAGCGTGTCGGTTTCCCTGGTCGCCGGGCGGCCCTGGCCGTCCACCGTGTGAAGGAAAGGCTCGTGGTAGGTCAAGGGACTGCGCCCGGAGGGCTGGAAATCAACCTTGTCGGGCAGCTCCACCGGCAGCTCCGAGTCCGGAACGGGCACGATCCCATCTTCCGTGTAGATGATCGGGATGGGACTGCCCCAGTAGCGCTGACGGCCGATGATCCAGTCCCGCAGCCGGTACTGCACCGCGCCTTCACCGTGGCCCTCGGCCTCCAACCATTCGATGATTCGAGCCTTGGCGTCGTCGAGATCGAGGCCGTTGAGAAACCCTGAGTTGATCGCCGGCCCCTCGCCCAGGTACGCCTTGCCTTCGAAGTCGGGCGGGGGCTGCACCGTACGCACGATCGGCAGTTCGTATTGTTCTGCGAACTCCCAGTCGCGCTCGTCTTGTCCGGGGACCGCCATGATTGCTCCGGTGCCATACGTCAACAGCACGTAGTCGGCGATCCACACCGGCAACCTGGCGCCGTTGACCGGATTGAGCGCATATCCGCCCGTGAAGACGCCGGTCTTGTCACGCGACAGGTCAACCCGTTCCAGCTCGCTCCGGCCCGCGGCCATCTCCTTGTACGCGATGACTTCATCCCAGTGGCTTTCGGTCGTGAGCACCTCGACCAGCGGATGCTCCGGTGCCAGCACCATGAACGTAGCGCCGAAGAGCGTGTCGGGCCGCGTCGTGAACACCTCAATGTCGTCGCCACCGTCGGTGTGGAACCGAATACGGGCGCCTTCGGACCGGCCGATCCAGTTGGTCTGCATCGTCTTGATCGGCTCCGGCCAGTCCATACCCTCGAACGAGAGCAGTTCCTCGGCGTAGTTCGTGATCCGGAAAAACCACTGCTCCATCATGCGCTGGACGACAGGCTGGCCGGTACGTTCGTCTTTGCCGTCGATCACCTGCTCGTTGGCCAGCACGGTCTGCAGCGTCGGTGACCAGTTGACCAGTGCCTCACTCCGGTAGGCCAGGTCGTTCTCGTAGAACTTCTTGAAGAACCACTGCGACCATCGGTAGTACTCGGGCGTGCATGAGATCGCCTCGCGCCGCCAGTCGAACATCGCCCCCATCGACTTCAGCTGGGTGCGCATTCGCTCGATGTTGTCGTAGGTCCAGATTCGCGGATCGATGTTGCGCTGGATCGCGGCGTTTTCGGCCGGCAAACCGAACGCGTCGAAGCCCATCGGGAACAGGACGTTGTAACCCTTCATCCGCATGTACCGGGCTCGGGCATCACCGGGCGTCATGGCATACCAGTGACCCATGTGCAGATCACCACTCGGGTAGGGCAGCATCGTGAGCGCGTAATGCTTGGGACGGCCCCAATCGACGTCGGAGTGGTACAGGCCGGTCTCTTCCCACACCTGCTGCCATTTCGCTTCGGTGGCGTTGTGGTCGTAGCGCTCTTGCATGTGACCTGAGATGGTATCGCAGCCGTGGCCCGGGGAGGTCGTCATTGCGGCCAGCGGCTCTAGGGAGGGTACGCTGGCGCCGTGCCCAGGATCGCGCTGATCATCGAATCCGAGCACAGGGCCCAGGCCGGGCACCTGGGTGATGCCGCCCAGGCCCGCGGTTTCGAGTTGGTTCGGATGCAGGTCGACGGTAATGCTGCGGCGTTCGACGATCTGCCGGATCCAGAGATTGTGATCGTGACGGGATCTCACGAGCACTGGTGGGAGCGCGATGACCACCCTCATCTGCAACGCGAGCTGGCGTGGATCCAAGGCTGTATCGCTTCGCAGACCCCCATTCTGGGCGCTTGTTTCGGAGGTCAAGCGCTGGCACTGGCGCTGGGTGGGGAAGTCAAGCCGCTTGGATTCACCGAAATCGGCTGGGTGAAGCTCGAAACCACACGCCCCGAGCTGATTCCGGCTGGGCCGTGGCTGGCTTGGCACTCGGACTACTTCGCGCTGCCCGACGGCGCCGAACCGCTCGCCCGCAACGACGTGTGCGTCCATGCCTTCCGGCATGGCCCGCACCTCGGGTTGCAGTTCCATCCCGAGGTAGGTCCGGACCTGCTGGGGCATTGGATCGACGAAGTCCCGGAGGGGACCGACCCCGATCAGCTGATTGCCGACGCCCGCCGCCACGCCACAGCCGCCCGGGAGCGGGCATTTGATTTGTTCGACGTATTCCTCTCGTTGGGGCAGACACAATGAAACCAACGGTTGCAGTGACCCTGTGGCGGCGGACCGCCCCCACGTTCCTGTACGACCACACGGTCATGCATACCCTGGTGGACGACTATGCCGCCGCGCTGGCCCGCGCCGGCGCAGTGATGCTGCTGGTGGGACCGCTCGACGCTGCCGACGTGGGAGAGGTGCTCGACCGGGTGGATGGGCTCGTCGTCACCGGTGGCGGCGACTTCGAACCCGCTAGCTACGCCGCGGACAACACCCACTCGGTCAATATCGAGCCGGATGCCGACGCCCGTGATCTGGCCTTGGTGCAAGGCGCCCGGGAGCGTCGAATGCCGGTGCTCGGAATCTGCCGTGGAATGCAGGCCATCAACATCGCACTGGGCGGATCGCTACGCCAGGAGGTCAACGGGGATTCGCACGATCATCCGTCCCTGGCCGATTCGCCGGATGAACGAAACGCCCATCGTCACCTGGTGTCATTCGACGACGGATGCCGGCTCTCCCGGATATACGGGACCAGCGAACGCAAGGTCAACTCATTGCACCATCAGGGCTTGCATCGCATCGCCGATGGCATCCGGGTCGTGGGATCGACGGCCGACGGCAACCCCGAAGCTGTCGAATCAACGGACGGATCCTGGCCGGTGCTGGCCGTGCAATGGCATCCCGAGATGCTGGACGATCCGGTGGAGGACCGTTTGTTCGCGGCCTTCGTTGCAGACACTCGTGCGTACCGGGAGCGCGCCTAGCACTCGCCGCTCAGCGGACCGCTGCTAGGCCGGCAACCTCACAAATTCGGCCCACCGGGTCGACCATGGTCGCCTCCTGGGGTGAGCGGCCGGCTCGTCGACCGTCAACTCGAAGCCTGAGCCCAGCGAACCCGCCAGGTCGGAGGTTGACATGCCGAACGGGGGTCCTCCCTCCGAGAGCGGCCGGCCGAACGGAAACACGCACGAGGCGATCCGCCCGCCGGGTCGCAGCACCGTGGCCGCCCAGCTCCCGAACTCGGGCCGGCGGCGCAACGGGATGGCGCAGAAGAACGTGTGATCGAAGACGAGGTCGACGTCCTCCTCCGGCGCCCAATCTAGGGCGTCTGCAATCACCACCTGCCCCGCCGGGCCGACCGCATTGTGCAATCGGTCCGCTAGCCGGGCCACGAACTCGATCGCCGTGACCTGCCAGCCCGCTTGCGCCAGCGCTCGGGCATCATGCCCGGTCCCGGCCCCCGGGACCACCACCCGCCCCGGCGGGCCGAGCGCGGGCAGCCGGTCGACCAGCTCGGGATGGGCCCGGCCCAGGTCCCACGGAGTTGTACCGGCCGCATAGCGGGATCCCCAGTCGGTCGGAGTTGGATCAGGCATCGCGCGATCGTATCGGCTGTGGGCCAGACCACCCACCGGCTACATTGCCGCCGAAACGAGAATAGGGAGTCGAGCGTGCAGAAACTGGGAATCGTCGGCGTAGGACAGATGGGCGCCGGTATCGCCGAGGTGGCGGCCAAAGCCGGCGTCGACGTCGTCGCCCGCGAGATCGACGCGGATCTGCTCGGCAAGGCCCAAGCCCGAATCGAAAAATCGCTACGTCGCGCCGTCGAGCGAGGAAAGCTCGACGAAGCTGGGATGGAATCGGCTCTCGGAGGAATCGACTTCACGACCGATCTCGCGGCCATGGCCGACCGGGAGCTGATCGTCGAGGCTGCCACCGAGAACGAGGATCTGAAGCTGTCGATCTTCTCGGACCTCGATCGCATCGCCCTCGACGGCGCAATCCTGGCCTCTAACACGTCGTCATTACCGATCACCCGTCTGGCCCGGGCCACCCGCCGGCCTGAGCACGTGGTCGGCATGCATTTCTTCAACCCAGTGCCGGTGATGGGGTTGATGGAGCTCGTCACGACTGTTCTGACTTCCGACGAAACCCGGAACCGAGCCCGGGCGTTCGCCGAGGAGAAGATGGGAAAGACCGTCATCGACGCCAAGGACCGGGCCGGATTCATCGTCAACATGCTGCTCGTCCCGTACATGACCGAGGCGATGCGTATGTACGAAGAGGGCTTCGCGTCGGCGGAGGACATCGATGCCGGAATGCGGCTGGGCGCCAACCACCCGATGGGACCGCTCGAGCTGGCCGATTTCATCGGCCTGGACACAATGAAGTTCGTCGCCGATGTGCTCTTCGATGAATTCAAAAAGCCGCAGTACGCTCCGCCGCCGCTGCTGGTGCGCATGGTGGAAGCCGGGTTGCTCGGACGGAAGACCGGCCGCGGATTCTACGAGTACTCCTGATCCGGCCACGACGCTCGTGGACCCAGCAACACAACGGCCCGCTTGGGTGGCTCGACGGTCACGCGGAGCGGCAGATGCGCGCGGTCGTGGCCGGCGTGGGTAAGGTGTTCGCCAGTTAGGTGTAGGCAGCGTCCTCCTAGTGGCGGAACCACCGCCTCGGCGGAGCGGCGGACGGCGGGCAGTTGATCCAGAAAGTGGGGATCAAGCCCGGCAGCCTACGAAGGAGCCGAAGGCATGGCCAAGAAACTGTTTGTGGGAAACATCTCGTTCGCGACGACCTCGGAGGACTTGCGCGACATGTTCGCCCCACATGGTGAAGTGACGGACGCAGTCGTGATCCAGGATCGGGCCACCGGGCGCTCGCGGGGATTCGGCTTCGTCGAGATGGCCAATGAGGAAGCGGCCAACGCGGCGATCGAGGCCCTGAACGGCGCCAACGTCGGTGGCCGGGATCTCACGGTCAACGTGGCCCGCGAGCGAACCCGCTGAGCAGCGGCCGCGCGCTTCCGGCCCTCGGTTAGGCCACCAGAGCTCCAAGTATCTAGCGTCGGCGACCATGGCGCACCTGGCGTGGAGGTGACTGTTGCGCGGGCTGACGGGCAAGGTAGCCATAGTGACCGGCGGCGGTGGCGGGATCGGGTCGGCCGTGTGCCGGCGTCTGGGTGAGCAAGGCGCTCATGTCGCTGTTTTAGACCTGGACACTGACACCGCTATGCGAGTGGCGGCCGAGGTGGCCGGTATGGGAGTCCAGACTGTGCCGATCGAATGCGACATCGCTGACTATCGAGCGGTTGAGCAGGCCGTGGCAGATGCCGTCACGACGCTGGGCCCGATCGACATCCTCATCAACAACGCGGGCTGGGACGTGTTCAAGCCGTTCGTCTCGACCGAACCGCACGAATGGGATCGGTTGATTCAAATCAACCTGATCGGCGCTCTGAACACGCACCACGTCGTGTTGCCGTTGCTGGTCGAGCACGGAGGCGGCCGCATAGTCAATGTTGCGTCCGACGCCGCCCGGGTGGGCTCTTCGGGTGAGGCCGTGTATGCAGCGTGCAAGGCCGGAGTCGTCGGCTTGTCCAAGACCCTGGCGCGAGAACACGCCCGGCACAACATCACGATCAACGTCGTCTGTCCCGGGCCGACCGACACAGCCCTGTTCGCCACCGTACGGGAAGGTGCTGCCAATCCCGAGAAGCTCGAGGCGGCGTTTCGGCGGGCCATTCCGATGGGGCGGATCGGCCATCCTGGGGACCTGCCGGGGGCGATCTGTTTCCTCGCCAGCGACGATGCCGCGTACATCACCGGCCAGGTCCTGAGTGTGTCGGGCGGCCTCACCATGTCCGGATGAACGCGGAAGTGTGACCGGACGGTGCGCACGTTTGGCGCCCGGCTCTCCGGCCACCCTGGGCAACCGCTCAGGCCCGTCCGCAAAGGAGCCGATGCAACAGGATGCAGGCCGAGTCCTCCCTTCTGCGCTCTCTCGAGGACGGGCCGCCGGCCGCCGTACTGATGGTGGCGATCGCTGCTGCGCTGCTCGTGGCGATCATCGACGGCGTCACCGGGCCGGATGTCTCCTTTTCGTTCTTCTACGTCATGCCGGTGGCCATCGTGGCCTGGCGCTTCCTCCGAGCCGGAGCGGTGGCGGCCGCCACGTTTGCCTCGGCCATCTGGTTGGGGATCGACCTCGCGACCGGGCCGGTCCGGCCACTGGCGATTCCGCTGTGGAACACGCTGATCAGGGGGGCGTTCTTCGTGACGATCGGCGTGTTGCTCGTGGGTCTGCGCCAAGCACTGATCCGCGAGCGCGATCTGGCCAGGTTCGACGCATTGACCGGTCTCGCCAATCGGCGGACATTTGTCGATGTCGCCGGTGGGGAACTCGCCCGAGCCGACCGGACCGCGGAACCGGTCACGATTGCGCTGATCGATCTCGACGAGTTCAAAGCGATCAACGACTCCGCTGGACACGGCAGCGGCGACGCCGCACTGAGGTCGGTGGCGAGAACGATCGAGTCCTCGGTACGTCGCCACGACCTGGCAGCCCGATTGGGCGGGGACGAGTTCGCGCTGTTAGTGACGGGCAGCGGTATCGAAGCTCGTGCCGTGCTCGAGCGGATCTGCGAGCGGGTGGGGTGGATCGAAATTGCCGAGCGGCCGCTGGGCTGCTCGATCGGGGCAAGCACAGTGACGGGAGGATCGCTCGATGATGCCCTGGCCGCTGCAGACCGCGCTCTGTATCGGGCAAAACGACGCGGCAAGGGCCAAGTCGAGATCGTTGACGCTCCCGATCGGGCGGTCAGCTGAGGCGCTTCGCCCGCCGCCCGCTAGTCCTGCCGGTACTCATCGAGGTACCGACCGGCCTTGCGCTCTTCGAGGTGGCGACCATCCATGAAGTAGGCCAGTGCGTGAAACGCCGGCGCGAATCCTCAGGCCGCCGTGATCCAGAAGGCTCAGATGCCGCCCGGTCCCATCGCATTCAGGATCCAGAAGAAGGCACTGATGATCACGAAGGCCCCAGCGTGCCACATCAATCCGGGGAGATTGTGTGCCCGCCTCAGCGCAAGCTGTTCGGGGCTCGGGGTTTGCGTTGATGCCACGAACAACTCCTTTGCATCGTTCCTCCAGTGTCGGCAAGCCTGCGAGGACGCGGTAGGTCCTTGGTCGTGTCGGGTGTGGGATGAAGTACCACGACCTTCGGCTCTAGTGGAGGTCCCGCAAGGCTGAGAGACTCGAGATGAGCCGGGAGTCGTCAGTGGCTGCACGTCTGGTTCTGACCGGAGTCCTGATCCTCAGCCTGGTGTCGTGCCGGCCGGGCGTTGGAGATCGCACGGCAACCACGAGTTCCGTCGTGCCGTCGACGACTACCTCAATCGAGGTGGCTGCCGCGCCCCCGACCGAGCCCATGACACAGCCGCGCGCCACACCGACAACAGCGACAACAAACACCACGGCTGTCCCACCCTGCACAACGACGACATCCAGCACAGCACCAACAACGACTACCACGCAGGCCCCGGCTGCACCCGCTCTGGTGCTGCGCCACGACGGTCTCGGGTTGGTTTCCTTTGGCGAGTCGGTCGCCTCGGTAATGGCGGACCTGACGGAAGTGTTGGGCCCGCCGGACTGGGAGGAGATCCAGATCTCGGCAGATCTCGACTTCAGCGCGGCCTGGGGGCCGGACGGCGACGAGTTCCTCTACTTACAGTTCACCTACTGGGGTTACTTCGACGCTGCCCCTCCGCCCCCAGGACCGATGCCCGAAGGGCCGGTGCTCCATTACTACCTGACCAAGTCAGACGCCCTCGCAACGGAAGCCGGGATCACCGTCGGATCGAATGTGGCCGATCTCGTGGCCGCCTACCCCAACGTGCACTTCGATCTCGGCTGCGCGGAAAACGAGTTCATGCTCGACCCGACAACTGGGTGGCTGCGGCTGCCGATGTGGGGACTGCTGGATGGTGAAGCGGACAACTCGGCCACCCGCATCGTCTACATCGGCGCCGGCTGGGACCGGTCTCCCTGCTGACGCCGGGCGCATGCCCGGGGACATGCTCAAGAAACTGGGACATACCCGCTCGCCTCAACTACGGCGCGGCCCTGATCGGTGCTCAGCCAGTCGCGCAGTAGGCGGGCGGTGTCATCGGGCGGGGTCGACGCCCGGAGAACCCCATACACCTCTGTGATGAGCGGGTATTCCCCGGATCTGATCGTAGACGAGTCGGGCTCAACACCCTGGATCCGTACTAGGCGGATCTCGTCGTTGGCCAGCATCTCGGTTGCGAAGAAATAGACCGAAAAGCCGATGCCATCAACATCCCGACTGATGGCATCGAATGGGGCCATCATGGAGGGGAGCATCATGTTCGGCGCGTCGATCATCGGGATGTCGCCCATCACGAGGCTCTTCATGAGCACCTGGCTTCCAGAGGTTTCATTACGTTGGTACGGCTGAATGGGCCGGTCCCCGCCGCCCAGCTCTGCCCAGGTCGTTATCGATCCTGAGAAGATTCCCCGGATCTGGTCTAGGTCCAACTCCTCGACCGAGTTGGCCTCATTGACAAGGAAGACGAAGCCGTCCAGCGCGACCGGAGCGATCTCGAACTCAACGTCATTGGTCGCTGCCAGGTCGAGCTCGTCGTCGGACGGCAGCCGGGCGGTCAAGATCAGGTCGGCCCTACCCTCCGCCAGGGCCACGTACGAACCATGAGTCCCGGACGATGGGACGACTTCTCGGAACACGTCAGACAGCGCGTCGTCGGACGCGAGGACATGGCGTGACCCGTCCATGAACGTCTCCCACCCGCAGGCGACATCGAGAAGGGCACAACCGATGAACATCCGCACCGGCAACGTCGAGGTGGACCCATTCATCACGGGAATGTCCGCCGCGATCCGCTCGGCCAGAACATCCTCGCCCCCGGCATCGTCCAGTCCTCCCCCACACGCGGCGACCGTCAACACGGCAGCCATGAGCCACGCGACCGCTCGGATGGCGCCTCCTCTCGTCAGGCAGGCCATTCTGGACGCCGCGGTGCGCAACCTGGACTTCGAGGCTCCGTCCCCGACGGCCGAGCGTGATAATGGGTGACCCGGTGGGCCCGCCCTCGGTACGCTCGCGCAGCCTGACGACAGCAGCCAACCGGGAGATCGAAATGAAGTTCGGGTATTTCGGTTTGCACAAGGGACCGGGGATCGAACCCGACACGCTTGCCCGCCGGGCCCGAGCCGCCGAGGAAGCAGGCTTCGAGTCGCTCTGGGTCGGCGACCACATTGCCCTGCCGCGGGATATGCCCGGCGCCACCGAACCGCGTCTCGAAGCCCTCGCCGCGCTGACCTATCTTGCCGCCACCACCTCTTCGGTGCGCCTGGCGGCTGGGGTTCTGGTGGTCCCGCAGCGGCACCCGGTGCTCCTCTCCAAGCAACTAGCCTCGCTCGATGTGCTGTCGCGGGGGCGGCTGATCGTTGGCGTCGGCGTGGGCCATGTCGAGGCCGAACTCGCAGCGCTTGGGGTTCGGATGGCCGAGCGCGGTCGTCGGACCGACGAATACCTGGCGAAGATGGTGCAGCTCTGGACTAGGCCAACCGAGGTCGACAGTGCAGCGGATGGCAACCGCGTGGTTCAGCACCCGGGACCCATCCAAGTCCCGCATCCACCGATCGTGGTAGGAGGCCATTCTGTAGCTGCACTGGCTCGAGCCACCCGGATGGCCACGGGTTGGTTCGGGTGGCTCACACCCATCGACGAGACTCGGGACCTGATCCAGCGGCTCGAGGATCTGGCGGGATCCGGGAGACGTCCACACACTCTCGGATCCCTCGAGATCACCGTTGCCGCCCCTGGTGAGGTCACGCTCGACACCGTGGCGGAATACCAGCTCATCGGCGTCGATCGCATCGTCGTCGGTCCCGACACGGGCGAGGGCGACGAACCAGACCGCTTCATAGAGAACTTCGAACGCAGCGTGATCGCACACCAGCCAGACCCCGATGGGTGACTCGCGATGGGCACTCGCAACGCCAGCATGACCCCGCCGGCGGAGGGCGTGGTTGACATGGGCGCCTACGGCACCGGCAAAACCCCGGTCGTCGAGAGATGGTCGACTTGGTTGAGAGGGCGCAGATCCCTATGCGCGATCGGGCTGGCAGCGCGAGACATCCTCGCCTGGCTCGGCTGGATCGAACGCTAGCGGCCGGGCGGAGTCCAGCTCGCCGCCAACCCGTCAGGCGCCAGCGGTGTATCACGGGCAGCCAGCAAAACGAGCAAGTAACGAGGGCCGGAGTATTCGCAGTCGCTCTAGTGGTGGTATCGGCTGCCCTGAATGCCGGAAACGCCTTCGCCAAAGTGGACCTGGTCGGTGCGAGCATCGTGGGCCCGCGACTCAGCAGCGGCCTCCAGATCGAGGCCCCCCCTCGCGGGGCATGGGGGAATCTGGGATTGACATCGCCGGTGTCCTGGACGACGCCTCGGCCGCCTCGCTCGAGGAGCTGGGGCTCGACGCTCTCGACCTGGGCCCCCGGTACCTCGTCACCTACTGGTTCACCGGAAGCGACGTCGTCCGACGGGCCATGTACCCGTACGCCCGGGGCGGGCCGGTCACCCACACCCCACCCGGCCAAGAGTTGACGAGACTCTTGAGCGACGGCGACACATCACCCGTTACCACCGGTTGGTACCAGACCTCCGCCGGCTTCTTCCGGTACCTCGTGGAGGTGGGCCTGCCCCACCGGATGCGATCGATGACCCAGCCGGCGGTCTGGTGATGAGAGGGCCTCGATCTCGAGCAGTAGGCGGTGATTGTCATGGCATCCGAGATCGACGGATTCTTCCAAGGTCGTCCGGAGCCTCGCTACTCGAGGAAGTCGACCAGGTCCAGCCCGGTCGCCAGCCCGTCCATGATCTCCCGATCACCGAGAGGCTGGGGCAGCTCGACGGTGACAGACTGCTCGGGGTTGCTCGGACAAGACTGGTCCCCGGGCAGCGGTCGAGCCGCAAATGCGATGAGCACTTGCCTGCCTGTCACAACGACTTCGGGACCCAGCATGCGGTCGTCCATCGGTAGTCCGCTGGCGCAGTCCTACTCCGTGACCAACACCGGGATCGAGGTGCTTTCGGGGCTGAGCGGCGGCCCAGCGGGGTCGATCCGCCATTCGACGACGCCGAGACCCGCAGGCAGTAGCGTCTGCAGGGGGCAGGGACCACCGGATGACGCTCCGGCCCGCCGCCAAGAGCCGTTCTGCGATTCAAGATTCATGAACGAGACGCCCCCGGTCGCGGAATCGTGGTGAACGATCAGTACCGTCTGTTCGGTTGCGTGCAGGACCCGCCAGCCATCCTGGGGCCAGAATTGACCCTCCTCGTTGCCGAGGAAGCTTTGCACGGCGTCCTCGAGACCCGGCAGCTCGGCATCATCGATCGGCAGCACTTCCTCCAGCGCAGCGGCTGGGAATGAAGGGCCGGCCCGACAGCCAACGGTGACATCTGGCGACAAGCCGCCGTCGACATCGGGCATGACGATGACGTGCAGATCAGCATCCGATTCGACAGGCACATCGGCGCTCTCGGCGGCCGTCGCCCGACTACCGCCTACCTCACCGACCGGGCCCCCACACGCCGCCAGCAACAGGACCATGGCGCCGACCACCGATGCGATTCGAATCCTCACGAGCACCCTTCATCCCCACCGAGGATACGACGCCCCGCTCGCATCGCCGGGTTCCCTCCTCCGCCATTCATGTACCGGAGCCACCACGTCCAACATGAACCGAGACCGCAAACCCCTATGCGATGTCGACGGCGATTTCGAGTTTCGTACACCGCAGTCAACCTGAGACGCCAGAAACCCCCGCCTGAGCAGGGGTTCTCCGTTACGTGGAGCTGAGGGGATTTGAACCCCTGACCTCTTGCATGCCATGCAAGCGCTCTGCCAACTGAGCTACAGCCCCGGGATCGCTGGCGGTGCAGCCTCGAGCCGACCGGAGCGAGACGACATCGTACCAGTAAACCGCAACGTTTCCAGATCGATTGAACGCAATCAGGCGCTGTCGGACACCGGGGCCGGCGCCCATTCGATCTTGGGCGCATCGCCCCACAGCCGCTCCAGCGAGTAGAACTCGCGCATCTCCGGCTGGAACAGGTGGACGACCAGATCTCCGTAGTCGAGGAGGACCCACTCCCCTTCTCCCCGACCTTCCACGCGGAGAGGGCGGCGGTCGACGTCCCGCAACTTCTCTTCGACCGCTTCGGCCAGCGTCTGGACCTGGCGGCGCGACATCCCGGTCGCGACAAGAAAAACATCGACGATGCGAAGGGTGTCTGAGACGTCGAGGATGATGAGATCCGTCCCCTTCTTGTCGTCGATGGCGTCGGCGGCCATGAGGGCCAGGTCGGCAGCGACATCTTGTTCAGTAATGCGTTCAACCTCCGATCGGGGCTAGGTCTTGACCCACGATGATAGTGAGATCTACGACGCCACTGGGCTGGCGCACCTCCACCGCAACCTGACCGATACCGATGATGTCCTGCACCGCGATGGCCGACTCCTGGTTCTCTCGGCCATGTGCGATCACTCGTGTCTCGTCGTAATCGAGTCGATCGGCGTTGTCGGTGAGGATGATCCGGTAGCCGCGCCGGATCAGGTTTGCGGCTATCGGCCGGACCGATCCGATGACTCCGTTGCCGTTCAACACCTCAACCCGCACCCGGGGCTCTTCGGCCAGCTGCAGGTAGGGAAGGCTCTCCGCGACAAAGGACGCCGCCACCTCGCCGCTCAGCTGGTACCGCTCTTCTCCGCCGGTCGGCTCGATACGGGTGGCAGGCACCGCGGTGACCACAGCATCGACCGCAGCGGCGGTCAAGGCCGCTCGAGCGGCATCCAGGTCACCCCCGGCGTATTGGAGCAACCGTTCGATCATTGGCGGGTCGGCCGCCTCCAGCACTGCCCGCCATACGGCACCCTGGCGTTCGAGCCACGTCAATTCGTCGTCCGTACCTCTATCGGTGAGCAGTCGTGCGATCTGGTCTGCGCTGCGGAGTGACTCTCCCGGCGCGATGACGACCACCTGCGCATCGCCGTCTTGGCGGAATAGCGGGTCGGCGATCGCGATCATGAGCTCTTCGGCCACGGCCCCGGTCACAGCATCGACGTCGAGAGCGATTGCCGCGTCAATCCTCACTCCGAGCAGGTTGGCGACCGTGTTTTCGAGTAGGCCGATACCGTCGAACCGGGTGGCGTTGGCGAGAGTGTTCTCCCCGAATCCGGGAAGCGTTGACAGGATCGAAGGTTGCAGGAGAACCAACCGGGGAGCCGCCTGCTCGGCTGCGGCCAGCAGCCCGATCGATGTGGCCTGGCCATCCGGCCCTGTCACGGCAATCAGAAGCGAGGCGCCGTCGGCAGGGACCGGCTCGGGACCGGGAGCATCAGCGGAATCTTCTTCCCGGCCGGTCAGCAGAGAGGTGATCGCAACCGTCAACCATACGATCGCCACCGCGATGAGAAGCGCACCCACAACCTTCCCGCGGACCCGACGGGCGTGGCGGCGTCTGTCGCGCCGGGTGATATCTGCGCGCGGCTCCGGGCTGGCCGCAACCGTCCCAGATGAACGACGGCGGCCGGTTGTGGGCGCTACGCGGACGCCGCGCTTGCGTCGCCGGCGACGGTGCTGCGGCTCACTCATACAAACGGTGCTCCGTGATGTATCGCCACACCGGGTCCCGCACCAAGAACCGGACGCTCAGGCCCGCAGCGGCACGCGCTCTGAGCATCGTCCCACTGATCCCGATCTCCGGAGTGTCCAGCCACGTGACCGAGTCCGGTACAGCAGATTCCACCATCTCCTGGCTGGTTCCGGGGCGGCGTATCACCGCAAGGCGGACGCGTTTGAGCACATCGTCCACCCGGTGCCACGTGGGTATCCGGGTGGCGGCGTCTGCCCCGAGAATGAGCGTCAGCTCCTCCGCCTCGTCAAACGACTGGAGCGTGTCCGCTGTGAAGGTCCATCCGTCGCGGTCAACCTCACGCGAATCCGCCTCGAAGTACTCAACCCCATCGACGGACGCTCTGGTCATCTCCCAGCGATGCGCAGGCGCTGAAACCTGCCGGTCGGCCTTCTGCCAGGGCGCTCCCGCCGGAAGCAGCGTGATCACATCTAGTCCGAGCTGCCGGTAGGCCGCCTCGCCTGCCATCAGATGAGCTAGATGCGGCGGGTCGAACGTCCCGCCCAGGATGCCGCGTTGCACGGCGGGGAGCATAGGCGGCAGCGCTCGGTGGCGGGACGAGGTAGACCCCACCAGCCGGTCCCCGTGCCTTGCAGCCCAGGTACTGCATCGGATCCACGTATGTCCCGTCGACCCTCACCGAGAAGTGCAGGCCGTCCGAGTCATGCGCTCGCCCGGTGGAGCCCAATCCGGCACCCCGAGTCACCGAGGCGCCGCGTCGGACTGTGAGTTCGGATAGATACGAATACGACGTCTTCAACCCCCCGCCGTGGTCCAGGGTGACGGTGAGGTTGTGGGCAACGCTCCCGGCAAAGGTCACGGTGCCTTCTGCCGAGGCCCGGACCCGGGTCCCGGGCGGGGCTGCCATATCGATTCCCCAGTGCCCGGCGTAGCGGCCGACCGGGGCATACGGCTCGATGACTCGCCCCGGCACAGGCCGGTCGAGCCCGACACAGCTGGTGCCGGTTCCGCCGGGATCCGTGACAGGCGCGGACAAGCCGAGAATGGTGGCAGACAACGCCGCTGAGAGCGTCACGAGTGGGCGCAGCATGGAACCTCCGGCCCTCCCGCCATACCCAACCTAGCGGGATTGGTGAGGTGCCGGAAGAGGTTCGGAGCGCCGCCTACCGGCCGGATCAACCGGCGACGTTGGGCACGGACCGCAGCCCGCGAGCGGCCAGCAGGCTCAGAACCTCCTGGCGAAAGACGTTGGGCTGGAAGGGCTTGGTGACGAATGAGTCGGCCCCGCCTTCGTCGGCCCGGCGCCGTGACTCCTCTTCGGCGTGCGCCGTCAACACGAGGACTGGGAGCTTCTTGGTCTGCTCGTTCGAGCGCAGTCGGTCGAGTACCTCCCAACCATCCATCTCGGGCAGTCCGATGTCGAGCACGAGCAGGTCGGGGGACTCTTTGAGCGCCGCTTCGAGGCCCGAGGGCCCGTCTTCACGCATGAGGATGTCGAGGTTGGCGGGACGTAGACACACCTCGATCAGGCGGCGAATGACCGCCGAATCTTCAACCACGAGTACCCGGTTGCCCACGTGAATCCTCCGGTGCCTTCTGAGCGTCCAGTCACGATCGACCGCGTGACGTAGATCAACTATCGGCATCGCAGCCACCACACTTTATGCGCCATACAACCACTACGCGCCGGGCGAACCGCAACCAGCCCGCAACGCCCTTGGCCGCTTGGAGGTGGCCGTGGCCCGGGAACCCAGCTGACGTCCTGGCCGGCAGGCGGGTGCACAAGGCGGGCTAGTCCACTGCGGTCCGATGACGGGGGGCGGGTCTGAACGTCGGGATCACCATGTCCTCGATGAACTGCTCGAGCTGCCGCAGATTCCGCACCTCGTAGACATTGGTGCAGTAATCGGCGTAGCTGCGCATCACCGAGTCGCCGGTGTTCCAGTAACCGGTCGGCTCCGGATTGAGCCAGTACACCGCCCGCACCTCAGCGGCGATCTTTCCCAACAGCTCTGCTTTGGGCGGCCGGTAGTTATTGCGGGCGTCCCCGGTGATGATCACAGCCGACCGGGGCGTCAACTGGTCGCCATAACGGTCCCAGAACATCTCGAGTGAATTGCCGTAGTCGCTGTGGCCGTCGAGCCACACCACCTTGGCTTCCGCAGTCACCCGCGCCAACGCTTCTTCGAAGTCGCGTGCCTCGTCGAAATAGCGAGTCGTTTCGTCCAGCGCATCGACGAAGACAAAGGACCGCAACTTCGAGAACTGTGACGACATGGCATAGACGAACTGCAGCGTGAAGCGGGCAAATGTCGCCATCGAGCCGCTGATGTCGCACAAGAGGAAGACCTCTGGTCGGGACGGTCGCGGGGATCGGAACTGGGGGTTCATCGGTACGCCGCCCGTCGAAAGCGACCTGCGCACCGTCTTGCGGAAGTCGAGACGCCCATGCCGGAACCTCTTGCGGCGCTGAGCCAGACGAGCAGCCAGCTTGCGGGTGAGGGGATGGACGGCCTGCTCGATCTGCCGCAGCTCGACACGGGTCGCGTGCATCAGATCCAGATCTTCGATCAGCGGCTTGCGCAGCGTCTTGGCCACCGCCTCTCGCCCGCGATCGGCCACCAATCGCCGGCGGATCTCGGCTCGCACCTCCTCGCGGAACTGTTCGAGCCGGGCCTCGTACTCTTCTTGCGCCAGCCGGGAGTCGAACTCGCTGAGATCTTCGGGCGTGCCCTCCATGAGGCGCTGCACGAGATCGTCGGCAGACAGCTGACGGAGCGTGCGATACAGGTAATAGGTGCCGCCCACCGGCCGGCCCCGCTCCATGCCCGCTAGTTGATCTACCGCCCGGCGGGCGATGCTCCGCATCAGCTCACGGTCATTGCCCACCAGGGCCATCATCAATGCCTGCAACAGCTCGTCCAGGTCGGATTCGCCCCCGCCCCGGCCGCCTCCGCTGCCGGGATGGCCCCGTCCGCCGTCGCCGGATTCGGCTCCCCCGGCGCCTGCGACCTGCTCTTCGGCAGGCGGGAATGACCGATCGAGCGCAAAGAAGACTTCGAACGCCGTCTCGAACGCCTCGTAATGGCGCGCATTCTTCACCAGCGTTGCGCCGAGCGCCGCTTTGAAGGCCTGGCGGTCCGACAGGTCTGTGTGACCGAGAGCCTCGAGAGCATCGATCGCTTCCACCATCGAGACCGGAATACCGACCTCCCGAAGCTCCTGAATGAAGCCGGCCAGGACGTCGAGCAACATCAGAGCTGCGGTTCGGGTTCCTCGGGCGCCGGCACCTCGAGGTCGGCGGCCACCTTGTCGATGTCGCCCTGGTGCTTCAGAAGCACATGCAGTGTGTCCGTCACGACCTCGGGATCGATTGCAGAAACGCCGAGCGACAGCAACGTGCGAGCCCAGTCGATCGACTCAGATACGGACGGCGCCTTCTTCAACGTGAACTGGCGGATGCTGCGCACCACGCGGGCAATCTGCTCACCGAAATCCTCGGTGAGTCCCGGCACACGGGCCAGCAAGATCTCCTTCTCCCGGTCGACGTCCGGATAGGTGATGTGGAGGAACAGGCAGCGGCGCTTGAGGGCTTCGGACAGCTCTCTGGTGTTGTTCGACGTCAGCAACACCAGCGGCTGGCTGTTGGCCCGCACCGTACCCAGCTCAGGGATGGAGATCTGAAAATCGGACAGCACCTCGAGCAGCAACGCTTCCGTCTCGACTTCAACCCGATCCACTTCGTCGATGAGGAGCACGATTGGAGCCTCCGACCGGATGGCTTCGAGTAGCGGTCGGGTGAGCAGGAAGTCTTCGGTGAAGATATCGTCCTCCAATTCCTGCCACGAAGACCCCCGATCGGCCTGAATCCGCAGAAGCTGCTTCTTGTAGTTCCACTCATAGATCGCTTTGGCTTCGTCGAGGCCCTCGTAGCACTGGAGGCGCACGAGCCGGCGACCATGGATGGCCGCCAGTGCCTTCGCCAGTTCGGTCTTACCCACACCGGCCGGGCCTTCCACGAGCACAGGCTTGCCCAGCTGCTCGGCGAGATACACGACCTGGCTGATGCGTTCATCGGCGAGATAGTCGACAGATTTCAGGGCGTCCCGCACCTCGGCCGGAGAGGCGAAGGGCTCGGCGGTCATGCCGCACCTGCCCGGTGGGCAGACGCGCAGTGGCCATCTGACAGAACGTGCATCTGGTGGAGTGTACCCGTCCTCGGGCTGCGCCAACTGTGGACGGTTCCGCAGACGGATTACGCTATCCGGCACTGAATTCCGAGACGGACAGACATGCGAATCATCATTGTCGGCGCCGGTGCCGTCGGTTCCTACCTCGCCAGCCGGCTCTCCACCGAAGGCCAGGACGTCGTAGTCATCGAAGCTGACCCGAAGCGGGCTGCCGAGCTTCAGGATTCGTTAGACGCGCTGGTCATCACCGGTAATGGCGCCTCCCAGAGCGTGCTGAAGGAGGCGCAGGTCGATCGTGCCGACCTGCTGATCGCAGTGTCCAGCAGTGATGGCGCCAACATCCTGGCCTCGCATGCAGCCAGCATCATCGGGGTCAAGCGCACGGTAGCCAGGGTGGAGGATCCAGGCCTGCGCCAGGGCCTCACCGACCTCGAGGTCGACGCCGTGATCGACCCCGGCGAATCGGCCGCTCAGGAGATTCAAACTCTCCTGGGCGAAAGCGGCGTCTCTGAGCTGGTCGAATTCGCCCGCGGCCAGCTGGTACTCGTGGGCGGGATCGTGCAGGCCGCTTCTCCACTGGTTTCGGCGGCGTCCCTGGCCGAGCTGCGCAAGTCGCTCAACGGAGTCGATTGGGTGGTCACGGCGGTGGTCCGGGGTGGTCGCACCATTGTGGCCCACGGCGAAACGGAAATCCGCGAAGGCGACCACGTGCTGGTGATGGTCCGGGAGGAGGATCTGGACCATGCCAAGGATCTCATCGGTCTCCGAACTCGCAAGATCCGCCGGGCAATCATCCTCGGAACGACTCGGGTCGCAGAACTGACCGCAGACCTGTTGGAGAGCCAGGGTTTGCAGGTCATCATCATCGATCCCGACCCCGATCGGTGCCGGATCGCGGCTGAACGTCACAGCGACGCTCTCGTGGTGGTGGGCGATCCCACGGACCCCTTCGTGCTCGACGAACTCGAAATCGGCGAAGACGACGCGGTGGTCGCCCTCACCGGTAGCGACGAGGTCAACATCCTGGCGTGCCTCGTGGCCAAGGCGATGGGGGCGGCTACCACCATCTCGCGGGTGTACCGGCTCACCTACGTCGGACTTCTCGCCGGGTTCGGCATCGACGCCACTGTTTCGGTTCGCCTCGCTGCAGCCAACTCCATACTGCGGTTTGTGCGCCGCGGCCGGATTCATTCGGTGGTCACCTTCCAGGACACCGACGCCGAGGCGATCGAGATCGAAGTCGAGGCCAGCAGCCCGGCGGTTGGGAAGACCCTGTTGGACCTTCCCCTGCCGCTGGGCGCCGTCATTGGCGGGATACTGCGGGAAGGTGACGTCTTCGTGCCGCGCGGTTCTACCGAGATCCGACCCCGCGATCACCTGATCATCTTCGCTCTCCCGGCGGCAATGTCCAGCGTCGAGTCGTTGTTCTCCCGGTGAGCGCTCGCATTCGCCCTTTCCGTCCCGGCCGACGTCCCGAAACGAGGCGCCAGCCCATGTTCCGCCTGCTGTCCTACGTAATCGGGGCAGTAGTCGTGGCGGTCGGCATTGGGATGGTGCCGGCCGCGTTGGTGTCGGCGATGTACGCCGAGTGGGCCGTAGCGCTCCAGATCTTGCTCGCGGCCGCCCTGACCGTGGCGGCCGGGCTCATCGGATGGAGGCTGGTGGGTCGCACCGGACCCGTCACTACCAAAGAGGGCTTCGCCACCGTGGGCCTGGCGTGGTTCTTCCTCGCATTTTTTGGAACGCTCCCGTACCTGTTCAGCGGCGCCATCCCCAATCTGACGGACGCTTTTTTCGAGACGGCATCCGGTTTTACGACGACCGGAGCATCAGTAGTTCCCGACCCCGGGGATCTGCCTCGTGGCATTCTGTTCTGGCGCTCACTCACCCAATGGTTGGGTGGCATGGGCATCATCATTCTGTCGCTGGCGATACTCCCGCTCCTCGGCGTGGGAGGCGTCCAGCTGGCGCGGGCCGAGTCGCCCGGTCCCGAACCGGACCGGCTGACGCCGCGCTTTCGGGAAACCGCCAAACGTCTCTGGTACGTCTACGCCGGGATCACGTTCATCGAGGTGCTGTTCCTATGGGCCGGAGATATGGACTTGTTCCAGGCCGTCAACCACGCGCTCACCACCATGTCGACCGGCGGATTCGGCACCGAAGCCGACTCCATTGCAGGGTTCTCCGCGTATACACAATGGGTGATCTGCGCATTCATGTTCATCGCGGGTGTCAGCTTCGCTTTGCACTTCCGGGCGCTACGGAAACCAGATGTTTACATCCATAACGCCGAGTTCCGGCTGTTCGGGGTGCTCATTCTGGTTGCGATAGTCATCATTGCCGGTGGTATCTGGGGAGACCAGCAGTTCGGGACCACCATCCGCGATTCGACTTTCACCGCTCTCACTCTGCTCACAACGACGGGCTACACCACTGCGGACTTCGGCGCATGGATAGGCGGGCTGCAGATATTCGTCGTCGGCTTGATGTTCCTGGGCGGGATGGCAGGTTCGACGGCGGGTGGAATCAAGACGTTCCGCATCGGGGTGCTCACCCGGGCGGCATCGGCCGATCTGCGTCGCTTGATCCATCCGCGCGGGCTGTTCATCACCCGGTTCGGCCGCAATCCCGTGCCCGACCCGATCGTGGAATCGGTGCAGTCGTACTTCTTGTTCTTCATGTTCCTGTTCATGACCGGGACGTTTCTGATGGGGTTCATCTCCTCCACCTTGCCGAATGCCGAGCTGGACCTGGTGACCAACGTATCCGCTGTCGCCTCGGCCCTCGGCAACAACGGTCCCGGTCTGAGCGAGGTCGGTCCGACCAGCAACTACTTCGGGATCGCCTGGCCCTCCAAGTGGCTGCTGTCATTTCTGATGATCGCGGGCCGGTTGGAGATCTTCCCGGTTCTCTTGCTCTTCACTCGCGACCTGTGGCGACGCTGAACAGTCCCAGCTGACGCCTCACTCAGTGTGCGAGTAGGACCAGGTTGTCGCGGTGGATGATCAGGCTCTCGCCTTCGGCCAGATCCGCAGTGCGCCTGCCCATCACGGCCGCCGTTCGCCCTGCCCCCACCGCGGTGACCCCTTTGGCAATCAGCTCGTCGGTCGAGGTGTACACCTCGACCGCATCACCTGCGTCGAAGCTGCCCTCACAGGCGACGACGCCCACAGCCAGCAACGAGCTGCCCCGACGGATGAGGGCGTGTGCCGCTCCCGGATCCACGTGCAGCTGTCCCCGGGCCGGCTGACCGAAGGCGATCCACAGTTTGCGGGCGCTGAGGCCAGTGGCGTGTGGTTCCACCCAGGTCCCCACGTCGGCCCCTCCGGCTATCCGGCTCACGACGTCGGGTTCGGTGGCGAGAGCGATGACCGTCGGCACTCCCGACCAGGCGGCCATGCGGGCCGCGGCCACCTTGGTGGCCACTCCGCCAGAGCCAAAGGGACCGGTTTTGCGGTTGGCGACCTCATCCAGCACCTCGTCGGTATGACGTACCGCATCCAGCAACTCGGCATCTTCCACCTTGCGCGGGTCGTCCCGGTAGATGCCGTGGGTATCGGTCAGCAGCACCAGGAGACCGGCACCGACCAGGTGCGACACCAGGGCTGCCAGCCTGTCATTGTCGCCCAGTCGCAACTCCTCGACGGCCACCGTGTCGTTCTCGTTGACAATGGGGATCACGCCCGCCGACAGCATCCGGGCGAGGGCAGTGCGGGCATGGAGATACTGGCTGCGGTTGGCCAGAACATCCTTCGTAAGCAGGACCTGGCCGGCCACCCATCCACGGGCCGCGAATGCCCGCCCGTATTGCTCCATGAGCCGGACTTGGCCTACCGCGGCTGCGACCTGAAGGCCGGCGAGATCGTTGGGGCGGCCCCCCATGGCGGGCGCGCCTGCGGCCACAGCCCCGGACGACACCAGCACGGTCGGGTGGCCTTTGTCCCACTCTGCGCACACCTGGTCGGCTATCCGCTCGATGGCGTCGCCGTCGATCCCGCCCCCGGGTCGGGACAGGCTGGAAGAGCCGATCTTGACGACCAGCGGCACACCCGTGCGCAGCGGGCGTCGCTCAGGCATCCTCGTCCTCGAACTCGAACACCAGGTCACCGATCCGAACCTCGTCCCCTGGCACCGCACCCGCCGCGCGGAGCGCATCATCCACTCCCATGCGGGACAGGCGCCGGGCGGCGAGCGCAGCCGCGTCGGGCTGCGTCAGGTCGTTGAGCGACACCGCCCGCTCGGCGGCCCGGCCGGTCACCACCCACATATCGTCGTCCCGGGAGATCTCGAACGACGTTTCCACCGGGCGATGCAGCACAAACCCCTCGCGCTCGGGGGTCGCCTTGGCGGCGGTAGCCACGGCGTCGGCAATGGCATGGAGAAGCTTCGACAACCCCTCGCCACTGACCGCGCTGATCATGTAGACCGGTTCCTCCACAAGGTCTTGGATGACCGCCGCGGCGACCTCAGCCTGGGGCAGGTCGGCCTTGTTGACGGCCACGACCCGCGGGCGCTCTGCCAGTTCGGTGCTATGCCCGGCGAGCTCCCGTATGAGCACCGCGTACTGCTCGTCGACGTCTTGCGTCTGGAGGGGGGAAGGATCCAGCAGCACCACAAGCGCCCGGGCGCGTTCTGCGTGGCGAAGGAATTCGTGACCCAATCCCCTGCCCTCGGCAGCCCCTTCGATCAGTCCTGGGATGTCGGCAAGCACAAATTCGCGCCCGTCTACCGAGACCACCCCCAGATTGGGTTCGAGCGTCGTGAAGGGGTAGTCGGCGATCTTGGGCTTCGCGGCCGACACCCGCGAGATGAGGGTGCTCTTGCCGGCGTTGGGAAAGCCGATCAGCGCCGCGTCGGCCAGTAGCCGCAGCTCGAAGACAACCCACACCGATGCGCCATATTCGCCCTGTTCACAGAAAGTGGGCGCCCGCTGGCCGGGGCCGACCAGCGCGGCGTTGCCTCGACCTCCCCGGCCTCCCTTGACGAGAACCACCGACTGGCCGTGCTCGACGAGGTCGGCCAAGACCGTGCCGTCGTCGTCCCGAATCGTCGTCCCAGGCGGAACAGCAAGTACGAGGTCATCGCCCTGGCGGCCATGCTGGAAGTCGCCGCTCCCGTGCGTACCGTTGCCCGCGGCGTGGTGGGGGTTGCGCTTGTATGTGAGTAGCGTCGACACGTTACGGTCGGCGCGGACGATCACGTCGCCTCCGGCCCCACCCGAGCCGCCAACCGCGCGGCCCTTCGGTTGGCGGCCCTGGCGTTGGAAGCTGACGACACCCGCACCACCATTTCCGGCACGCAGGCAGACGCGTACTCGATCGACGAACACGATCGCGGGTGCCGAATTCCCCTTACTCGGGGAGGACGGACACCATTCGGCGTCTGTTGCGGGTGTGGTATTTCACCGACCCGGGCCGCATGGCAAACAGCGTATCGTCGCTGCCCTTCCCGACGTTCTCTCCCGGGTGGATCCGGGTCCCACGCTGGCGGACGATGATCTGGCCGGCGTTGATGATCTCGCCGTCGAACACCTTCGGTCCGAGGCGCTTGGCCCTCGAATCACGCCCGTTCTTGCTGGAACCGCCTGCTTTGGTCTTCGACATGCCTCACTCCTCTTCGTCGGCCGACGCCGCGGCTTTGGTCGACTTGGCGGCCTTCGCTTTCTTGGTGCCGGGCATGTCGATCGCCGTGATCTCCAGCTGCGTGTAGAGCTGACGATGGCCCTGCCGCCGCCGGTAACCCGACTTGTTCTTGTACTTGAAAATGTCGAGCTTGTCGCCTCTCACCTCACCGAGGACCTTGGCCCGCACGGTGATCTTGTCGAGCTTGTCTCGATCCGTCACCGCCTCACCGTCGTCACCGACCACCAGGAGGGGCTTGAACTCGACTTCGTCGCCAGCGGCCTTCAGCCGCTCGACATCAACGATGTCTCCCGGCGACACCTTTGACTGCTTACCGCCGGTTCGGATGATTGCGTACATATCTACCTCACAAACCGGATCATTGTATCGTCGCCCCGGCAGGTCGAAAAACCTGGACCGTGATGCCGGCCTTCCAGCCCCCCGGTCGGGCTGGGACAGTCAGCTAGTTGTCGATGTCCGCATCGTCCGCGTCGTGATCGAACACAGGCGCCCCGACCGTGGCGGCCTCCTCGTGGAGCAGCACGCCCCGTCCGTTACACGTCGGGCAGACTTCTGAGAACGATTCGAGCAGTCCCTCTGACACGTTCTTGCGTGTCATCTCCACCAGACCGAGGTTGGAGACGTCGAAAACCTGGGTTCGTGTCTTGTCTTTCGCCAGAGTCTCGCGCAGGCGGCGCAGCACCGCGTGGCGGTTCTTCTCGATCTCCATGTCGATGAAATCGATGACGATGATCCCGCCGATGTCGCGTAGCCGCAGCTGGCGGCCTATCTCCTCGGCGGCTTCGAGATTGTTCTCGAGCACAGTCTCCTCGAGGTTGGACTTGCCGACGAACTTGCCGGTGTTGACATCGATGACCGTCAAAGCCTCGGTCCGATCGACGATCAAGTGCCCACCGGAGGGGAGCCAGACCTTCCGGTCGAGTGCCTTCCGCAACTGATCCTCCACATGGAAGCGCTCGAACAACGACATCTCGCCGTCTTTGTACAGCTGGACTTTGGAGGTCAAGTGGGGAGCCGTGTCATCGAGGTATGCCTTGACCTCCTTCTCGGCCCGGGGATCGTCGATCAAGAGGCGCCGGAAGTCCGGCGTGAAATGCTCGCGAATCACGCGGATGAGCAAGGGTGGCTCCTCGTAGATCACCCGCGGGGCGCCACCGTCACCGATCTGAGACTGGATACCCGTCCAATCCTGGACGAGACGATCGATGTCCGCCTTGATGTCACTCTTCGACGCCTGCGAAGCAGCCGTGCGGACGATCACCCCGTAGCCGCCCGGCTTGACCTCGTCGATGATCTGCCGGAGGCGAGAACGCTCCTCGTCGGGCAGGCGGCGGCTGATGCCCTGGATGTCGGAGTTCGGGACCAGAACGAGGTGGCGGCCGGGCAGCGTGACCTCATTCGACAAGCGCGCTCCCTTCGCCCCCATCGCGTCCTTGACCACCTGCACGAGAAGCTCGTCGCCCTCTTTGATGACCTCTTCGATGCGGGGACGGCGGCGGCCGTGCTTGCTGCGGTCGTAGCTGATGTCGCCTGCGTACACGACGCCGTTCTTGTCCGAGCCGAAATCGACGAACGCTGCCTCCATCCCGGGAAGGACGTTCTTGACACGGCCCAGATAGACATTGCCGACCAATGACTCCCGATCCGAACGCGCTACGTAGTGCTCCACCAGCACCGGGCCCTCGAGAATCACGACCTGGGTTTGGTGAGGAAGCACGCGGACCAGCATCTGCTTGCGCGCGGTCTCCGGCGGGATGATGATCTCTTCCTCCCGCCGCCGGTGATCGGGACGACGGTCGTTTGCGCGTCCGTTGCGGTGGTTGCGGTTGGAGGATCGGTCCCGACCGCCTGATTTGGCGCCGGCCGGCGGTGCCTCACGCGAAGGGCGCTGTTTGCTCGCCGGACGCTGTTTGCTCTTCTGACGGTTGTCAGGAGCCTTCGGTGGGGCCTCGCGAACGCGCCGGATCTGCACCTGGTCGCGGCCAACTTGGCGGACTGTGGTTTCCTCGATTGATTCGTCGCCGACACCACGGCGCAATACCTGTGGTGTCCGACGGCGGCGGAACAATGCCATGTTCTGTCACTCCTTTGCCGGCCATGTGGGCCGGTGCAAACTGGTGACGGGTGGCGCGGCTCGATGCGGCGGAATGGTGGCCGCAAGCCTGGAGCGCCCCGTCAATGGTGACCCGCTCGTCGGCGTCGACGGACGGTGAGTTGAGTTCACCTAAATCCGCCTGGCTGACGCGACCGCGAGCCGGTCGAGTAGAGAGCCACGGGAAGCCCACCAGGCCGATGGCCTGCAGGCACGACGTCAACATCGAAATCAATGACGGTCCGACTCGCACCACGCGCCCTCCCGACAGCGTGGCCCCAATATTGGGCGAGCCGGCACGCGACGCCAGGGTCACGGTGCCTCCGATGGCTCAGAAAGCAGCTTTCGTAATTCGAAGAGCTGCACTGCAGGCTACCACGCATTGTGCAAAAACCCCAGGTCGTTGGTAAGGCGATCTGGTCACGGGTCGAACGACATCTGCCGGGGCTCGTCGGGGTCGTAGCAGCGCCGGCACCGGGCTTCATACGCACCGGTCGCGCCGAGCACCACCAGATCGTCTGACTGAATGATTCGCTGCGTGAATCCGGCCGGATCCCCACAGCGGTGGCACACCGCCAGCATCTTTGTCACATACTCGGACCGGGTGGCGAGGGTTGGGATCGGCTCGAACGGACGAGCCAGGAAGTCCATATCCAGGCCCGCAACGATCACCTGCTTCCCGGACAGAGCCAGCTGCTCGGCGACGTCGACCAGCGCATCGTCGAGGAACTGGCCTTCATCGACGCCGATGACCTCGGTCGCATCTAGCACGGCTTTGACCAGCTCTTCGGAGTCCGCAACCGGCTGCGCATCGACCGCGAGCGATGAATGCGACACGACTTGATCGACGCCGTACCGCTCGTCGACGCCCGGTTTGAAGACCTGCATGGGAATGCCGGCGATCTTGACCCGGGTCATCCTCCGGATCAGCTCTTCGCTTTTCCCAGAGAACATCGGTCCACATATGACTTCGATCCAACCCTGACCGCCACGTCGATACATGAGCCGGGACTGTAGTGGCCAGTGGTCCGCCGCAGCAGGTGGAGTCCGGCGGCGGCCACGCAGGGCTAGAGCGGCACGTACTCGCGGCCGGGAACCGGGGAGCGGTCCCGCCACACTGAGTTGACGACTCCGAGCGACGCGGCCATCACGATCATGGCCGTGCCACCCGCGCTGATGAACGGGAGCGGGAGGCCGGTGACCGGGGCGACCCCGATTGTCATCCCGATGTTGATGAACACGTGGAACATGAGCATTCCGGCCACTCCCACCGCGATCAGAGAGCCGAATCGATCGGACGCCCCGATCGCGATCCGCAAGATTCGCCAGAGGAGCAATGCGTAGGCCACGACGACGATCGCCGCGCCGACGAAGCCCAGCTGCTCGCCGATCGCAGTGAAGATGAAGTCGGTGGTCTGTGCCGGCACGTAACTCAGCTCGGTCTGAGTGCCCTGGAATAGCCCGCGACCAAACAGCTGGCCGGAGCCGATGGCGATCTGGCTTTGATTCAGATTGTAGTTGACGTCCCGCAATCCCTGGGATTGATCGAGGAAACTGGTCACCCGCGCCACCTGATACGACTTGAGGAGCTCGAGCTGCCAGAACGCCACTATGCCGACCACGCCGGCTCCGATCAGCGCCAGCAGCTGCCGGAAGGTCGTGCCGGCGGCGAAGAGCACTACCAGAGTCATGAACCCGAAGACGAGCATCGTCCCGAGATCGGGCTGACGGAAGATCAGGTAGGACGGGATCGCGACCACCGCCAATGCGGCGGTCAGGCGTTGCCACCGCATCCCCTCTTCGGGGGCCGGGGCCAGGATCATGGCCAACGTCAAGATGATGACCAGCTTGGCCACCTCTGACGGCTGAAGCTGGAAGTCGAATGGGAGCTGAATCCAGCGCTGTGCGTTGGCGATCGGCTCTGTGAACAGCACGTAGACCAACAGCCCCAGCGTCCCTACATAGATGAATGGGAGCAAGTTTCGATATTCGTGATAGTTGATGAGCGACGTGACAACGAATGCGACAAGCGCCCCCGCTGCAAAGATCAGCTGCTTTTGCATTGCCCCCGTGGGATCCTCGCCGATGGTTTCGAGCCGGACCCGGGTTGCCGAATAGACCATCAGCACTCCGAGCGCCAGCATCGCGGCCATGATCACGAACATCACGACATCCGGCGCGGGGCGCCGCCGATCCGTGAGAAGCCCGACCCGGGCCGCGGATCGACCGAGTACGGCCATCAGTCGGTCTCCGCGCCGGGGGTCAGCTCGGTGCGCGGCACACCGAGGAGGTGCTGGAAGATTGCTCGGGCCGCCGGCGCGGCGACGGAGCCGCCCGATCCGCCTTCGTCGACCATCACGACGACCACGTATTCCGGGTTGTTGATCGGGGCGGCTCCGATGAACCAGGCCGTCGAGTCGTGCATGCGCCCGTCACGGTCCTCGAAACCCTGCGCGGTGCCGGTCTTTCCACCCACTTCGCCGATCAGGCCGCTGCCCTCAAACGCAGCCCGGGCGGTCCCGGCAGATACCACTGCTTGCATGTCGCGGCGCAACGCGACCACAGTCGACGGCGAAATATCCGCGTCGCGAATCGGACGCGGTCCGATCTCACGTACCGGGTCTCCGCCGCTTTCGACAAGGTGCGCGACCCGCGGCTGGTAAACCGTTCCCCCGTTGATCATGGCTGAGTATGCAGCGGCCATCTGGATTGGGGTTGCCAAGATGTCACCCTGGCCGACGGCGATGTTCATCAGGTCGCCGCCGAGCCAGCCTTCCGGCCGCACCCGCCACGGCTGCTCGGCCCGCCAATGGTCGTACAGCTCCCGGTCGGGGAGAATGCCGGAGGACTCGAAGGGCAGGTCGACCTGGGTGGGCCTCCCCAACCCGAGCTCGAAAGCCCAATCCTGGAGGATGTCTTCGCTGTCTGTTTGCTTGAACTGCTGCCAGATGCTGAGCGCTACTTCCCAGAAGTAGATGTTGCAGGACTCCCGGAACGCATCGTGCAGGTTCTGCATGCCCGCTGCATTGGGGTACGTCCAGTTGCGGTAGACCAGCTGGGACGCATCGTCTGCGAGCTCCAGCGCCTGGAGCTCGGCTGAGCATTCGATCGGCTGCTCTGCGTTGATGACGCTCTCGGGATAGACGCCCTCCTCAATGGCGGTCACATACGTGATTGCCTTGAAGGTGGATGCCGGCGGCTTGAGGCCCTGGATAGCGAAGTTGTTGAACGCGAACAGCTCGGCCAGGCGGGCGAATTCATCCCGGTCGATGCCGCCGACGAACGCCTGCGGATCGAATGACGGGTACGAAGCCAGCGCAATCACTTCTCCGTTGGTGGGATCCATCACGACCGCCGCCGCCCGTTGGGCCGGAAGCGTCGGTTCCTCGTCCGAGGCCTTCAGCCGGTTGGCGAGGATCACTGCGTCGCGCAACACCTCCTCGACTACCTGCTGGGTCGACAGATCGAGCGTGAGGTGGACCGTGGCGCCCGCTTGGGGATCAATGACCTCGCGGGCCTCCAAGATGTCCCCCGACGCGTTGACCCGGTAGGCGGCCGTGCCTTCGGTCCCCTGCAGGAATGCGTCGTACTCGCGCTCAACACCCATCTTCCCCACCACGCTGCTCGGGAGGAGATCTGCGTTTGCCTCGAGGTCGGTTGTCTCCGGGAGTCCCACATGGCCCAGAACGTGCGCCATGTTCTCCTCCCGCAGGTACTGGCGGACGGGAACCGCCTCCACCGTCACGCCAGGCAGATCGGGCGACTGCTCGAGAATGGTGTAGGCGATCGACGCCGTCACCTCGAGATCGTCGAGCTTCGCGAGGGCTCCCGAGCCGACCTTCTCCAGCTCGGCCCGAATCTCGATTGGCGGGACCTGCAGCAACGCCGACAGGCGCTGAATGACATCTGGCTCATCCTCGAGCGGTACCTCTGCACGGTCGACGACGACCACCAGCTGCGACGTGCTCGTTGCCAGCTTCACACCGTTCCGGTCGACAATGTCACCACGAGGAGCCGTGAAGTAGTCAAACCGGATGATCTGCTCCTCCGCAGCTGCCGCAAAGACCTGCCCCTGGGCCACCTGCACGAACCACAGCCTTATGAACAGCACCGTGAACAGGGCCGTGAATACGAGACCGAGGAAGGTGACGCGCACCCCGAATTTCATTGATGGTTCTCCAACCGCACGGTCCTCCGTATGAGGATGCACCCGTACACCAGGTGTGGTGTGGTCATGTTCCGCTCCCCCGGCAGGAGGTTACCGAGCTTGCTCGAGAATGCAGAGAGCGCGGGTGAGGCGCACCAGAGAAACGGGTTCAAAACTGGGCATTGATCGCTCCTAGAAGACTGGCTCAGCCGACCGGCTGTCACCCACTGTGGCCCCGATGATCGGCAGCACCACCAGGCCCAACACGACGTTGTAGGCAGGGACGAGAAGCAACGTCTTCATGATGTCAGGATCCGACAGCGTCCCTTGACCGAAGAGCGTACCGATGATGGCTACCAGGACCACGCCCATGAATGTGAGCACCCCCACTGCGACGCCCATACCGACCACGTTGTAGGCGTACCGATCCCGCGTCCGAACGGCCGCTAGCGCCACCAGCGTGAACGCCAGCGCCTGCAATCCCAGCGGGGCCGAACCGAACAGGTCGATCAGAAGACCACCGGTGAAGCCCAGCAGCACCGCCGGTTCGGGCTCGATCCAGCGCGCACAGGCGATGACGGCCAGCAATACGAGGTCGGGCGACACGTCAAGCGGTCGGACCCGGGCAAACAGGGTCGTCTGCAGAATGACGGCGAGAATGACTGCCAGTAGGGCGATGGAGATCTGGCGTGTGCTCATGGTTGCTCCGCCGTACCCGCCGCTCCCTCCCCGTCGCCGGGTATTGATCCATCCTCGGGCACTTCGCCATCGAGGCCGTCTCCGCCTTCGCCCGGAACCGCATCATCTGCATCCCCAGGGGGAGGCTCGTCGACCGTCACCTCTTCGGGGGGCCAAGGAATCACGGCCAGCAGGTCGAGGCGGTCGAAATCGGCCAGCGGTTCGACCGCCACCCGGATCACCTGCGCTTGCGGCACCTCCGACTCGACCACGATGCCGACGTCCAGGTCGCGAGGGAACCTTTCACTTCCGAGGGTGCGTACCAGCTGACCCTCCACCACCGGGTTTACTGCTTCGAATACTTCGAGGATCAGCTGGTCGGTTCCTTGACCGCTGACGGTACCGACCTCTTCGTTATCAGCAATGCGTACCGTCACGGACGGACGGCCGGTCCGGGCTGTGATCGGGACCACGGTGGCGGTGGTATCGGTGACCGCACTGACCACCCCCACCAGCGCACCCTGGGGGTCGATCACAGGATGGCCTTCAAGCACGCCGTCGGCCTTGCCCTTGTCAATTGTGAAAGACACCTCCAGCGCTCCGCCGCGGGTCGTCACCTCGGCCGGTATGAGCAGATCGTCGAGGTTGTCGGATAGTTGCAGCCCGAGAAGAATCCGTAGCTGATCCACTTCGGCCTGCAACGCGGCAAGCGAGGCGGCTTCGCGCGTGCTCTCTTCCAGGTCCGCTCGCAACCGTTCATTCTCCTGCCGCAGGCTGGCCAGGTTGGCGATGCCGTCCCCGAAGTCCACGATCGGATCGACCACCGCATTGACCAGCTGCTGAATCGGCGCCGCGACGGTCTGAGCCCCATTACGCAAGGTCTCGGCCACGCCGGACTGGGAGGAGCGGATGTCGAACGTCATGAGGAGGAAGGACAGGACCGTCAATCCGATTGCCACAAAAGCGGATCGATCTGGCCGGTGGTAGTTACTGATCATATGGCGTTTCGGTTGGCGGCCGCGCGTGCGATCGCGCTGCTCAACCAGGTTGTCATCAGATACTCAGGGACGGCTTGACGAGACGAGCACCGTGTGGAGGACTTCAAACTCCTCGAGGCACTTGCCACTGCCGAGCACCACCGACTGCAGCGGGCGATCGGTTGTCACAATCGGCATACCCGTCTCGTACGCCAGCCGCTGATCGAGGGCACGCAAAAGTGCGCCGCCACCGGTGACGATTATCCCATGTTCCATGATGTCGGCCGCCAGTTCTGGCGGTGTCTTGTCCAAGGTGAACTTGACGGCGTCCACGATCGCCTGCACAGGCTCTTCGATCGCTTCTCGCATCTCGGGGCTGTGCAGGACAACGGTTTTCGGCAGTCCCGAGACGAGGTCCCTGCCTCGCACCTCAGCCGCCGGCTCATCCGCGTACGGGTACGCCGATCCGATTGCCATCTTGATCTGCTCGGCCGTCCGTTCACCCAACAGGAGGTTGTATTCCTTCTTGACCCACTCGATGATCGCTTCGTCCAGCTCGTCGCCACCGATGCGGACGCTGCGCGATACGACGATCCCACCCAGTGAGATGACGGCTACCTCGGTGGTCCCACCGCCGATGTCAACCACCATCGAGCCGGTCGGCTCATGCACGGGCAGTCCGGCGCCGATGGCCGCCGCCATCGGCTCCTCGATCGTGTAGGCGCGCCGGGCGCCGGCGTGGTACGCGGCTTCCTCGACCGCCCGTCGTTCGACGCCGGTGATACCGGACGGCACACAGATCACGATCCGGGGTTTCGCCCAACGCCGCCGGTGCACCTTCTGTATGAAATATCGAAGCATCTTCTCGGTGATGTCGAAGTCGGCGATGACACCATCTCGCAGGGGTCGGATCGCCCGAATGTAGGAAGGCGTGCGGCCGATCATTCGCTTGGCTTCCATGCCCACCGCCAGCGCCTGGTTGTTCTGCGTATTGATCGCAACAACCGACGGCTCGTTCAAAACGATGCCGCGACTACGGACAAACACGAGAGTGTTTGCGGTTCCCAGATCGATGGCCATGTCCTGGCCGGCAAACGAAAATGGGCTGTCAGCCATGCGTCACGCCGTCCTCGGGTGTGCGGCAAGTGTAACGATTCGGGCCTGGTTCGCCCAGAAGAGAGGTGTTGCAGGTCACCCGAACCAGATGGACAGCTCTCGCTCGGCACTTTCCGGCGAGTCGGACCCGTGCACGATGTTCTCCTGAATCTCCAGCCCATAGTCACCGCGGATGGTTCCGGGTGCCGACTCTGCAGGATTTGTGCCCCCCATCAGGGTGCGGGCCACCGACACTGCGGATTCGCCCGACCATTCCATCGCCACGACCGGGCCGCTGGTTATGAACTCCACCAGACTCGCGAAGAACGGCCGTTCCACGTGCTCGGCGTAGTGGGTTTCGGCAGTCTCGTCGTCGACCGAACGCATCTCGAGACGCTCCAGATTCAGCCCCTTTTGCTCGAGACGGCGGATCACTTCTCCAATCAGACCCCGGCGCACGCCGTCCGGCTTGACCATGACGAACGTATTCTCGACTGCCAACGTTTCATCCTCTCTCGGGCCGGCCGGGATGCTAATCGGGCGATGAACTGAGGCCCGGCTCGGACGAACGGCCACCGGGCGTCTGATCCGCTGGACCGCGATCGCCGACGAGATGCGGTCGAGCCTCGCCCACCACGTACAGTGAGCCCGTGACCAACACCGCTCCATCGGCGTCGGTAGTGCCCATGACATCAGCGACCGCGTCCCGCACCGTCGCCGCAACATCCACCGTGGGAATGTCCGGCAGCTTCTCCCGGATCTGGGCCGCGAGCTGCCCGACCGGGATGGCGCGGGAGCTATCTGCCTCGGTCACGACGAGCCGTCCGATTCGGGGTTCGAGGTGACCGAGCATCGATTCGATGTCTTTGTCACCCAGCGCCCCGAAGATCACGGTCCATGACAAATCGGGGAACTCGTCGGCCAGGGTGGCGG
This sequence comes from Acidimicrobiia bacterium, assembly GCA_041576165.1. GTDB lineage: Bacteria > Actinomycetota > Acidimicrobiia > Spongiisociales > Spongiisociaceae > JBFGLM01. Next base: position 72,706 of record JBFGLM010000016.1, read on the forward strand.
CCAGCGCCGCCATCGACGCCTCGTTGTGAGCGCCGTCGATGACCACCAGCGGAGCGTGCTGCACTACCTCGATACGACCGGGCGAATGGACGGCGGCGATCGAATCGCGCACCGCCTCGACGTCGAGGGGGCGAGCGAAGAACTGCTCCGCGGCAGCGATCGCGATGACCAGGTTGGTCACTTGGTGCCGTCCATGCAGGGGAAGGAAGATCTCGTCGTAGCGACCCAGCGCTCCATCGATGGAAGTCATCCAGCCTCCAACCGCCATCGCCGCACTGTCTAAGCCGAAGTCTCGACCGAACGCACAGTGCGCCAGCCCCCGCTCAGCCGCGTACCGACCAGCCACGAGCGCCACCGGGTCCGTGAGAGCGCCAGTGACCAATACCGAGTTGGGTTTGGCGATCGCCAGCTTCTCCAGGGCGATCTCCTCGACCGTATCGCCGAGATATTCGGTGTGGTCAAGTCCGACATTCGTCAAGACGGCGACGACCGGATCCACAATGCTCGTTGCGTCCAGCCGGCCGCCGAGTCCCACCTCCACGACCGCTGCTTCAACCGCTCGCTCAGCGAAGAACGCAAACGCCGCTGCAACCGTCAGCTCGAAATAGGTCGGGCGCTCCCCCGTCTCCGCCTCCAGCACATCGACGAAGGGAGCGATGTCGGCAATCGACTGCGTGAAGTCATCCGGGCTGGCGACCTCATCATCGATGCGAAACCGCTCCTCGATCTTTTCGAGGTGAGGGGATGTGAAGGTACCCGTCGTCAGACCGTGGCCGGTGATGATGGCGGCCAGCAGCAGGGCAGTGGTGGTCTTGCCGTTGGTGCCGGCAATGTGCACTGTCGCGATGTCGCGATGCGGATCTCCCATCAGTTCGATGAGGCGTGAGATGCGGGCGAGGCCCGGCCGAACGCCCAGACCGACATGCGCATCTAGATACGCCAACGCTTCTTGGTGTGTCCTGGGCTGGCTCAGCATCCCAGCTCGTTCATTTGCGCCTCGATCTTCTTCAATAGATCGGCCGCCTCCTCGAATTTTCGCTGCTCCTTCTCAACGACGTCTGCCGGTGCCTTGTCACGGAACTGCGGATTACCGAGCTTTTGCTCGGCGCGGTTGCGTTCAGCCGCGGCCTCGTCCAGACGTTTCTCGAGCCGGCTGCACTCCGTCGCAACGTCGATGAGTCCCTCGAACGGAATGAACCCCTGGACGGGACCGGCCACCAGCCGGGCCATCCCTGACACATCGTCGGGCATGCCGGCCACCGAGATCTCGGCGGCGCCCAGGAATCTGGCCTGCTCGTGCCACCATGGTTCGATGATCCCGGTCGGATCGTCCACGGTCACGGCCAGCTCTCGCCGGGGCGAGATCTCGTGTTCGGCGCGAAAACGGCGGATGCCCCCGATCAAATCCTGGAAAGTCTCCATGCCGGCCGGTTGGTCATACAGGGGAGGCTGCGGCCAATCGCTGACGATGATCAGATCGTCGCCCACCAGGTGAGACCACAACTCTTCGGTGAGAAACGGGATGATGGGATGGAAGTACTTGAGGATGTCACGCAACACCACCCCGAGAGTGGCTTTGGTCTGCTCTGCGCCAGGCCCACCCTCCTGAAGCGAAGGCTTGGCCATCTCGAGGAACCAGTCGAAGGCCTCAGACCAGGCGAATGAGTAGAGCGCCGAGATGGCATCGGAGAGCCGATATTCGTCGAACAGCGAATCGTATTGCGTTCCTACCTCATGGAGTCGTGACAGAATCCAGCGATCGATTGGACCCGGGTCGGAGGGGTAGCCACCGCTGGGCGGCACGTCGTCCGGACTGAGATGGTTGGTCGCCATCCGGATTGCGTTCCACAGCTTGTTCCCGAACCTACGAGCGGCATCGACCCACTCTTCGCTGAACGGGATGTCGTGGCCCGGAGCCGCCGCCTGCAGCAGACTCAACCGCAGCGGATCGGCGCCAAATTCCTCAACGAGGTCCATGGGGTCGATGGCGTTGCCGATCGACTTCGACATCTTCCGCCCATCGGCTGCCCGCACCAGCCCGTGGATCGCAATGTCCCGGAAGGGCACCTGATCCGTGAAACGCAGACCCATCTTCATCATGCGGGCCACCCAGAAGTAGATGATGTCGAAGCCGGTAACGAGGACGCTGGTTGGGTAGAACCGAGCCAGATCATCCGTCTGTTCCGGCCAGCCCAGAGTGGTGAATGGCCACAGTGCCGACGAGAACCACGTGTCGAGCACGTCCTGCTCGGCGCGCAAGTCGTCGTTCTCGCATTCCGGACATGCCGCCGGCGGCTCCAGCGCGACAATCACCGTCTCGTCTCGGTCGCAATACCAAGCCGGGATACGGTGTCCCCACCACAGCTGCCGCGACACGCACCAGTCGCGCAGGTTCTCCATCCAATGGAAATAGTTCTTTTCCCACCGGGTGGGGATGAACCGGGCCTCACCCTCACGCACAGCGTCGATGGCCGGCCCGACCAGCTCGCCTACCTTCACGAACCACTGTGCCGAGAGCATCGGCTCCACCGGTACGCCGGACCGGGAGCAATGGCCGACCGAGTGGCGGTACGGCTCAACGCCCACCAGAACGCCCTCCGTCGCCAGGGCGTCTTTGACGGCGGTTCGCGCCTCGAACCGATCGAGCCCGGCGTAGGCCCCGGCGGCTGCTGTCATGCGGGCGTCCTCGCCGATCACTTGAACCGGGGCAAGGCCGTGCCGCTCGGCGATCTCATAATCCAGCGGATCGTGGGCTGGTGTCACTTTCACGGCACCGGTGCCGAACTCTTGATCCACCGATTCGTCGGCCACGATCGGTATTACCCGGTCCATGAGCGGCAGCCGCACCATCCGCCCGATCGCGTCCGTGTAGCGGGGGTCGTCAGGATGCACCGCGACGGCCGTGTCGCCGAGCATCGTCTCCGCCCGGGTGGTTGCGACAATGACTCCGGCGGTCCCATCGGGGAGAGCCCCGCCCTCGAAGGGGTAGAGAATGTGCACCAACTCTCCGTCTACGTCCCGGTATTCGACTTCGATGTCGGAAATGGCGGTCATCAACCCGGGCGACCAGTTGATGATCCGGGCACCGCGGTAGATGAGGCCGTCCTCATACAGGCGAACGAACACCAGCTGCACGGCGTGGGAGAGTCCCTCATCGAACGTGAAGCGTTCCCGCGACCAGTCGCACGAGAAGCCGAGCGCCCGCATTTGTTTTCGGATCTTCGCCCCGGAGTGGCGGGTCCAATCCCAAACCTTCTCCACGAATGCATCACGTCCGATGTCGTGACGGGAGATACCTTCCTTGGCCAGCTCGCGCTCCACCACCATTTGGGTGGCGATCCCCGCGTGGTCCATCCCCGGCACCCACAGAGCCGCGTACCCCTGCATGCGCCGGCGCCGGATCAAGGCATCCTGGATGGACAGATCTAGGGCATGACCCATGTGCAGTACCCCGGTCACGTTGGGCGGCGGGATCACGATCGTGAATGGTTCACCATTGGGATGCAGTTCCGGGCGAAACGCACCCGCGGAGTCCCACCGGTCGTACCAGCGAGCCTCCACCTTGCCGGGATCGTACGTCGCGTCCATTCAGCCTTCATCGAGGGGATGGCCACGATACTCGTTGTCCGACTGGAGCGATCCGGTATTGGCACCCCCACGGACGGCACTCCCGATCGCCCAGGAGCCAAGTGGCTCAGGGCAGGCGCGGGGTCCGCAGGTTGCGCACGAAGCCAATGCCGGTCAGCAAGCCGCCAAGGCCGAGACCCACCGTGACCAAGACCCGCTGCGGTGTCGTCATACGCGAGAAGATCGAACCGGTGCCGGCACCGTCGAGCGGCGCCGCTGCTGTTTCCGTAATCCGGGTCGGGCCGCCATCCGCAGCGGCAACATCATCCCGCCCACCCCCGGGCAGCGAGGTGGCCGGCACCGGGCTCGGACTGGGATCGGAGGCGGACGTTATGGTCGGCGCCGAGTCGACGATCGACGTCGACGGAGTGGGTGCATCCGCTGAATCCGCTGCCGGTGTTTGTCCAGGCGCGGCCGTTGTGGGCGGCGAAGACTCAGGCGGGACCGGCACGGCAGGTGTTGGGGGCGTTGAAACCGGCAGGGTTGAAACCGGCGGCGTCGAAACCGGCGGAGTCCAAACCGGCGGCGTCGAAACCGGCGGAGTCGAAACCGGCGGAGTCGAAACCGGCGGCGTCGAAACCGGCGGAGTCGAAACCGGCGGCGTCGAAACCGGCGGTCCAGGAGAAACCGGCGGGGTCGAAACCGGCGGTCCAGGAGAAACCGGCGGCGCAGGCACCGGCGGCATCGGAACCGGCGGCGTAGGCACCGGCGGGGTCGAAACCGGCGGTCCAGGAGAAACCGGCGGCGCCGGCACCGGCGGCGTCGGAACCGGCGGCGTAGGCACCGGCGGCGTCGAAACCGGCGGTCCAGGAGAAACCGGCGGCGCAGGCACCGGCGGCGTCGGAACCGGAGGCGTCGGAACCGGCGGCGTCGGAACCGGAGGCGTCGGAACCGGCGGCCCGGCCGGAGGCTTGATCGTTGTCGGGGGCGATGACTCCTCCGAGGGCTTGATGGTCGTGGAGGGTATCGCCATCCGCTCGGAGCACCTCGACGTGGCTGTGGTCCGGTGCTGAGTCGGGGTGGATTTCACATCCGGGCAGCCGCCCGAGCTACCCTCGGCTCGGCCTTCGCCCAACACGATGTAGGCAACAACGAGCACCATGGTGAGCGTCGTAAGCCCAACCAGGCGGCGTGTCACCGGCACCCGCATCCCCTTCACCTCTCCCGCCGCAGCGTTTTGCTCACAAGTCGAGCCACGTCGCGTGGATGGCACCCAAAGGCGTCCTGGACGTCGAACTTTGGGCACCGATCTTCCCCGCCAGAACTGGCAATACGATCCAGAAATCCAAAACCTGGCGGTGCTAGCACCTACAGAGTATCTGAAGACCGGCGGCCAACCCAAGCGATAAGCCCAGATCCGGCGAGCAGCGCCACGAAGGCCAGCAGCGCCAGTGTGCGGGAATCGAGTCCGGTGAGCGGAAGTCGCTGGCGGGTGACCTGGAGTCCGAGCACCTTTACCACCGTCGGCGCAGGCGCCTTGGGGGCGACGCTGGCCGGGCCGGACGCCTCACGAGGTTGGGGAGGCGGGCGGACGACGCTGATCGGGGGGATGAGTCCGATATGAACAGAACTGGGCGGGCTGAGCAGGGTGGTGGTGGTGGCCGGCTCATCGAGATCTGGCCCAGCGGTGGTCGACGTGGCGGGTGGAGGCTTCGCATCAGCTGGAGGGGGCGGCGGCTCACTCCCACCATCCGGCATCGACACAGAATTGGCGCCGCCATCGGGCGCCGTGGTCGACGGAGGGGATTTCACTCCGCCGTCCGAGGCCGCCTCGGACGGCGAATCGCCATTTGCCGCGGGCGTCCCGGCCTCGGCGACGGTCGTCGATGTATACGCGGCCGGAGGCGCCCACGGCTGGCTGATCTGGCCGTCTGTGGTTTGTCCCGGGCCGTCGACGCGAACGACACTCGGGCCTCGACCGCTGCCACCATTCAAGAGGTCACATGGCTCGCCGGCCCGACTGCCGGTGTTCAGGGTCGGCCGACCGGCCCGACACTCGCCGGGATCTGCAATGGCCTGCGCAGGCGGCGGCACCACCGTCAGCACCACCACAAAGGCAGCGAGCAGTGCCGTGATGATGCCTGTGGTGCCGCGCACCGGTCCGGTCCGCATGGGTCCTCCGATTCGACACGAGTTCTTCCACCGTCGAGGTAATGGCTTCGGTCGACGAGAGTGGGAGGATGAGACGCAGATACGTACTGGCCATAAATGGGACGGCTGACCTAGATCGATGGTCTCGGAGCGGGCGCTTGGCCGGGCCGGCGGGCGACAAGCGGTTTGGCCCTGTCCGCGCATGCGAATCCCCTTTGCGCGGCGGGTCGACTTCCTAGCTGTCGCCGCGTCCTTCCACAATGGGCCCGGTCCGCCTCGACCTGTGGGATTTCGGGGCCAAATGAGGCCGGCGACCCACGCAGGCCATCACATTTCGCGGCTCATGTGGGGAGTTGGACCACAGAAAGTGGGGATAAGTCTCCGCCCGATCGCGTGGGTTTGGTCAGGCGCTGCGCTCTTGCGGCTGCGGGTCGATCTCGTGTAGTGGCACCAGCGTGGGGTTCACCTGTTCGGCGACGACCTGCTTGTCTATTACAACCCGCCCGATGTCACTCCGGGACGGCAGCTCGTACATCGTGTTGAGCAGCACTTCCTCCATGATGGCCCGGAGGCCTCTGGCACCGGTGCCGCGCAGGAGCGCCTGCTGGGCAATGGCATCCAGCGCGGCCGGCTCGAACTCGAGCTCCACGCCGTCAAATTCGAAGATCCGCGAATATTGCTTGACGAGCGCATTCTTGGGCTCCTGGAGGATCCGGATCAGCGCATCCAGGTCTAGATCCTCTACGGTGGCCACGACCGGCAAGCGGCCGATGAATTCCGGGATCAGCCCGTATTTGATCAGATCCTCAGGGAGGACCTTCGCGAGTATCTCACTCGACTTGGCTTCGGAACTGCCCTTCACGTCGGCGCCGAAGCCGATCCCGCGATTGCCGATCCGGGCCCCGATCACATCTTCCAATCCGGCGAAGGCCCCGCCGCAGATGAACAACACGTTGGTGGTGTCGATCTGGATGAACTCCTGGTGCGGGTGCTTGCGGCCGCCTTGGGGTGGCACCGACGCCACGGTGCCCTCCAGGATCTTGAGCAACGCTTGCTGAACGCCCTCACCCGACACGTCACGGGTGATCGACGGGTTTTCGGCTTTGCGAGCGATCTTGTCGATCTCATCTATGTAGACGATGCCCTGCTCGGCCCGTTTGACGTCATAGTCGGCGGCTTGGATCAGCTTCAGGAGGATGTTCTCCACGTCCTCACCGACATACCCCGCCTCGGTCAAGGCAGTGGCGTCGGCGATGGCGAATGGAACGTTCAGCTGACGGGCGAGGGTTTGGGCAAGCAGCGTTTTGCCGCACCCGGTGGGGCCGATCAACAAGATGTTGGACTTGGCCAGCTCGACCTCGTCCTTGCGGGGCTGGCCGGCCCGGACTCGCTTGTAATGGTTGTACACCGCGACGGACAGGACCTTCTTCGCTCGCTGCTGGCCGACTACGTAGCCGTCCAGGAACGAGAAGATCTCACGCGGTCGGGGCAGCTCGGAGAAGGTGAGCTCTTCGGACGCCGAGAATTCCTCTTCGATGATCTCATTGCAGAGGTCGATGCACTCATCGCATATGTAGACGCCAGGTCCGGCAATCAGCTTCTTGACCTGTTTCTGGGACTTGCCGCAGAAACTGCATTTCAAAAGGTCTCCGCCCTCGCCGAACTTGGCCATCGCCTAGGCTCCTTCGCCGCTCACCGCCGACAATTCGCGCCGTGACAAAACATCGTCGACCACACCGTACTCTTTGGCCTCGGCCGCCAGCATCCAGAAATCACGGTCGGTGTCCTGCGACACCTTCTCATAGTCCTGGCCGCTGTGCTCAGCGAGGATGTGGTTGAGCTGCTCGCGCATCTGGATGATCAGCTTCGCTTGGATCTCGATGTCGGTCGCCTGACCCTGAGCGCCACCATGGGGCTGGTGCAGCATGATCCGTGCGTGCGGGAGGGCGAACCGCTTTCCCTTGGCTCCGCCGGCCAGGATCACGGCGGCCGCAGATGCCGCCATGCCCATGCAGACTGTGTTCACGTCCGGCTTGATGTACTGCATCGTGTCGTAGATCGCGAACAGGCTGGTGATCGATCCACCCGGTGAGTTGATGTAGAGGAAGACGTCCTTGTCGGGATCCTCGCTCTCCAGATGCAGCAGCTGGGCCATGATCAGGTTGGCCACCGCGTCGTCGATGGGAGTTCCCAGGAAGATGATGCGGTCTTTCAGCAGACGTGAGTAGATGTCGAATGCCCGTTCGCCCCGACTGGTCGACTCGATGACGGTAGGTACGAGGTAGCTCTGCGGAATCTCAAACTCTGTGCTCATGGTCGCTCTCACTCTTCTTCGTCCCCGTCTGGGGAGTGGTCTTCTGGCACGTCGCGCTCTTCGGCCGAATTGCCTTCTGAGGCGGCTCCAGCTCCCACATTCCCGTCGGCTTCTGCCCGGGCGCTATTCTCCACGGCCTCGGGTGAGGGTTCAACGTCTTCTTGACCGAGGTCGATGGGAGTGCCGTTTTCATCAACTGCGACCGCGCCTTCGACGATCGCCGCCAGCGCCTTGCGCCTCAGGATATCACCGACTATTCGCTTCTCTTGCACGGTGCCCGCGAAGCGGGTGGCCAGCTCTGCCGGCTCCTCTTCGCCTTGCGTGGCCAGCGCCTCGTACACCGAAGCCAGTTCGCCGTCGTCAACCTCGAGGCCGGCCGACTCGGCCACGGTGTCGAGCAGGATGTCCGTTCGTACACTGCGTAGGGCTTGCTGGCGCAGGTCATCGAGAAAAGCTTCCTGGGTCATACCGGTGACTTCGAGGTAGTCGTTGAACTCGATGCCGGAGTCAGACAGCCGGTGGCTGAACCGGTGGAAGATCTCCTCCATCTCAGCGTTGACCAGACCCTCGGGGATATCCAGTTCCATCTCCTCCAAAAGGGCCTCCATCAGCTTCGCCTGGAAGGTCTCCCGGGTGATGCCCAACCGCATCTCTTCCATCCGGGCAACCAGGTCTGACCGAAGGTCTTCGAGACTTTCGAACTCGGTGAAGTCGGACACCCACTCGTCCGTCAACTCGGGCAGTCGCTTCTCCTTCACCTCCTTGACGAGCACCTGAATCGTCACGCTCTGACCGGCCAGTTCACCGAATCGGTCGGGCAACGTCGTGTCGAACTTCTCGATTACGCCGGCTGATCGTCCAATCACGTGCTCGTCTAAACCCTCGATGAGCGACTGTGAGCCGATCTCGTACAGGAGGTCGGTGGCCGAGACTTCGGGCACTGGCTCCCCGTTGCGGGTGGTTGAGAGATTGATCGACACGTAGTCGCCTTCATGCGAAGGACGATCCACGGTTTCCAGCTCGGCGAACTGTTCCCGCAACCTGTCGATTTGAGCCTCCACGGCCTCGTCGTCGATCTCGGGGCGTTCGACCTCGATCTCCCGATTCTCATACTGGGGGACTCTGTCGACTGTGGGCCAGAGGGTGACTTTGACGTCTACCTCGACGCCTCCCCCGTCAACGTCACGCAGCGCCTCGACTGAAGGGGCCACGGCCGGCTCCAGCGCGGCCTCCTCCAGCGCGCCGCCCACGACGTCGGGTAACACCTCGTCGATGGCTTCGGCCCGCACCCGCTCCGCGCCCACGGTTGCTTCGACGATGCGCCGGGGGGCTTTGCCCGGACGGAATCCCTTGATGTTGAGCTCACGGGAGATCTTGCGTGCGGCACGGTTCTTCGCCGCATCCAGGTCTGCTTCGGCCAGTTCGATCGTCAAGATCCGTTCGTACGGGCCCAGCTCCTGCAGGGTTTCACTCACGACAGCTCCAATTCGAGGGGATTCGCGACACGGTGTCGCGCACGACGCGGCGGCTGTCGCAGACAGCCGCCGATCTGGGGTGACCGAGGGGACTTGAACCCCCGACCTCCAGGGCCACAACCTGGCGCTCTAACCGGACTGAGCTACGGCCACCAAGTAGTAAGTGATCTTAGACGCTCCCCGGCCGCGGCCGGCCAGGGCGCGATGGGTTTCGGCCGCTCCAGCTCCAGCCACGGCCACCGGCGGAGCCGGCGAGCAGCACAGCCGCCACGCGAAGGCCAGCACCCCGGCGGCACAGCGCAGCAAGCCGCCACAAAAAGGGGGAGTTTGAGGGGGAACCCGCTGCGCTGTCCCCCTCAACCTGCATCGCAGCGACCTGCGCGGTGCGATGCAGCAGGGAACAGGGCGGCAGAAGGCCGCTCCTCCAGACCTCGCCCCGAATCTTGATTCGGGGCGACACTCGGCCGGAGCCTGCTGCGGCCGAAACCCATCGCGCCCCCGGGAGGATTCGAACCCCCGACCAAGAGCTTAGAAGGCTCCTGCTCTGTCCACTGAGCTACGGGGGCGGTGATCACGGGACATTGCCGCACGGCCGGCCATCCGGGAGCGGTCCGACCCTCGAGCGGGTGAAGGGAATCGAACCCTCACCACCAGCTTGGAAGGCTGGGGCTCTACCATTGAGCTACACCCGCAGGGCGCGTCATTGTAAACGCCGGTCTTGTGCGTTTCGATCCGATTGGCCCGCACGCCTTCGGCGCACGGCCTCCACATACCGGCCGGCCGCTTCGCGCCCTTCTGGATCTGAAATGGCCGCGAGGAAGCTATCGGCGTCCGACCAACTACGAGCAATCGCGACGGAGTGATCCGTGACAGCATTGACGTGCCGTTTGGTTGCTGCGATCGGGTAGGCGGGCTTCGCAGCGATGACAGCGGCCAGACCCGCCACCTCGCCCTCTAACTCGGCCGGCGGCACGACGCGGTTCACGAACCCGGCGGCCAGCGCCTCGGGGCTCGTGAACGGCCGGCAGGTCATGACCAGCTCTTTGGCCAGGGCCGGGCCGATTTCTCGCACCAAGCGGGGGATGCCGCCCCATGCCAAGGGAATGCCCAGGTCTACCTCAGGGATGGAGAAATACGCGTCGTCTGCCGCGACCCGCAGGTCACACGCCGCCGCCAGCACAACGGCCCCGCCGACACAATGGCCTTGAATCTGCGCTATTGCGATCGGCCGCATTCCCTCGATCGCATCGGCCATCCGGCCACCGAGCTCGGCGACCCCCCGAGTTTCCAAATCGGGCCGCGCCCGCTGGAACATGTCGCGGTCGGCCCCGGCTGAGAAAGAGCGGCCGGCTCCTTTCACGACGACTACCCGGATGTTGGGCTGGCGATCGAGCCAGGCGGCCGTTTCCGTGATCTCGCTCAGCATCTCAGGGCTGAGCGGGTTCAGCCGCTCCGGGTCATTGAGCGTCAGGGTCGCCACCGCACCCTCAACCTCGAGACATGTACGCGTAAGGCTGGGTAGCTGATCCATGCCGCTCCTCCGGCCGGGGGTCCGAACAATATCGCGCCAGTAAAGGACGGCGGGCTCGCCACCCGGGTCGCGTACAATGCCGCCTACCGGGCTGTGGCGCAGTTTGGCAGCGCGCCTGCTTTGGGAGCAGGAGGTCGTCGGTTCGAATCCGACCAGCCCGACCGGCGTTGTTGGGTACCCCATTGTGGGGCCCACACGGCGTCGTGGGGGCCGACCAAGCGAATCGACTTGTAGCAGCGGGACGGCTGATCGTGCAATAGGGTTGACCTGATGCACCTCGTGATCATTACCGGCGGCTCCAGTGGGATCGGGCGCGCGCTGGTCGCAACCTGCCCGTACCCGGAGCCCCGCGTCATCGATATCAGCCGGCGCGGCGGTGGAGCAGCCGAGCACGTGGAGTCCGATTTGTCGACCGAAGCTGGATGGGACATCGCCACCGAGGTCTTTGAGCAGCACGTGGCCGATTTCGACGGCGAGAGAGTCGTCTGTGTGCTCAATGCGGGAACGCTGTTCCCGATCGGTTTCGCCGGGCACGTCGATGCAGCTGCGTACCGCCGCAATGTGATGGTCAACAGCGCCGCGCCCCAGGTTCTCGGCGACGCGTTTCTCCGTGCCGCTGCGAACACCGAAGCTCGCACCGATCTGGTCTTGATAGGGTCCGGAGCTGCGACGAACGCGTATCCCGGCTGGAGCTCCTATGGGGCCGCCAAGGCGGCTGCTGCGCAGTGGGTGCGCAGCGTGGGTCAAGAACAAGAGATTCTCGGTACGGCAAATCATGTCTGGTGGATCGCTCCTGGGGTTGTGGCGACGCCGATGCAGGCTGAGATACGGGCCACTGGCGAAGACGCCTTCCCGGCCGTCCCGCGCTTCCAGCAGATGCACGACGAGGGGGAACTGCGCGAGCCGCACGATGTCGCGAACCAACTGTGGCGCGTTTTGGACCAGGATCATCCGAACGGAGCGGTTCTCGACCTGCGCAGAATGATGAGTTGAGGCAGCCGCGGCTTAGCAATAGGCGTTCGAGCACGACGGGCGAATGACCCAAGGATGTTTGCGGGGCTTCATCGGCTGAGCCCCCGAGGCAGCTGCCGGGCAAATAGAACGAGTTCCAAAACCGGTCGCGGCAACGCCACCAGTTGGCGGAGTAAACGCCAAGCTGCAGGGTCTTCGAGCCAAGCCGTGGGTCGCCCGGGACTCGAACCCGGAACCTGCCGGTTAAGAGCCGGATGCTCTGCCAATTGAGCTAGCGACCCGGCGTTAGATTACTGCCCAACCACAGGCGAGCCACATCGAGCCAGACCATTGTTCTAATCCAGGCGTCGGTGCTGCGCTGCATCCGGACGCGACACACACCCGACGGCAGGTGGTTCTTTCGATGTCCGGTCCCGTCGGGTTTTATGAACGACTTCGTGAAGTCGGATTCCGCATCCAGCGATAGCTCCGTCGCCCAGTACCGTCGGGCAGCTTGCTCGTCGTTGTCGGCGTGCAGGTTCACGGTCGCACGGAACTGTGCGTCGGTAGCGTGGTAGGCACGTGTCCAATGCATGAACAGCCGCAACGCCTCAGGTTCGCTGTTCGCGAGTTCTAGCCGGCGGCTCGTCTTGCTTCCCTCGCCCCAATAGAGCACTACCCCGGCCGTCCATAGGGGATCCGAAAGCATCCTGCTACCGCTGATGGCCGCTGAACGCTGGATTTCACGGATCTCTCTGCGCCGGCGCCATTGCGTGTCAATCTGCCGAGGTCGCCGAGCGCGCGAGCGACTCACAATCCCTTCGCGCTGGCGGTCGGAGAGTTCTATTCCTTTGCACCACTATGAAAGAGTGCTCTTACTCACTGGCACGTGTGACGCGATCTCGGCGTACGACAGCCCTTGTGCTCGGAGATCCCGAGCAAGCTCAAACTGCTCGGAGCGGCTCAAGGTCGGCCAGAGGCGCACCCGGCGCTGGACAGAGTCTGACACCTCCACGACTCGAGCATATGTGCCGGTTATGACGGATTTCGATAGCGGTGCGCCGGAGATGCCGAGGACGGGACCAAGTACCATGGCACGGCGCCGCGGGTGTGGCGGAATTGGCAGACGCGCCAGGTTTAGGTCCTGGTGGGCATCGTCCCGTGGGGGTTCGAGTCCCTCCACCCGCACGGCAGTTTCGAGGGCTCAGCTGCTCGGAGAATCCTCCGGATTCTCGTCGCCGAGAACCAAAGACTTGCACGCCGTCCCAACAACACCAGGCAGCTTCGAAGGCTCAACTGCTCGGAGAATCCTCCGGATTCTCGTCGCCGAGAACCAAAGACTTGCACGCCGTCCCAACAACACCAGGCAGCTTCGAAGGCCACTGGCTGCCATCCGGCGCAAGCTCCCGGCGCGTCATGAGCACCCTTGGGGTTCGCCGCAGTCACGCGGCCCGTCGCTACTCCGGTGCTGCGCTTGGTTCCCGCCTCGCCACAATCACTACCAGCGCTGGTACGTTGAGAGCATGGATACCGTGGGGCAGCGGTTTTTTGACAGCCGGGCCGCGTTCACGATGTTCGTCACCACCACAGACGAGAAATTCGAGATCGCGGAGCGTATCGACCGCGAAAGCGAACACCTACAGCCCGGTGATTGGGCCCTTCGCATCTTCGATGCCGGGATGGGCGACGCCACCGTGCTCGGGCTTCTCATGCGCCGGCTTCACAAGCAGTTTCCCCACGTCCCTTGGCGGGTGGTCGGCAAAGAGATCAGCGTCGAGGACGTCCGCCACGCGCTCGGCTGGCTGCCCGACCGCATCGCCGAACATCCCGAGTTGGTTTTCGTCGTCACCAACCTTCGTTACGCCCAGGCCCCGAGCCTCACCTCCAAAGGCGACCTTCGCTGGCGCGTCCACGCGCTAGAGGGATCGACAGCCCATGATTTCGAATTGCAGATCCGGTCGGCCCATCCGATGGTCGAAGCCGATTGGGAGGTGACGACATCGGCCCAGACCGGGAATCCCATCCCGGCCCATCCGTCGGTCCACGTCTTCTACCGCAAGGATCGCGAATTCATCCTCCGCAACGCCATCCCCCGATCCGGCTACGTCGACGGTGAATACGACCTAATCATCGCGTCACAGCCGTACCGGGCTCGCAGCTCGGCCGAGCACAAGGTGCGTACCGTGATTGCACCACTCGCCAAGGCGCTGGCGCCCGGCGGCCGCCTCATCGGGATCCACGCCCACGGCGCCGACCCCGGGCTCGACATCATCCGCGGCGTTTGGCCGGATGAGGATCCGTTCGTGACCGACCGCAACGACATCCTCGTAGAAGCGGAAGCACAGCTGGCGGCCCAGCATCCCGACCTCGAGTTTCCGAAGTTGTCCGACGATGAAGCGATCTTCCGCTTTCGGCTCAACGCGATGCCGTCCGAGCAACAGGAGCACATCGGAACCTCATCCATCCTGGCCGCTTGGAACGCCGCCGCCTACGTTGCACAGATCGGCGAAGCGCGGTTGGCAGAGGCCCTCGCCAGCGGCGCCTACGTGGACGCCACTCGCCGGGTCCTGAAGGAGTACGGCGGCGTGTGGTTCAACGACGAGTCGTACGTCATCAAACGCAAGGGGTGACACGCCGCGACTCGCGCGGCTCGCAGCTCCACGGGCCGCTCGGCGGCCATTCCGGCCTCGGAGTGCCCGGGAAGCAGGCAAGCCACCGGGATCCGAGAACGCGACCTGGGAGCGAGCCTCGTCTCAGCGCTTCACCACGATCGTCATGTGCTCGTCGCCCGGCCACCGCATCCTGGCTGGTGACCGCGAAACTCGTGTTCGACCTGACTGTTCTCCTGCACCCGGAACTCGATCTTCTGGCCGGCCTCAACCTCGAGTGACTACGGGACGAAAGATAATTCAGCCATGACCACACCGAGGACGCGAGATCCGACTGATCCTTCCGGCCACACCGATGGCAGGCCGCGTCATCACGCCCATGGCCGGCAGTCGAGCGGTGGCACCGTCACCGATCACATACGTAGGTCACGATGACGAGTGACCGGCTATCGGGGCGCCTGCGGGCCGCTCGACCCCGGGCTGGCAGTCGAGCGAAGTTGCCATCTGTGAACGCCGATGTACCTAAAGTGGGACGGCCGGGGAGCGGGCGGGCGGTTCGACGCTCTGAGGCCGCGACGCATTTGCAGACTTTTGATTCGATTCTGGGTGCCGCACAGGCGGGGGGTGAATGGGCCTGGAGGGTGCTCTACGACGAGTATTTCCCTCCGTTGGTCGGATATTTTCGCGTCCAGGGCAGCCAGGACCCGGAGAACCTGGCCGGCGACGTCCTGCTCCGCATGTCGCGAACCATCCACAACTTCGCCGGTTCTGAAGGAAAGTTCCGCTCCTGGGTCTTCACCATCGCCCACAACCGCCTCATCGACGAGCGCCGCAAACGAACCAGAAAGCCGGAGAACCTCGAGGATGAGCTTCCGGACCAACCCGCTCCGGGACATACCGAAGACTCCGCCCTCGCGCGTCTGGGCACTGAGTCGGTGGTGGAGGCGCTCGGTCTGCTGAGCGCGGATCAACGGGAGGTGCTGGCGCTGAGAATCCTCAACAGTTTCACCATTGCCGAGATCGCCGAAGTCACCGGCAAAGGTTCTGGGGCCGTCAAGGCACTCCAGCGCCGGGCGCTGCGGCGCCTCGCCAAGCATTTCAAGACTGCCCCGTACCCTTTTGACCACTCCGAGCGTTCACCGTGATGGATGGAGTATTGGCAAATGACTGACCAACTGACTCACGACCTGGCAAGTGAGTCCGGGATCTCCGAGCCGTGGCTCGGCGAACTCGTGCGCGGAACGCGGGCCATCGCCAACGCTCCAATTCGCTCGGACGCCTCCCAACTCGTCGTTCGGGCCGCTGCCGAGGCGCAGCACCGGTCCACCCACACTGTGCGCCCCGCCCGGAGGCGTTCCCGTGGTGGGTTCGTTCCGGTGCTGCGCCGCGGCCTCGTTTTCAACCTGGTGATCGGCGCCATCCTCCTGATCGGGACCGCCGCGCTGACCGTGGGCTCGGTCGAAGCCGGAATCGCTCCCGATTTCGTGGAAGACCTCGTCGTCGATCTCACGGAGCGTGTCGGGATCACCGTTACTCCACCGGCCGAAGAACCCGCCGGCAGCGATGTCCACCCAGTCGATCTGGACCCGGCGCCGGGCGACAGCGGTGAGGTTTCCCGTGGCCTGCCCATCAATCCCAACCTCAACCCGGGCCATGACGGCGGCGGACCGGGTGCGAGCAACCTGGCGCCGGGCCCCGATGGTGCCGGGCCCCCAGGCCAGAGCGGGGCGACACCGGCGGACGGGGCTATCCCGCCGGGTCAGGCCGAGCAGGACGAGGAGACGGTGGACACCACCGCTGGGCCTCCCGGAAGCAGTGGCACGGCCCCCGGGCAGACCGAGGACACACCGGGACAGGAGGGAACGCCTCCAGGTCAGGAGGGAACGCCTCCAGGTCAGGAGGCAACGCCTCCAGGTCAGGAGGCAACGCCTCCAGGTCAGGAGGCAACGCCTCCAGGTCAGGAGGCAACGCCTCCAGGTCAGGAGGCAACGCCTCCA
>JBFGLM010000017.1:0-88806 GCA_041576165.1 Acidimicrobiia bacterium
ACGATGAGCTCGCTGCTCGTGCTGGCGGGGGTCGATCAGTCGACTGCGTTCGCGGCCACCGTTGTCTTCAGGATGTTCTCGTTCTACATCCCTGCACTCCAGGGATTCCCGGCGATGAAGTGGCTGGAGCGCAACGACTACCTGTGACGGCACCGTTCGTCACCTGCATTACGCGCGCACGAGGCCGTGCCGCATGCCGGTGAAGCCCGGAAGAGCTGGGGCACGAGCTGAGTGATGTAGCCGGCCATCACCGCACGGATTGGCCCACTTCGATGGCCGGGAACCGACGCCGGCGGCGACCATCCACACCAGAACCGATACTGCAGCTCCGGGCCACAGCCTGCCCAATGTGCGCGGAGCCCTGCTGCCACCAGCCAGCGCAACAGTCTGAGCCACCTGAGCCGGCAACGAGCAAACATGCCTTGACGGCCGCGCCAACCGAGGACAACGCCTCACTCAGGTTCGGCCAGTCAACGGTGCCGCGGGGGTCACCACCGGGCAGCCGGCTATCGAGCATTCGCCCATTCCGTGAGGTGCGGCACCCTCGTCGCCCGGCCAGGAGAGAACATCATCGGGCAGCAGCAAGAAGACCGCGCAAGGATCGGAATGCTTCACCGTGGGCCGTCACGACTGGCCATCCCCTTCACCCGGGTCCTCAAACACGCCAAGCACTCGGCCGGTGCAGAGCAGGGCGTATGGGTCACGTCGGCCCGGGCTTCAAGAAGGTCTCGAGTGCCGCCGGGCTCAACGACAGGCTCAGCGGGGCTCAGCCGGCCAGGACTTTGGCTTTCTCGGCTGCGAACTCCTCGTCGGTGAGGAAGCCCTGCTCCTTCAACGCCGCCAATCGCTCGAGCGCGGCAACCGTGTCATCCATCGATGGAGGTGCGGCTGCCGGTGGCGGTGGGGCCGGAGCTGCGGCTGGCGGAGGTTGCTGAGCCGCGTACATTGCCTGCTGCTCCTGGGCCATCTTTCCTTGCTGTCGCCTGGCGACACGCCCGGATACTGCTGTAGCGGTCCCGGCGACGACCGCGGTGCGGCCCATCGTCCTGACCATGCGGCCGGCCATTCTCCTCGGCATAGGATCTACCTTCCTCGACTACTCGACATTGGCGGTGACTTCCAGCGCCTCCAGAACGTCCTGGACTGGGATGCGTCCCGTGTCGGCCAGTTGTCCGCCGGATTCCAGGATGGCGGTGGCCAGAGGCGCGGCCCAGGTGTTCTCCCAGACCGCAAACAGCGCTGAGCTGCCCGGCTCGATGACCTCGCCGGCAGCCGCGATGTCTTCGTCAGACAACAGCTCGGTCAGGTCGTCCGAATACACGGAGATGCTCCCAATCTCGTCCTGATCCATCTCTGTGACTTCAAGCGCCTCGACCGATCCGTCTTCGCTTCTCTTGACGAAGACCAGATCGAGGAGGCGAATGATCCCGCGATCAGTGAGGTCCACGATGTTGGGAGCAATCTCGCCGTTGAAGCGGTTGCCTGGAAACTCAAAGATCGCGTAGTCGATCGGACCGAACTCGCGGATATCTCTCATCGCGTCGTTCCTTCCTGCTGTCTGGTGGTGTGATCATTGCGCCGCGTTGCCGGCGTTCCATCACCCTGCCAGGGTGATCGAGAACACCTACAGCGGCTGGTGCAGTCGTCGGCCCGGCACTCGCACCCAGAAGCGGTACATCGAGCTGAAGATCTGGGGATGCCGCTGTTCGAGAAAATCCCAGTTTGACAGACTGCGAGCGGTCGGATCGTCCGGGAAAGTGCTGCGGTACAGGTCCCGCAGCCGGGGAGTCGCCAGCTCGAAGCCGAGGAACTCGAGGTCCAATGCTTTGATCGCTCGCTGAATGCGAGGCAGGTCAAACCGATCTTCATGGGCGTGGAAGAAAAGATCGCGACAACCGCTGATCGAATAGAAATCCGGTGCCCTCATAACGCGACGCGCTGGCGAGTCCATCGGCGAGCACCGCAGCGTCGACCGGAAGGCTCGAATTCCCGCGATGGTGGGTTCAAAGCCGCGTGCGGCGATAATTGCCTTCGCCGGGTCGAGGAACCTTCGACCGTGCGAGCTGTATAGCCCGAGTTTCATGAGACCGCCGGGGCGAATCAAGCTTCGCAGCTCACCCCAGCCCTGCTCCGGGTCGGCCATGTGGTGCAGTACACCCATGCATTCGACGACATCGAAGGTCTCATCAAGTGCGGCCAATTCGGCGATGTCGGCCTGGGCAAAGCAAATATTCTGGACGTCGAGGCGTTGCGCCTGGTAGGCGCCGTACGCAAGTGCCGCACGGCTCAGGTCAACGGCTAGGACCCGAGCGCCCGCGTAGCGCACAGCCGTCATGACGGCGTGTCGCCCGGTCCCGGCCCCGGCGATCAGGATTCGAGGCCGCTCCGCGTCAATGTCGTCCGCTATTGACGGCGCGGCGATGGCGTTGGCAACCGTCTCACCCAAGCGCCGTGCCCGGCGCGATCCCAGATGCCGCCAGCGCGGATAGGGTCGCTCCTCATACTGAGCGCGGACAGCCCGGGAGACCGCGTCTGTGATCGCGGTCAACCGGGG
This sequence comes from Acidimicrobiia bacterium, assembly GCA_041576165.1. GTDB lineage: Bacteria > Actinomycetota > Acidimicrobiia > Spongiisociales > Spongiisociaceae > JBFGLM01. The sequence continues at coordinate 2,555 of JBFGLM010000017.1, forward strand.
CATCTGCTCGGCCTGCGCGCATAGGTCAGCGGGCTCGGCCAAATGCCGGCGGAACAGTTCTCGCGGTCGGTCGCCACTCGGAACGGTGACCGACTCCCACGAGTCCCGGAAGATCTCTCTCAGCGGTCGATACAACGCATAGATCAGGATCGGCGCATCACCCGGTTGCACTCGGTTCAGAATCAACCGCTCCAGTGCCGCCAGCTGGTCGACTTCCTCAGCGGTCTCCTGGAATACCCACTCGGTGAGGTGCATTTGAAGCCCAACCGCCCCCAGCAGCTCGGAAGCAACTCCTACCTGGCCGGTGCCGGTCACCGCCGCCTCGAGCCAGTCGCGGCGAAGGGCGACGATCAGGGTTTCTACGGCTTCGCTGGCCAGCAGATAGTCCGACAGCAGTCGCATGATGAGCGGGCTCGAGAGCGCCACGCCAGCCGCAGCCCGGAGTTTGGGAGACAACCTGGCCCCGGATCTGAGCATGGCCAGCGCATCGGCCACGACCGGGGTTGCCTCCAACCGGTCCACGGCATAAGGCACCAAGCGCTCATGATTCACGTGTTCGTCAGCTGCCAGTGCTGCCACTGCGTCGTCGATCGTTCCCGCCGGGTGGTCGGGCACGTCGATGAGCCCCCTGACCAATCGAGCCCGAGCCCGGTCATTGTTCGGGTCGGCCAGGTAAACCCGGGCAAGATCCGCCAACACCGACCGGTCGCTGCGGGCCCCGAGGGTCACGGGCGGTCTCGCCCGCCGTACCGGAGGTGCGGAAGCAGCGGTCGGTCGCTCGTCAGCTGCCGGGACCCGCATGCTCGGCCCCCGGACGGGCGACACATCGAAATCCCAGATGGCTCATTCCGGTATCGACGTCCTGAGCCTGACGGGCTGCCGGCCGGTACCGCATGCAGTAGTTGTCGGCGCACAGGAACGAACCGCCCTTCAAGACCTTGCGGGGAACCCGGAACTGAGATCTGTGTGGGTTGTAGCTCGTCTCCTCCGTTCCGACTCTTGGCATCTGCGGCGTGCAGCAGCCGCCGCTCGGTGTGCGATCGAGGACGAACCAGTCGTCGGTCCACTCCCAGACGTTGCCGGCCATGTCATACAGCCCGAAGCCGTTCGGCGGGAAGGATCCCACTGGAGCCGTTCGCTCGAAGCCGTCATCGAGCGTGTTCTGCCACGGAAACTCACCCTGCCACCAATTGGCCGGAGGCGAGCCGTTCAGGAGCTTCTCGTCACCCCAGGTGAACTCGGCTCCGTCTAAGCCGCCCCGGGCTGCCCGCTCCCACTCAACCTCGGAAGGGAGTGATTTACCTGCCCACCGGGCATATTCCGCAGCATCTTCGTGGGCGACGTGGACTACGGGATGTTCCTCGAGCCCTTCAACGGAGCTCCCGGGCCCCTCTGGTTGCCACCAACTCGCTCCCGGCACCCACGACCACCAGTTGCCGTAGTCGCGCAGGTCAACGGGCCCGGGCGTTTTCGTGAACACCATCGAACCGGGGACGAGATTCTCGACTGGAGCTCCCGGGTACGTGGCGGGATCGAGCGGCCGCTCCGAAACGGTCACATAGCCGGTGTCCTCAACGAAGGTTGCGAAGTCGGCGTTGCGGACCTGGAACTGATCCATCCAGAAGCCCGCAACGTCCGCCCGTATGGCAGGAGCTTCCTCCGGATAGTGCCGATCCGAGCCCATGGTGTACGTGCCGCCCGGCACCCAGACCATGCCCGGTGCCGGTGGGAATCCCACCGGCACCATCCGTTCGCAGGGAGCCCCGGTCGAAGTCATCTGGCACCTCTCGGCTAGGTACTGCCGACGCCGGCCAGCAGCTTGTCCATGACCTGATCGACCGTGAAGCTGGCCGCTTTCTGCCGGGGAGGGTACTTCTGGAAGGTCGCTAGGAACTGCCCTACCAGCATCTGGGCCGGTATCGCCAGGAATGCCCGGTCGATCACCCAATCCCAGTAGGTGTTCGACGTCTGGTCCGCGCGCTCGTACGGATCTGTGCGCAAGTTGAAGAACTTGGGGATCCTCAGCACCGTATAGGGTTCGAACCACACTTGTAGCGTTCCGGCAGACCGCTGTTCCATGAAGACCAGCTTCCAGTTGTCGTAGCGAAACGCTGTCAGGTCTCCATCGTCGGAGAAGTAGAAGAACTCGATACGCGGGCTCTTGTCGACCTCGCCCGTCAAGTAAGGCAGGATGTTGTAGCCATCGAGATGGACGGTGAAGCTCTTTCCATTTGCCTCATGCCCGTCGAGCAGCTTCTCCTTGACATGGGGATCGCCAGCCGCCGCCAAGAACGTGGGCAACCAGTCCATGTGGCTGACGATCTCGTTTGACACGACACCGGCCGGGATCCTGCCGGGCCAGCGCACAATGCAGGGCACGCGATACGCGCCTTCCCAGTTCGAGTTCTTCTCGTTGCGGTACGGCGTCATAGCGCCGTCCGGCCAAGTGTTCATGTGCGGACCGTTGTCAGTGCCATAGACAACGATTGTGTCCTCGGCGATGCCGAGGTCGTCGAGCTCGTCGAGGATCGCGCCGACGTGTTTGTCGTGTTCGACCATCGCGTCGTGGTAGTCGGACTGCCAGCGACCCGCCTGACCGCGTATCTCGTCCTTGATATGGGTACGGAAGTGCATGCCCGTCGTGTTGAACCACATGAAGAAGGGCCTGTTGGCGGCGTGGTTGCGTTGGACGAAATCGATGGCCGCGTCTCGCGTTTCTTCGTCGATCGTTTCCATGCGCTTCTTGGTCAATGGGCCGGTGTCCTCGATCCGGCCGTCCGAATAGGCGTGGATCACGCCGCGGGGCCCGAAGTTCTCCCGGAAATCGGGGTAGTCCGCGGCGGGAGGGTAGTCCTCGTGCTCTGGCTCCTCCTCGGCGTTCAGGTGGTACAGATTGCCGAAGAACTCATCGAATCCGTGATTCGATGGCAGGTGCTCGTCGCGATCGCCCAGATGGTTCTTTCCAAACTGCCCCGTAACGTAGCCGTGGGGTTTGAGCAACTCTGCGATGGTGGGGTCTTCCGGCTGGAGCCCGAGCTCGGCCCCAGGCATACCTACCTTCGACAGACCCGTCCGGAAGACGCTCTGGCCCGTGATGAACGCAGCTCGACCCGCCGTACAGCTCTGCTCACCGTAGTAGTCGGTGAACCGCATTCCCTCGTCGGCCAGTCGATCGATGTTGGGCGTTGTGTAGCCCATGACGCCATCGCCATAACAGCTGAGGTTGGTCAATCCGATGTCGTCGCCCCAAATCACGACAATGTTTGGCTTTCCGTCCGGCATGCAGTCCCTCCGTGATCGCGGTCAGATTGCGAGCGTCGCAACAAAAAAACGGCTTCTCATCACCCAGGGGGGGTGAACGGGCGGTGACAGCCCGGAGCCGGGCGACCGCCGGCTACCGGAATCAAGCCTGTTCGGGGCGCACGGTCGGCTCGACCGCCTTGGGTGGCAAAAGCAGGTAGGCCCCGGTGAAGAAGCAGACTGCGCCGAGAAACGTGCCCGAGTTCACCAGCGTCAGGTTCAGGATCTCGCCGGTGGTCGGGAGCGTGAATGACGTGATAGCTGCGGCCATGAAGAAGATCGACCCGACGTAGTTCAGAGCCGAGATCCACCAATCGACGTCTTCGCGGCGGACGCACCAAACCCGCCCACAGACCAAGACCCATGCCAGATGGCTCGCGACCAGAAATGCGATCGAGCCGAACATGTCGGGCGCCCAAATGAGCCGGTTGGTCTGTTCGATGGAGAGGTTCTCCAACATTGCGTCGATCGTGTTGATGTTGAACAGAAGCGTTCCGACGAGTTGGACGAGCGTCGCCCACCACAGGATCCGATCGGGTTGCCAGGCCCAAAAACTGAATTGGTTTCGAGGGCCGGCGCCGGTCACCGGCTCGTTGATCACCTGGAGAAACTGGCTGTATCCGGCCGAGGTGAAGAAGACCGAACCGACGAAGAACGTTACCCCGACCGTGCCCGGATCAACGAGCTGCGCATAGGGCGGAAACGACCCGACAGCAAACAGCAGCGACCCGACCATGAACAGGGCGGAGACGCGCCAGCCCAGATCGCCCGGATTCCAAACAAGGCGCCAGCGCATCAGAGGGGCCTTTCCGGTCGCCGCTTCAGTGGGCGAATCCGCCCCGGCCGGGTGGGTGGGGTGGCGGGTACTTCTCGAGGTGCGCCACAGCATCACCCAAGGCGTCGAGGAGAGCATTGGCGAGGTCGAACCCGAATCCTTCTCGGACCACGATGCGCAGCACGGCGACGTCGGTAGCGTTCTCCGGCATCGTGTAGGCCGGAACCTGCCATCCGCCGGTGCGCAGCTGGTCGGAAATGTGGAATACCGTGTAGGGCGCCGCATCCTTCATGCGGAACGACAGCACCGGTATCGCGGAGCCGTCGCTGACTATCTCGAACGGACCCATCTCGCCGATTCCAGCCGCCATGTGGGTGGCTACGTCACGCAGCGTCTCCATGATCCTCGTGTACCCCTCGCGGCCGAGGCGCACGAAGTTGTAGTACTGGCCCACGATCTGATTACCCGGCCGCGAGAAGTTAAGCGTGAAAGTCGGCATGTCGCCGCCCAGGTAGTTCACGTGGAACACGAGGTCTTCGGGTAGATCCTGCTCGGATCGCCAGATAACGAAACCGATCCCCGGGTATGTGAGCCCGTACTTGTGACCAGAGACATTGATCGACTTGACCTGGGGCAACCGAAAATCCCATTCCAGGTCTGGATGAAGGAACGGCGCTACGAACCCACCGCTTGCCGCGTCCACATGGATGGGGATGTCGAGTCCATGTGCCTCGTTGTACGCGACCACCCGATCGTGGATCTGGCCGATCGGCTCGAACTCCCCGGTGTAGGTAGTGCCCAGGATCGGGATTACCCCAATCGTGTTCTCGTCGACCCGCTGCATCACGTCGCCGGGATCAACCACGAAACGGTCATGCGCGACCGGCACGTACCGGCCTTCGACGTCCCAGTACTTGCAGAACTTCTCCCACACGACCTGCACATTCGACCCCATCACCATGTTGGGGCGATCGGTGGACTTGCCCTCGGCTTCGCGGCGCGGGCGCCAGCGCCACTTCATGGCGAGCCCGCCCAGCATCACGGCCTCGCTCGATCCGATGGTCGACACACCGATGGCGTCTCCGTCGGCCGGAGCATGAAACAAGTCTGCAACGATGTTGACGCACCGGCGCTCGATCTCGGCCGTCTGTGGATACTCGTCCTTGTCGATCATGTTCTTGTCGAAGGTCTCTGCCATGAGGCGCTCTGCCTCCGGGTCCATCCAGGTGGTGACGAAGGTCGCCATGTTCAAACGCGAGCTGCCATCCAACAAGAGCTCGTCGTGGATCAGGCGGTAGACAGCCTCGGGCGCGGACTCCGCATCAGGAAGTCGGTGTTTGGGTACGGGCGTCCGGCTGAGGCGGCCTGCGTAGGCCGGCGCGAGCGCAGAACTGTCGGCGACATGTTGGTGAACCATTGGATCCTCCGAGAGGGCTTTGATCGGTACCGTCGTGGCGGAACGTCATCGCACACGATGACGCGAGTGGGCGAATCACCCACCGTGGGTGAACAGGTCTGTCGCCGCGCCAAGTGGGCCGGTCAGACCAAGCCGAAACGGCGGGCGCGCTGGACTGCCTCCGCCCGGCCCGAGGCACCCAGTTTCCGATAGATACGTGCAGTGTGCGTTTTGACGGTTTCGGGCGATATTCCGAGCTCGCGAGCGATCTCGCTGCGAGTCAGGTCTGTGAGCAGCAAGCGCAGTACATCGCGCTCACGGTCGCTCATTTCCTTCCAATCAGGCGCGCCGTCCGGCCCATGAACTCGCTCGGCTTGGATTTCCACGAGCTTCTGCACGAACCTCGGCTCCTGGAGCTCGTCCATTTGTCGTCGCGCTTCTTCGACCGCCTGAGCGGCTCGGCGGTGATCCCCGGCCCGGTTCGCGGCCTCGGCAATGCACAACGCCACGAAGACAGGTCCCTGCGCAAGGCGGGCGCGCTCTGCAACCCTGTTGACGATGGCGCAGGAGGCTGCAACGTCGCTATCGTCCCCCGTCCACAGGAGCACCAGAGCCCCGAGAATCGCACCGATTGGCAGTTCATCGACCCTGTCTGCTTGCGACAAGGAGTCTCTCGCCAGATGCTCCGCCTCTGCGATCTCACCCATCGCGAAACGCACCAGTGCCTCGATGCCTTCCGGAACCAACGCGGCGAACAAGGTCCCCGGACCCTGCTCGGCCCGGCGGACCAGTTCGAGGGCGCGCGGGTAATCAGCGAGGATGTATTGCGTAACAGCGGCCAGACCGAACGCTCGCCCCGGATCCTCACCCTCATGGCGGGGGGTCACGGCCGCCGTGAAGCCGGCGAGGTGTTCCATCTCCGCCGAGCATGCCTCCATCTCCTCGACGGTGCCTCCGGCCAGCAACGTGAACCAGTTCAGGATGAGACCACCCAGGCGAACGGCCTTCCCGGCTACCGTCGAGGTGTCTGCACCAAGCGCAACTTCTGTGAACCGGACTACCTGGGGCCATTCGCCGCTATTGGCCGCAGCGTCGCCAGCGAGGACTGCCAACGCGGGCACGCGTTCCAGTTCGGCCTCCGGCAGCGCAGTGATCCACGTGAGCACGGTGCGGAAGATCCCGTGCTGGATGAAGCCGTAACCGTGCTCGACGATCAGCTCCGCTGCGGTGCTCCAGTCGCCGGCGTCAAGGGAGTAGCGCACTGCCTCCGCGACGAGGCCGCGATCCCTGCACCATGCTGCGGCGCGCCGACGCAGGATGGCGCTGCGTCCAGGTTTTCTGGCCTCGAGTTCGGCCTGTAGCCACGAGGAGAAGAGGTCGTGGTATTCGTATACATCCGGTCGGTCCCGGCCAATGCGAGTGATGAAGAAACGGCGGCGGGCGATTTCATTCAACAGCAGAGTGGCATCCTCTGCGTCGATCACAGCGCGGCAGACGTCTGGGCTGAGCACGTGAAGGACCGAAGTGTCGAGGACGAAGTCCTGGAGCTGTGGCGGAATCTGGGCAAGTACCTCCTCGGCGAAGTACGCAGCGAGGTACCGATCTTGGCCCGAATAGCGGAGTAGGGCACCCTCCTGATCCACCGGTGACTCCTGGGCGGCGAGCCCCGCAAGGCACAGCCCGGCTACCCACCCGGTCGCACGCTGATTCACCGTGCTCGTTACGTCAGGCATTGCATCAATCTCCATCCCTTCAACGAGCAACCGATGAGCCTCTTGATCGTCGAAACGGAGCTGGTCCGCCGAAATCATCCCCAATGAGAGGTTGGCACGCATGCGAGCGAGTCCGAGGGGCGGCTCCGATCGGGACCCGATGATCCACCGCCACGAGGGAGGGAGCTCATCAAGGACGTGCGAACACAATTCCGTGACATCCGTGCCGGAGACCCGGTGGAAGTCATCGAGGATGGTGACGACGGGCGCGCTGGAGGCAATCGAGGCCATCAACGCGGTAGCGATGACACGCGGTGATGCTCCGTCCGACGCTAGATCGGTTGCGTGGCGAGCCGCCTCGGGAGCGACGGCGCCTACCGACGCAACCAGATAGCGAATGAAAACGGCCGGGTCGCTGTCACCCTCATCCAGCCTGAGCCAAGACACCAAGTTGGGAGAGCCGTTCGCCCACTCCGCCAGCAGCGCAGATTTGCCATATCCCGCTGGTGAGACCACCACAGTCAGCCGTGCGTGGTGCTGTTCATCAAGGAGCGCCCGTACCCGTGGCCGCGAGACGTGGTGATCAGCGACTGGTGGTGTTAGCACCTTGGATCGCAGCAGGAGACCTTCGGTGCGGGCGCCTCCAGCCTTCGAACCTGCCTCGGTCTTGCTTTCGGTGCGGTCTCTTGTGTGGTGCATCCCCGAATTTCCAACTCTAGGTGGGAGGCCGCGGGCCGTGGATCCGCCCCGACGTCTATGCCTCCCTCTGTGGTCACCGCCCGCCGCGCGCTCAAGCCCAGCCGACAATGCATCACAGCCGTCCGACACGGTGTCGGAAACATCATCGCACATGCTCCCCGCTGCCCGCGCAGCTCGGAACGTCTGCGCCGCCGCGCGATTCGGCTCTGTGGGCCGCGCCCACGGACCACGTTTCACCTGCGGTGGGTGAAGTACATTCACCCGTTGGCCCGGAGGGTGGGAGCGTTCGCCGATCGGCCTGAGCAGTGATCGCCGTGCACTCAAACAGGCAGCACGCCGAGGGACGGTTGCGAGGGCGGGTCAGCCGCGATCGGCCAGAGGCTCAACACGGGACCGCAGAGGAGGTGAGGTGCCAGCAGTCCTCGGCATCATCGGGATCCTCGTGTTGTGGCGTTTCCTCGTCCTTACAGCCGGTGAGGTATTCATGCGTGCGGGTTTGCCGCCCGAGGCTGCCAGGTTCGAGGCCAGGTCGGCGCTCACCGGCTCCGGTTACACAACGTCCGAGTCCGAAATCGTGGTGAAGGATCCCGCGTCGCGCAGGGTCGTTTCGATCCTCTTTCTCGTCGGCTTCATCGGACCTGCCACCCTTCTCGGGCTGCTCGGTTTCGGTTTCTTACTGCCTTCGTCGAATCACCGGGCCTTTCGGCTGGCGGTCCTGCTTGGACTCCTCGCCGGCCTCGGCGTACTGGAGCGCACCGGATTCCTGACGCGTGTCGGACGGCGGCCTGCGCGCCTGGTCGCCGACCGTATTTCCCGAGCTCGGGTGGCTGATACCTGGATGGTGTTCGGCGAGTATGCGATCCTGTCGCTCCAGGTCGTTCCCGAAGGCCCGTTGGTCGAACGCTCGATCGGCGACCTGTTCGGCGGCGGCGATATCACCGTGCTGTCGATTTGGCGCAACCAGCAAGGGACGTCAAACCACATGGCCCGTCCACCCCCAGACGAACACACCAAAGCTGGCGACCACTTGATTCTGTTCGGTAGGTCGACTGATTTGGTTGATCTCAACGGAGATGCTGTTTGACTCGTCCATCATGACCTGGGCGGGAGGGCTGACGATCGGGACTGGCGCCCGACTGGCGCCATCGCCCTTCGGGCCGAGATTTCGTTCACCCCCCACGGGTGATCAGCGGTCTCTCCGAGCATGGTGGGATACCACGCACCAAGCTGAGGAGCGACCGTGGATCAGGACTTCGACCCCATCGAGCTCATTGCCGCCGTTTATAGCAGTCCCGCCGCCGCACAATCCATGCTCAATGAGCTGGTGCGGCTGCACCAACAGGATGTCATCGAGCTCATCGATGCAGCGGTTATGGAGCGGGACGGCGACGGAAAGCTGCACATCTCCGAGCGAGCGGAGCTCACCCCGGCCAAAGGGGCAAAGCGGGGCGCGTTGATCGGAGCCGCTCTCGGGATCATCTTTCCCCCATCGTTGCTGGCGACGACCGCCATTGGCGCGGCCGCAGGTGCATTGACGGGCAAGGCTACCGACCAGGGGCTGGACAACAAGATGCTTGCGGATCTCGGTTCAGAGCTTCGACCGGGCACGTCGGCCATCATCGCCGTGGTGGACCACAAGTGGTACAGCACGATGGTGAACGCGCTCTCCGGCTACGACCGCATCCTCGCCAATACCCTGCATGCGGACGAGATTGCGAGCTTCGAACTCTGAGAAGTGGGCCCGGTGGCTCAGCCCACCGTTGCGGCGGAACGTTCCTTGCGGAACAGCACAAAGGCGAGGGTGAAGCCGCTGATCAGCATCCACAGTCCGTAGAGCGCCGGGATCACCGACATGGGCGGTGAGTCGAGCGAGACCAGAGCCACCGCTATTGCCAGTGCGGCATTCTGAATACCGGTCTCGATAGCGAGGGTGCCGGCTTGGACACGAGGCAGACCCGTCCAGGTAGCCAGTCCGTATCCACCCACCAGCGCTACCCCGTTCAGGAGGATCAGGGCGACCGCAAACTCCGGCCCTCGATCCAACACCAGCTCCCAGTTCTCGATGAACAGTGCTCCGACGATGATGACCAGGACGGCGCCGGAGAAGACCTTGCCGGCCCGTTGCGTGCGAGTGGCGAAATTCGGCCGGCGCCATCGCACGCCCATCCCAACAGCCAGCGGCACCACGGTGATGGTCGCAACCTCGAGCATCGTGCGGACAAAGGGGACCCTGACGTCGCCTGCGCCAGTGTCGAAAGCTTCCACTGCCCACGACATGAGCAAAGGGATCGTGAGCCACGAAACTGTGTTGGAGAGAGCGGTCAGCGTGACGGAAAGGGCTCGATCGCCGTCGGCAACATGGACGATCACGTTGGAGGTGGCGCCGCCGGGCGCAGCGGCCAGCAAGATGACGCTCACTGCAATCACGGGGTCCAGCGGCAGGGCGAACGCGATAGCAAAGCCGAGCAGGGGCAGCGCCAGTAGCTGGAGGCATAGCCCAACGATCACTGCCCGCGGGAACATGAGCGTCCGCTTGAAGTCGGACCAACTGAGGGTGAGCCCCAGCGTGACCATCATCAGGAACACCGCCAGCGGGAGCCCTACCTGAGAAAGAGCACTCTGTTCCACCTGTACGATCTCCGCTCCGCAATGGCTCCCGAGAGACCGGCGACGACAAGCCCAGATGAGGCACCAATCCGGCCAATGACGGCGGATATCTCGATCGGGCCACGGCGGGCGACCGGTGTCGCCTCATGCCTCTAACAGTCCCTACGCGTTGCCAGCCCGGTCTCCGGATCAGAGCCCGGGGTGTCAGGGCACTTTACTCGTCTCACTCGTCGGACGCTGGACGGGGAGCGTGTGTCGGCGCGAACATGTCCCGATTTCGCCGCTATTCGCAGGCTAGGGCCGAAATCCACGTGTCCGAGGTCCAAGCATCTGGGGAAGCTTGCCGTACGCCAGCTCTGCCCACTCGCACAGGATCCGTCGGGTGTGGCGGGGGTCGATCACGTCTTCGATTCCGAATGATTCAGCAGTGCGCAGCGGCGAACGCACCGCCTCGAATCGGTCTAACAGCTCCGCCCTGAGGGCCTCGGGATCGTCGGCCTCGGCCAGTGCCCGTTTGTAGGCGGCTTCGACGCCGCCTTCCAGCGGTAACGATCCCCAATCCCCACTGGGCCAGGCGACCCGCATCCTCGGCTGGGCGCAATCGACAAACGCGGCTCCTGCCACGCCGAATGTTCGACGTGTGATCACGGCGAAGTACGGCACCGTCATCTGATAGAGCGCAGCGATCAAGGTGCCGCCCCGCCGAATGGTGGCTGCCGCCTCGGCGGCGGAGCCGATGGCGAAGCCGGGGTTGTCGACCAGGCTGACAACCGGCAGGTGGAAGGTCTCGCACAGGTCGACCATCCGCCCCGCCTTCTCACAACCGTCGGCGGTGAGCGCCCCACCCCAATGCTTGGGGTTGTTTGCAATGACGCCGACCGGATGCCCGCCCAGGCGAGCGAGGCCCGCGACCACCGAGCGGCCCCACCGTTCACCGATCTCGAAAAAGCTGGTGCGGTCCACGATGTGGCCGATCACAGCCCGGACGTCGTAGATCCGGCGCCGGTTCCGAGGGATTATCGACAACAGCTCGTCGTCGGCTCGGTGAGGGTCGTCATCAGTGGGGGCCACCGGCGGCATCTCCCACACGTTCGCGGGGAGGTAGGACAGAAACCGCCGAACCTGGTCGAAAGCCTCGGGCTCGGAGGCGGCGATGTTGTCGACGACGCCGTTGCCGCCGTGGACCTCCACCCCGCCCAGCTGGTTCTTGGTGACCGTCTCGTGGCTGGCGTACTCAACCAGCGGCGGTCCGGCCACGAACACCTGGCCCAGCTCTTCCACCAATACGGTGAAGTGGCTCATCACCGCCCGGGCCGCCCCCAAACCGACCACCGGACCCAACGCCGCCGAGCAAACCGGCACCAGGTTGAGCAGTCGGGCCTGGACGTCGAAGCCGGGGAGCGGCGGCACGTACGTCTTCTGCTCCTCCAGATAGGTCGTGACCGATCCGCCGCCCGACGAACCGTCGAGCAGGCGAACCATCGGGATCTGGAGCTCCTCGCTGAGGCTTTCGCCATACACCTGCTTTTCCCAGATCGAGGCGTCGGCGTGGCCCCCGCGGACGGTGAAGTCGTCGCCACCGACCATGACCGGACGGCCGTCGATCTGCCCCCGGCCGGCCACGTAGTTGGTGGGCTGATAGCCGGTGATCGCACCGTCGTCGTCGTAGGAGACTTTGGCGGTCAGAGCGCCGAATTCCTGGAACGTGCCGTCGTCGAGCACCGCGTCGACCCGTTCCCGCACGGTCAGCTTGCCGGCCTCCCGCTGGCGTCGGACCCGCTCTTCGCCTCCCAGCTCTTGCGCCAGGCGGCGGCGCTCCTCGATGTGATCGACTTCCTGGGACCAATCGCTCATCGCGGCGACGGTAGCCGGTCGGGCGGCGCCGGGCCGGTCTCGGGCCCGGGGCTGCCCGGCAACTTTCGGCTGCTGGGTGCCCTGAGGGCACCCAGCAGCCTTAGGTTCGCCTCAGCGGCGGGCGGCGTTGGCGGCGATCGCTTCCGACATGTAGCGGGCGAGGCCGTCGCCGGCCCGATCGATGTTGGCCGTGAACCGGGCATCTTCGACGTACAACCGGCCCAGTCCGGCGTGGATCTCGATCGAGCAGTCGTAGAACCACCTGGTGATGTGTCCCCGGTGGCGCTCGGCCACGTCCATCGCGTCGTCATCGGTCGGGGGTGTGCCGGCCGACATCAGCGCCAGGAACGCCTGGTTGATCGCCTCCGCTTCGGCGCGCAACGCACGCCAGTCCTCTGTCGAGTAGTTGCTCGTACGGCCAGCCGACTCTGCGTATGCCGCAGTATCACCCCATCGCTCCTCGGCCTCCTCCTGGTGTCCAAACGGATCGAAATCGCCGAACACCTCGAGCATCTCCTCTTTTGTGAGTTTCATTCCTGTTCTCCTTGCATCGAGTGCCTGGTCGACCGCATCGACCATGGTCAGCAGGCGGTCGGCCCGGGCCACCAGCAGCTCGCGCTGGCGTTCCAGCACCACCACCCGGTCGTAGTCCGGCCGGTCCACGATGTCGTTGATCTCCTCCAGACCAAACCCGAGCTCACGAAAGAAGAGCACTTCCTGCAGGCGCTCGACCTCGGCGTCGCCGTACAGTCGGTAACCGCCGCTCGATCGCCGACCGGGCTTGACCAGCCCGATCTCGTCGTAGTGGTGCAGGGTGCGGATGGTCAGGCCCGCCAGGCGGGCCACTGCCCCGACTGTGAGCGCCGTTTCAGTTTGCATACCCGGAAGATACACCCTCACGTTACGTGAGGGTCAAGCAGCTTCCCGCCGCCTCCAGCCTCGTCCCAAGCGACGGACCACCGACGACTCCGGCTCGGTGCGAGATAGGCTGGCCGGCAATGACGACCGATCTCACTTCCGCCATTGATTCGCTCTTTCCCACGATGCGATCCGAACTCGAGGAACTGGTCCGGATCCCCTCGGTCAGTGCAGCCGGCTACGACCCGGTCGGCGTCCGTCGCTCGGCCGAACGGACGGCTGAGCTGCTTGCAGAAGCCGGGTTCTCGGACGCTCAGTTGCTGGAGCTGGACGGCGCCCACCCGGGAGTGATTGGCGAGATGACCGGTCCCGAGGGTTCACCCACCGTCCTGCTCTACGCGCATCATGACGTGCAGCCGCCGGGACCGCCCGAGCAATGGGAGACCGCACCGTTCGAACCGTTCGAGCGCAACGGCCGGCTTTACGGACGGGGTACCTCCGACGACAAATGCGGAATCATCATCCACACCGCCGTTGCCCGAGCGTTCGGTGGCCGGCCCCCGGTGGGCCTCAAAGTCTTCATCGAAGGTGAAGAGGAGATCGGCTCACTCCACCTCGACCAGTTCCTGGCCCAGCATCAGGATCGGCTCGCCGCCGACGCCATCGTGATCGCCGACAGCGGCAACCTCGCGGTGAACCAGCCCAGCCTCACCACCTCGCTGCGGGGCTTGGTCGACGCAGTGATCGAGGTCCGCACACTGGAGGTGGCCGTGCACTCCGGCATGTACGGCGGCGCGATTCCCGACGCCTTGAGCGCGCTGGTGCGTGCGCTGGCGACACTCCACACGGACGAGGGCAACGTGGCAATCCCCGGACTGGCGGCGAACGATGACGTTCCACGGGACGTCGACGAAGCGACGTTGCGAGAGATCGCCGGGGCAGTGGAGGGGGTCGACCTGATCGGCACGGGCTCGCTTGCCTCGCGCATGTGGACCCGGCCGGCCATCTCGATCCTGGCTCTCGACGCACCGCCGGTGGCCGAGGCGATCAACCAGCTGGTACCGGCGGCCCGGGCCAAGATCAGCATGCGGCTCGCACCCGGCCAGGATCCGTCAGCGGCGCTGGCGGCGCTGGTGTCGCACCTGGAAGCCAACGTCCCCTGGAACGCGCAGGTCACGGTGACACCCGGAGCATCCGGACCGCCCTTCAAGCTCGATACGAGCGGGCCGGCGTATGACGCGTTCCGCGCGGGATTCCGCCACGCCTACGGCGTAGAGGCGATCGAAATCGGCGTCGGCGGATCAATCCCGTTCGTGGCCGCGTTTGCACACGCCTATCCGGACGCCGCCATCCTCCTGATCGGGCCCGCGGATGGAACGTCACGGGCCCACGGCCCCAACGAAAGCCTCGATCTGGAGGAGTTCCGCAAGACGGCGCTGGCCGAGGCGATCGCGCTCCAGGAGCTCGCCGGTTGACTACCGAGCTGGGTCCTTTTCCGGATGTGGCCGGGTATCAGCGGGCCCGAGAACTGGATGCCGCCGACCCGATCGCGCACGAACGCGATCGATTCCGTATCGCCGATCCGGAGCTGATCTACCTCGACGGGAACTCCCTGGGGATGATGCCCGAGGCGGCGGCGGCGTCCGTGGACCAGGTCGTCGAGGAGCAGTGGGGCAGGCGCCTGATCAAGTCGTGGCGCGAAGGCTGGTGGGACCTGCAGCTCGAGGTCGGTGATCTGCTGGCGCCGGTGATCGGGGCCGGTCCGGGCGAAGTCATCATCTCGGACTCGACATCGGTCAACCTTTTCAAGCTCGCCGTGGCCGCGCTGACGGCCCAGCCCGGCCGCTCCCGCATCATCACCGACGACCTGAACTTTCCAACCGACATCTACGTGTTGAACGGCATCACCGAAATGCTCGGGGAGCAGTACTCACTCGACGTGATCCCATCCCCCAACGGGATCGACGGACCGGTCGAAGCGATCGAGGCCGCGCTCGATGACGACGTCGCGCTGCTGTCGCTGTCGGCCGCCTGCTACAGGTCCGCATACAGCTACGACGTGGAGGCGCTCACCGCCGCCGCCCATAGCGCTGGGGCCATGGTGCTGTGGGATCTCAGCCACGCAGCCGGGTCGGTGGAGGTCGACCTGGGTGGCGCCGGAGCCGATCTCGCGATCGGCTGCACCTACAAGTACCTGAACGGCGGTCCGGGCAGCCCCGCGTTCCTCTACGTCAGGCGGGATCTGCAAAACCGGTTGGAGAACCCGATCACTGCGTGGTGGGGGCATGCCGAGCCGTTTGCGATGGAGCTGACGTTCACGCCCACTGAGGGGATTCGCCGTTTTCACGCCGGCACGATGCCGATCCTGTCACTCGCGGCTTCCCAAGCGGGGATCGAGCAGGTAGTCCGGGTGGGGATGGACGCCATCCGGTCCAAATCAGTGGCGCTCACCCAGTTCTTCGTGGACCAAACCGTACGGCACCTCGTACCGATGGGATTCAGCCTCGCCTCGCCCGCTGATCCCGCCCGCCGGGGCTCGCACGTCGCCTTGGCCCATCCGGCTGCCTGGCAAATCGTGCAGGCCATGATCGAAGACGCCAAGGTCTTGCCGGATTTCCGGGAGCCGGATGTTGTCCGCTCCGGGCTCTCACCGCTGACCACGCGGTTCATCGACGTGCACACCGCCGTTGTGCGGATCGCCCGGTTGGTCGAGACCGGCACGCACCAGCGCTTCCAGGCCCAACGAGCCGGCGTGACCTGAGGAGCGACGATGCACGGGATGACCTACGGCGACTACCTGAAGGTGCCGGAGTTGTTGTCGCTACAACAGCCCAAGTCTCAACCTCCGGAGCACGACGAGATGCTCTTCATCGTCATCCATCAGGTGTACGAGCTGTGGTTCAAGCAGGTTCTGCACGAGCTGGATCGCCTCGCCGTCCACATCGACCAGGACGCCGTCGCCAAGGGAGAGCACCAGCTGGTCCGCATCCTGAAGATCCTCAAGACCATGGTCAGCCAGCTCGACATCCTCGAGACCATGACCCCAACCGAGTTCCTGTCGTTCCGGGACTTCCTCGGCCAGGCCAGCGGCTTCGAGTCCTGGCAGTTTCGGGAGATGGAGTTTGTCTTGGGCCACAAGCAGCGCCGGCACGTCACGCGGTTCGCGCCGGGGACCGTGCAGCGCCAGGCGCTCGAAGCCCGGTATGCGGCGCCGTCGATATGGGCTCGCTTCGTCGGCATGTTGGCTCGTCGCGGGTTCCAGATCCCCGCCCACGCGCTGAAACGCCCTCCCACCGAGTCGACTACCCCGTCCGGTGGGGTCCAAGCCGCACTGGTCGACGTGTATCGGACCGACCCAGTGCTCACAGGCTTTTGCGAACTGCTGACCGACATGGACGAGGGCTTACAGGAGTGGCGCTACCGCCACGTCATGATGGTGCAGCGCACCATTGGCACCAAGACGGGCACCGGCGGGTCGAGTGGGGCGGACTACTTGCGTTCCACGCTATTTCACCCAGTCTTCCCGGATCTGTGGGCGATCCGCACGGCGCTGTGAACGGCCGGCCGGGGCCTCCCGGAGCGAGCCTTAGGCTCGGGGGTACCCTCAGGGGCCCCGAGCGCCGAAAGTTCGAGGAACCGGCATGCGTTTGCTGAACTTCCGGCTATAGGGTGCCCTCAGGGACCCTCCTAGCCTAAGGAACGATCAATAGTCCCCCTCCCCCGGGTGCCCGGTTTCGCCAGAAATGACATAACCTGGCCCGGACACAGACCTCGAGGAGCGCGTCCCGATGGCGAGACCCAAAGGCAATCGACCGACTCCGGCGAAACGGCCGGAACAGCCGGCCGGCACATCCGGCACCCGTCGCCCGCTGCCCCAGGCGTCGGACAAGCCCGCCCGCGACTGGAAGCCGATCCTTCTGTGGGGAGCCGGTGGCGTGGTCCTCGTGGCATTCATCGTGGCGGTCGTCGTTGGGTTGAGCAGCGAGGTCAGCGGCATCCCGGAAGGCGTCCAGGAAATCGCCGTTGATCCTCCCCAGCACGTCGACGGCGAAATCGCTTACGACGGCCACCCGGCCGGCGGTCCGCACAACCCCGTATGGCTGAATTGCGGCGTCTACACCGAGCCGGTTCCGGAGGAGAACGCGGTCCACTCGCTGGAACACGGCGCGGTGTGGATCACCTATCCGACCGGCAGCGAGCCTGAGCTCGTCGACCGGCTCGAAGGTTATGCCGGCCGCCCCAAGATGATCGTGAGCCCGGTCGATGGTCAGACATCGCCGGTCCTGCTCACCGCATGGGGTGTCCAGATGGAGACCGGCGATCCGGGCGACCGCCGGATCGAGCAGTTCATCGCCGCGTTCAACGGCGGTGGAAATGCCCCCGAGCCGGGTGGCGCCTGCACCGGCGGTGTCGGTCAGCCGGCGTAACCCGGCGCCGGGAGCCGATTCAACTAAACCTCCCAACCCCGGGGCGGGTGTGTGAGGGTGTTGATGCACATGCCGTTGTCGACCGCCGGGTCTACTGAGCCCTTCGAGTCGTTCTACCGCCGCGAGTACGCCGCGATGGTGGCGCTGGCGGCTGCCGTGAGCGGCACCCCGGCACTCGCCGAGGATCTGGCGCAAGAGGCGCTGGTCCGAGCCCACCGGGCCTGGCCGAAGATCTCCACCTACGACCGGCCTGGGGCTTGGCTGCGGCGAGTCACGATCAACCTGGCCACCAACCTACGCCGCCGGACCTCAACCGAGCGGCGCCTCGGACCACTAGCGAGCGAGCGGCCCCGGGTCGCGGAGATGGTGCTGCGGGACGAGCAGGTGTGGCGCGCCGTCGCCCACCTGCCGGCGCGGCAGCGAGCCGCCATCGCGCTGTTCTATCTGGAAGACCGCAGCATCGCCGAGATTGCCGAGATCCTGGGGTGTGCACCCAACACCGCCAAAGCGCACCTCCACCAGGGGCGTCGAGCGTTGCATTCGCGCCTTGATCAGGAGAATCTGCCATGAACACCGACGATCGCATCCGGGCTGCCTTCGAGGATCTGGCCCGCCAGGCGGCCGAGGCCGATCCCGGGCCGGGCGTAGCGGCTTTCGCGTCGCCTGCACGGTCCCGACCACCGCGCTCATGGCTAGGGGCCGTGGCGGCGGGTGTGGTCATCGTGGTGGCAGTCGGCGCCATCGCCCTCCTCCAGCTTGGCGACGATCCGGTGGCCCCTGCCGGCCTCCAGACGACGACGACCGCGACCACTGAGCCCGGTCCCGTCTCCACTCCCGCCCTCGCCGTCACAGACACGACCACGGCCGGCGCCGCGACGCCCGAGCCGGTCCCCGCGACCTCCGGACGGCCCGCCCTGATCCTGGCGGACCAGGCCGGCATCGTTGCCGTCGACCGCGATCGCAGGACCAGCCAACTCTCGAACCGGCCGGCGGAGGTGGCGTATACCGACGGCCAGGGCGGCGTGGTGTATCAGGATCCTGCCGGTCGGATCGCATACATCACTGCGGCCGGCGATGAGGTGGAGCTCAACGCCACCGGCGGGCTCCAAGGGGTTATCGGAGCTGCCGCGGGACCGGCGGCCGTGGTGATCGAGCGGTCACCCATTGCCGACACCGAAGCGTTCGACGGTCGGGTCGTCGCCGTGGATCTCGCGTCGAACATCCCGACGGTGCTCGCGCCGCGCGGTGACGTTGCGCGTTACTCAACCTGGGGCGACAGCGTGGTGCTTACAACAGCTGCGGAGGAAGCAACATCGTTGAGTGTGGTGTGGGCGGGGGCAGAGGCCTTCTCCGTTGAAGAGCCGAGTGGTGCGGTCATTCAGGGGGGAATCATCGTCCCGTCCGAATCAAGCGATGCACAGATTGCGTACTTTCGCAACGACCTGGCCGCCAACACGGCCCAACTGGTAGTGAGAGACCTGCAGGGCGAGGTCGTAGATGAGTACGACATCGAGGGCGGGATCGGGATGTGGCTCGACGCCGACCGAGGTACGTTGGTGGCCACCTTCGGAGACGGGCGCGAGACGATCGGGTTCGCGCTGATCGACTTGGCAACGGGCGACCAGCAGCAGCCCCCCTTCCCGGGCACCGCCACCTTGCTGACGGGGCCAATACCGGTAGGTAGTGTCGCCCCCGTGGCCGAGAATGTGCGATGGCGAATCACCGGATTAGATGAAGGCGCGTTCCTGAACGTGCGGGCCGGTGGCGGGATCGAGCACGAACGGATTGGCCGCCTCTTCATGGACGATGAGACGGTCGAGGTCACCGGGGAAGGAGCCCTCAACCCGGACGGGTCCGGCTGGTACCAAGTCCGGCTGGAAGATGGAACGGTCGGCTTCGCCAGCAACGAGTTCCTGGCCCCGCCGGCGGCGTGGGAGGTCGGCTTCAACGAGGTCGCGTGCGGGCAGGGCGTGAGCACCGCCCAGGTGACGCCGCCCCCACCCCCTGACGGCACGGTGGGTTCGGCCATCGGAGGGTGGGCCCACGTCAGCGGGGACCAATGTGACCGGTATGTGGTGGCCTTTTCCATGGCCGGGCCCGGCGACGGTCGAATGATGCCGGCCGATCATGTCCCGGGAGGGTTGAGCATGGGCGCCGATCCGTCCCGGATCTCCGTCACCATGCCCGACGTGACCGAGGTCGAAGCGGTCGCAACTCACGCCCTCCTCGGTGAGACTTTCGCCCTCATCGCCCAACCCGCCGATCTCAGTGCGCCACTCGAGATCCGGCTCCTGCGGGGCAACGGCGCCAACGCCCGGATGAGCGTGCTGTCCCATCCGGCCCGACTGCTGATCGACGTTCCCAAGACCGCCGCCCCGCCGACCGGGCAAACGCCGGTGATCGGGGAGGGAGCGACTCTGTTCGAGAGCCCAGTGGACCCGGACGGCGCAGGGGTGAGCGCTCCGGTGACGGTGACCGGCTATGCGAGATGGTTCGAGGCGCAGGGTGAGGCTGAGATGCGCGACCTCGCCGGCGGGCCGGCCCCGGCCACCATCACGGGTCCGTCGCTGAGCGGTGCCGGGCCCGGCGTCCCGGGTTCGGCCGGCGTGTATGCGGCGTGGAATCCCACCTGGGGTGAGTTCGTGCTCACCATCGACGCTCCGCCGGGAGACTATGAGCTGTTTGTCGGCGAAGACTGCCTGGTGGACGACGCGAACGATGTGTGGAAGCCTTGCGGGATCACCGAGCGGTTCACGATCACCGATTGAGCCGGCGGCCGGCCGGGGAACTGGTGGGCGACCGGCCGCGCCTGCTACAGCCCGCCCCGGAAGCCCAGTTGCCGCCAGGCTTCATAAAGGACAATGGCCACCGAATTGGCCAGATTGATCGAGCGGCTCTTGGGCCGCATGGGTATCCGCACCTGATCGGTGACCGCCGAATGGGACAGCACCGAATCGGGCAAGCCGACCGACTCCCGTCCGAAGACGAACATGTCTCCGCCGCGGTATGCCACATCGGTGTGCAGGGTGAGCCCCCGTCCCGTCAGCGCATACACGCGGTCGGGCCGAACCGCCGCGAGGACCGCATCAAACGAGTCGTGCTGTCGGACTGATGCGTATTCCCAATAGTCGAGACCAGCCCGGCGCACGTTGGCCTCGTCCATCGAGAATCCCAGCGGGTGCACGAGATGGAGGGTGGCGCCGGTGTTCGCAGACAAGCGGATGATGTTGCCCGTATTCGGCGGGATTTCGGGCTCGTGCAGCACCACGTGGAACACGTCAGAACAGGCGCAGCGCGTTGGAATCCATGCCCCGGAGCTCGTCGTAATCCACCTCGACCCAGCGTATCCCCCTCGCCTCGGCTAGCACCTTGGCCTGGGGCGCGATCAGCTGAGCGGCAAAGATCCCCCGCAGTGGATGCAAGCGTGAGTCGTGACTCAGCCGGTCCAGGTACCGGGTGAGCTGTTCCACCCCGTCGATCTCCCCTCGCCGTTTGATCTCAACTGCGACGGTCTCGCCTGCGTCTGAGCGGCAGAGGAGATCAACCGGTCCGATATCGGTGGCGTACTCGGGGCGGATCAGGGTCAGTCCGGCTTCCAGAACCTCAGGCCGCTCCGCGAGGAGCGCCTGCAGGTGGGCCTCAACCCCGTCTTTTTCCAGGCCCGGGTCGGTACCAAGATCATGCTCGGTATCGGAGAGGATCTCATCGATCGAGATCAACAGCCGCTCGCCCTTGGGGTTGGTGACCGTCCATAGGCGCTCGTCCTCCGCCAGGTGGTTGGGCGCATTCATCCAGTTCAGCGGCTTGTACGCACCCCCGTCGGCATGAATGGCGACACAGCCGTCGGCCTTGACCATGATGAGCCGGATGGCCATCGGGAGGTGAGCCGTCAAGCGTCCTTCATAGTCGACCGAACAGCGGGCTATGACGAGGCGCATGGCCGGGCAGAGTACCAGCGGCATCAGTCGGCTCCGGCGCCCATCGTCCGTGTGAACGACGCCAAATCGTCGGCGCGGCCGACGCACTCGAGCACACCGCTGGATACGCTTTCCCAGCATGTTCGACCACGCATACCGCCCGACCCGGCGAGAGGTGCTTCAGGACATCGGACTCGCAGCTGCGATCGCGGCGGTGGGCGTGTTCGAGTACTTCATGTTCGCCGATACGTACGTGGACAACAGCGTCATCGAGAACACGCGTCAGCCGGGGCCGCTGCTGCTGTCGCTCACCGTTCTGACAATCGCTCCGGTGGGCATCCGGCGGCGGTTCCCCGTCACGGCAGCGGTGGTAGGCCACGGGTTCTTCGTCATCACGACCGGGCTCGACTTCCAGATCACTTCGGCGGCGCAGTTCTCGTTGCTGATCCCCTTCTACGGCTTGGCGCTGTACGTACCGCCACAACCGGGCGACGTGGTGCGCGGCGCCATCGTTGCCGCCATGGTGGGATGGACCACACTCGGTGCGATTGCGTCCGGCGTTCCATCCGGCCTGATACTGCTGACATTGGTCGTCTACGTAGCGACCTGGATGGTCGGTAACAACGCCCGGGCCCGGATCCAGAACTCGCTGCTGCTGGAGGAGCGAGCCGCCCGGGCGGAGCGCGACCGGGAGCGATCCGCTGCCCGGGCGGTCGCGACCGAACGGGCCCGGATCGCCCGTGAACTGCACGACGTGGTCGCGCACAGCATCACGGTCATGACCGTTCAGGCCACCGGAGCCAAACGCATCATCGGAACCAAGCCCGATCAAGCCAAACATGCCCTGGAAGCCATTGAAGCCACGGGACGCCAGGCGCTCGGCGAGATGCGCCGAATGGTCGGAGTGATGCGAGGGGACGCGGGGGATATCGGCCTGGAGCCCCAACCCGGCCTGGCCGGGTTGGCGGAGTTGTTCGAGCAGATCGAGGCAAGCGGGGTCGAACTCGAGTGGTCGGTTCGGGGCGAGGCGACGCCCGCGCCCCCGGGGGTCGAGCTCACCGCCTACCGCGTCGTGCAGGAAGCGCTCACCAACACGATCAAACATGCCGGACCGAACGCCAAGGCAACAGTCGAGGTGCGCTACGAGAACGGCGATCTGGCGATTGAGATCATCGACAGCGGACGGGGGGTGACCCGCCCCGGCGACAACGGTGCCGAGCCCGGACACGGTCTGCTCGGGATGCGGGAGCGGGTGGTGCTCTACGGAGGGAGCTTCGACGCCGGACCACGTGCAGGAGGCGGCTATCGAGTCGCGGCCACGATTCCGTTTGAGGTTGATCGATGATCAAGACGGTGCTGGTCGACGACCAGGCAATGGTGCGGGCCGGGTTCAAGATGATCCTGGGCGCAGAGTCAGACATCGAGGTGGTCTCCGAGGCCAACGACGGTCAAGAGGCTGTCGAGGTGGTCCGCCGCATGCGGCCCGATGTCGTCCTGATGGACATCCGCATGCCCCGCAAAGACGGGATCGCAGCCACACGCGAGATCGTCGAGGCTCTCGGCGACCAAACCAAAGTGCTGGTGCTCACAACGTTCGACCTCGACGAGTACGTATATGACGCACTGCGGGCAGGCGCCAGCGGATTCTTGCTGAAGGATGCACCCCCGGAGGAGCTGGTTTCGGCGATCCGGGTGGTGGCGGGAGGCGACGCGCTGCTGGCTCCATCAATCACCAAGCGCCTGATCGAGGAGTTCACTCAGCGCCCCGAGACGTCGGATGGCCGGCTGGACGAGCTCACCGATCGCGAGCTGGAAGTGCTGCGCGAGGTCGCGCGGGGGGCCACCAACGCCGAGATTGCCGAGAAGCTGTTCGTGAGCGAAACAACCGTCAAGACCCATGTGTCCCACGTCCTCACCAAGCTCGGCGTGCGGGATCGAGTGCAGGCCGTAGTGGTGGCCTACGAATCCGGATTGGTGCAACCGGGCGACGCCGACATCTGACCACGGCGGCCTCGCTACAACGTCGCCAGCAATGCCTCCAGCGCGGCCGCCGCCGCCCCGGTTTTCGGCGCGCCGTGACCGAACAATATCGTGTTGGGTTTGAGGGCGGCCAGCTTTCGGGCGGAATCGATGGCCAGATCCATCTCCGGCGTGAACCGGGGGTTGGGACCACCCACCCCGTCCACGAGTGCCTCGACGCCGCTGTCCTCTCCGTTGAGGGCGTCCCCGGCGACGATGGTGGCTGTGGCCGGGTCGAAAACCGAGATGTGGCCGGGCGTATGGCCGGGGGTTGCCACGATCTGCAATCCGAATACCTCGGCGCCATCCTCATATGTTTCGAGGGGACGGGGCGAGCTGATGACTGCGGCATCGGCTGCGCCCGATCCTAAGACAGCCTGGCCTGCCGCCGCCGCCACATCTCCAAGGGAACCGACGTGGTCGGGGTGGCGGTGCGTGAGGATCACGTTGCCGACATTGCCCCAGCCGAGGCCGACGTCAGCCAGGCCCTGCTCGATGGCACCGGCGCTCCCCCCGACTCCGGTATCAACGATCGTCGCCTCGGCGCCTCGCACGAGGACATAGGCCGACACAAAGCCGAGATCGACCCGCCGGATCTCGACCCCGCCTGGCGCGGTTTCCGCGGTTGTCGCGGTCGTCCCAACGGTGGTCGGGCTGGTCGTCGCGGTCTCGGCCACAGCAGTGGTGGCCGCACTCGATTCCAGTGGCGCAGGCTCGCTCGTCGCCGGGGTCTCATCGGTACAGGCCGCGAGTGACCAGCCGCCGACCGAGATCCCCAGCACCCCCTTGCCCATGTCCCTGATGAAGGTCCGCCGATCCACTCGGTGCTGTCCGCGCATGACGCTCCTTCCGGTCCCAAGACTCTACGGGCCGAGATAGCCAGACGGGGTCCCGCATCATCGGGGCCGCGCTCCGCTTGCATTTAGTACTAAGTGATTCTATAGTCCCGGTCATGAGATTTAGTGCTAAAAACTTTGCGCTAGGAGGACAAGGTGCAAAACCTCGAAGACCGTGAATTGGCGAAGCTGATCGGCGAGCGGTCGGACGCAGCGCTGGCGGAGGCATATCGGCGCCACTCTGGCGCCGTCCACGGGCTGGCCTTGCGACTGCTCCGCGAACGATCCCTTGCCGAGGACGTGACGCAGGAGGTGTTCTTGCGCCTCTGGAACCGTCCCGGCTCCTACGACGCCGGGCGTGGCTCGATCCGGTCTTTCCTCCTGTCGCATACTCACGGCCGCAGTATCGATCTCATCCGCTCCGAAGGGGCGCGCCGTAGACGTGAAGACCGGGAAACACGGTTCGCGCCGATAGCCGGACCAAGCCTCGAAGAAGAGGTTGTCGAGCTCGCCCGGGCGGAAAAGACCCGTCAGGCGTTGCAGATGCTGAGCGAAAATGAACGCGGTGCAATTGAGCTGGCATACTTCGGCGGTTATACCTACCGCCAAGTC
Source organism: Acidimicrobiia bacterium (assembly GCA_041576165.1). Classification (GTDB taxonomy): domain Bacteria; phylum Actinomycetota; class Acidimicrobiia; order Spongiisociales; family Spongiisociaceae; genus JBFGLM01. The sequence goes on from JBFGLM010000017.1 coordinate 27,567, forward strand.
GCCGCGATCCTCGGCGCACCCGAGGGTACGGTGAAGAGCAGGATCCGTGCTGGCCTGCAACGGCTGCACGGCTATCTGGCCGGAGCCGATCTCGTTGCCACACAATGAGAAAGATGATCAACCAATGCCTGCGGACATCCAGGAGACGCTGGGCCTGTACGCCCTGGGAGCACTCGGGGATGATGAACGTGAGCAGGTTGAGCAACTGCTGGAGCACTCACCCGAGGCCCGCGCCCAGCTAGCCGATCACTACGCAGCAGTTGAAGAACTCGGAACCCTGGCGTTCGAGGCGGCGCCGGATCACGTCTGGCACGGGATTCGCCAAAAGATCCGCGAAGGCGATCCAGTGGCGCGGATAGCCCGATCGCCGGAGGCTCCGCGTGCGGCCGCCCCTCCGCCTCGTGCCGGCTGGGTCCTGACGGCCGCCGCAGCGGCTCTGGCAGTGGTCCTGGGAATCGGTGTCATGGTGCAGACCCAACGAGTGGCAGACCTCAACGAAAGGATCGCTACGCAACAGCGCGAGGCAGATTCGTTGGCGACGGAAATCGGTACTCGCGACGTGCAGATCGGCGCGCTCAACGACACCGTCACCGTGCAGGCTCAGCAGGCCGACCAGCTCGGCGGCGCGCTGGCCGACCGGGACGCTCGGATCGACGAGCTGCAAGCTGCCCTGGCAATGGATCCCCTCGCGATGGTCGCGCAAAGAGCCGACGCCCAGCCCGACACAATGCGCATCGGCTTGGCCGCACCGGAGGCCGAGGCACCGCAGATGACCGTCGTGATCAACCACAACGGTCGCGGCTACGTCACTCACTCACAGCTAGATCCGCTGGACCCGGAGCGCACATATCAACTGTGGGCGGTCATGCGAGACGGCCGGGTAATCTCGGCGGCAGTTCTTGGGCCAGAGCCGGGAGCCGCGACCTTCGCGGTAGATCTGGAGAATCTCGAAGCGTTGGCAATCACCGAAGAGATCAGGGGCGGAGTAGTAGCGTCGCAGAACGACGCGGTGTTGGTTGGCGAGGTCGACGTCTGATCGGCGGATAATGGCGAACTCCCGATCCGAGACCATTACCCGCAGGATCCGCACGATCCCCACCGTGTTTGGAGTGAGTGTGCTCTACCTGCTTCTGCTGCCGGTGCTGCTCCCAGCCGCAGTGCTGGTCGACCTGACTCGCTGGTTCGGCCACCGCCGGCCCTGGATGACGACGCGCCTGCTCGGGTTCGGCGGGATCTACCTGGCGGCCGAGGTCCTGGGCGTGCTGAGCATGGGGGCGATCTGGGCCGGGACCGCAGGCGGGCTCATGCGACGGCCGTTCATAGACGGCACGTTTCGGGTGCAGCGCTGGTGGACCGGAATGCTGATGCGGGGTGTGCAGGCGATCTTCGGGATTCGATTCGAAGTCGAAGGAAGCGACGTGGTCACCCCGGGGCCCATCCTCGTGCTGGCCCGGCACGCATCGATCGTCGACAACCTGATACCGGGAACGTTCGTGGCGGCCAAGCACGACATTCGCCTGCGTTACATCCTCAAGCAAGAACTGTTGAGCGACCCGTGCCTCGACATCGGCGGCAACCGGCTGCCCAACTACTTCGTCGATCGGGATGCCGAGAATCCCCGCCTCGAACTCGAACAGATTCGGGCGCTTGCCCGGGATCTGACGAGACGCGATGGGGTGTTGATCTTCCCCGAGGGCACCCGGTTCACTCCCAAACGCCGATCGCAAGCGCTGGACAAGCTCCGAACGTCCAATTCGAATCTGGTGGAAAAAGCAGAGCGGCTGCGTCACGTCATGCCTCCCAAGCTGGGTGGGGTCTCCACGCTGCTGTCGGCCGAACCGGCCGCCGACATCGTGTTCCTGGCCCACCGGGGACTGGAGGGATTTGCCCGATTGGGAGACCTGTGGCGGGGGGCGATGGTCGGACGGGTGGTGCACGTGAAGTTCTGGAGGGTTCCGTCATCGGACGTGCCCACCGGGCGGTCGGCCCGCGCCGAGTGGCTGTTCGACCATTGGGCACACGTCGATGACTGGGTGGGGGCCGCCGACGGAGTGGCTTCATGAGTCACGGCATCGTTTGGTTTCGGCGCGATCTGCGGGTGCACGACAACCCGGCCTGGTCGGCGGCCACCCGTGACCACCAGGAGATGACGGCTCTCTTCGTCGTCGATCCTGCCCTCTGGCCCCGGGTGACCCCTGTCCGTCGGGCAATGCTGGCCGGGCACCTGGCGGCACTTGATCAGCAGATGCAGGAGCGGGGCGGCCGCTTACGGGTAGAACAAGGCGAACCGGCCGAGGTTGTGGCCAGGGTTGCCGACGAGGTCGGCGCCGCCGCGATCCACGCCAACCGCGACGTCACACCCTACGCCCAGCGCCGAGACCGAGCGGTGGCCGACGCGGTTGACGGACTCATGCGGGGCCACGATGGCGTCTACATCGTTCGCCCCGGCACGGTCCTGTCGAAGGCGGAGGAGCCATACAAAGTATTCACACCGTTCCACAAACGGTGGCTGGACATGCTGCCCGACCCGGTCCCGGCCGAGGGAGAGGCAAGCCTTGCGGGCGAGTCCGGCGGCGGCGTGCCCGCGGTCGAGACCGAACCGCCGCTCGAACCGGGAGAGACCGCCTCCCTCGCCCGCCTGCAGGACTATTCGGAGCTGGTCGATTCCTACCCCGACGTTCGGAACCGACCCGACCTGGACGAGACCTCGCGTCTCTCGATCGACCTGAAATGGGGAACGCTCGGACCCCGTCGAATCATCGAGGAGGTCGGCTTCGAGACCAAGGGTCGGCGAGCCTTCATACGCCAGCTGGCGTGGCGCGATTTCCACGCCCAAACGATGGTGATGGCGCCCGATCTGGTGAACGAGCCCTTCCGGCCCGAGTACGCAGACATGAAGTGGCGGGACGACCCAGCCGGATTCGAGGCATGGTCGCAGGGCCAGACGGGCTATCCGCTGGTAGACGCAGGCATGCGGCAACTGCAGGAGGAAGGCTGGATGCACAACCGGGTGCGGATGGTCACTGCCTCGTTCCTGATCAAGGATCTGTTGATCGACTGGCGGGCCGGGGAACGCTGGTTCCGCCGATATCTGCTCGACGCCGACGTCGCCCAGAACGCCGGGAACTGGCAGTGGGTGGCCGGCACCGGCACGGACGCTGCGCCGTACTTCCGGGTGTTCAACCCCGTCAGCCAATCCGAGAAGTTCGATCCCGACGGCGACTACATCCGACGCTACGTGCCCGAGCTGGGCGAGCTGCCGACGCCAGCGATCCACGCGCCGTGGGAAGCGGACGCCGATGAGCTGTCGTCTGCCGGCGTGGCTGTTGGTGACACTTACCCGGCGCCGATCGTGGACCACGCGATGGCCCGGGAGCGGGCTTTGGACGCCTATCGGGCGGCCCGGGGTGACGACTAGGCCCTCTTTAGCCTGCGGTCAGACGCTCCAGCTCCGCCAGCGCCTCGAGGCCGTTGGCCGCCCAACCGTCCGCCCCCGCTTGCCGGGCCGCTTGGCCGTCGGGGATGGCGGTGCCGCCAAGCAAGACCGGCGTGTTCGGGGCATGAGTGCGTACTGATTCGATCATGTCGGCCAGGGTCTGATCATCGTCCAGCACCATGACCGAGACGCACACCGCAACCAGGCGATCGGCCTGTCTCATTGCGAGCTCCAGCGACTCGATCGGCACGTCACTGCCGAGAGTGATCACCTCGTAGCCGCCACCCCGCAGGATGTCGGCCAGCATCTCGAGACCAAGCACGTGCCGCTCACCGGGAGGAGTGGTGGCCACCACAGTGCCCCGGCTCCGGCCCCGTCGAGCGAAACGGGCGCCCAAGCGACCGATGAGCCGGTGCGCGATGGCAGTGGCAATGTGTTCCTCCCCCACGGAGATTCCACCAGCCACCCATTTGTCGCCGATACGGCGCAACGCCGGCCCGATCAGGTCGGTATACACCGCGGCCGGGCTCACTCCGGATGCCAGTGCGCTTTCGACGACTTTCCACGCCCCCGCCTGGTCGGCAGCCAGCAGTCGGGCCTCCAGCCGCTGGCTCCACGGGGCATCACGGCGCGGAGTCGCCGCCTCCTGGGACGCCGTGAACTTTTCGAGATCGGCCCGCCCGACTTGCCATACTGCTCCGGATTTGATGGCGGGGAGCAACCCCAGCCGGACGTAGCGGTAGGCGGTCATATAGTGCACACCGAGTTCGTCGGCTGCTTGGCGCAGGGTCAACCATGTTTGGCTCATATTGCCAGCTATTTTATCACTAAATCAACCAAGAACATACCCTGAATGAGAGGAGCCGCCGGAGATGCCCGAAGCCATGACGCCCGCCCAATCAATCGCCGCCTCCCAGCTCGGTCGGATGCGAGGCATGACGGCTCTCTATCACCGGCGCTTCTTCGTGGACATTCAGTTCTCGCTGGTGGTGATCCTTGCTCTTGGCGTCGCCGGGTTTGCCATCGACCAGCGCCTCTTCCTGGCTGTCCCGTTCGTAGCCTTGTTTGGCGCCGCCCAGACCGCGTTCGATGCGTCCTACCTGATCTTCGCTCGCCAGTACGCCGCGCGCCTGGAGCGCTGGCTCAACCACGGTCTCGGCGAACGGGTGCTGGTGGCAGCCGATCTCGAGTCCACCTACCTCTTCCCCCTCGACGTCACCAAGATCGTCACGCTCCGCTTTGGCCAAGATTTCACGTGGTTCGGGTTCATGACCGCCTTCTACACCCTCCTCGGAATTCTGTCGTTCATCGTTGGATTTGGTCTCGGCATCGCCGAACTCACTGCCACCGGCCAGCTGCTGTATACGACCATCCTCGGATTATTGACGGTGGGGACGCTCGGCACCGGATTGTGGTGGTTCACCGGTGGAGAAGGCGAGCGGCGCCTACGGTCAGTGCTCGACGACACGTTCGGAGACTGACAGGCTCTTCAGCGCCAGTGAATCAGCGGCAGGTAGAACCAAGTCAGACCGGCCAGGACGCCGAGCAAACCGGTGGCGACTGCGGCGACCACGCTCCCGAACACGAGCGTGGATACGAGATAGGCCGCTGCCCCCAGGGCAACGACGGTGAAGATCGTCCCGGCGTTGGCGATCCGGACCGCAGCCATGACATGGCTGTGGTGGTGGCGGGTGATGCCCGACCGGCTGCTGCGCAGCCGCTGATGGACGCTGGGCGCTATGAGCAGCACCGTGGCGAACGCCGAGCTCACGAACGCCACGTAGTAGATGATGCGCTCCGATTGCGAGATTTCCGAGAAGGCGCGCTGGAGCGGCAGGGTGAGCAAGAACGCAAACAGCACCTGCACTCCGGGCAGGGTGGTGCGCAGACCCTCCATGAGGGATCGAAACTGGTCTTCCACCCGGCCCGCATCGTCGATGGCCGCCGCTTCGTCGGTCCGCATCCGTTCCCATTACCCGTCTCCGGCCGCGAGCAAACGCACCGGTGGGGGTGAGTAGGTCGTCGAGAGGGCGCCGCTCCTGGGCTCAGCCTTTGCTGCGCAGCTTGGGATCGAGGGCGTCGCGCAACCCGTCACCGATGAAGTTCACGCTCATCACAGTGAGGGTGATCATGATGCCGGGCCACATGACCCGCATCGGGCTGATGTTGATGTAGTCCTTGGCGTCGAACAGCAGTCGGCCCCACGTGGGGAAGTCCGCGGGGAATCCGAGCCCGAGGAACGACAGCGCCGACTCAGTCAGGATCGCCACGGCCACGCCGATGGCGCCGGCGACGATGACCGGGCTCATCACATTGGGGAGTATGTGACGCAAGACAACCCGGCGCTTGCGGGTTCCGATCGAATGCGCGGCGAGGACGAACTCGTCCTCCTTGATTGACAAAACGTCACCCCGTACCACCCGGGCGGTCTGCATCCAGCTGGTTACGCCGATGATGAACACGACCAAGAGGAAGATGCCCATGTTCGGGCCGAGCGACTCTTTGAGCGGCTCGCGGAACAACATGATTACAACGAGCAGCAAGGGGAGGATCGGAAGCGCAAGAAACAGGTCGGTGAGACGCATCAGGGGGCCGTCCAGCCTCTTGAAGAAGCCGGCGATCACGCCGATGGCGGTGCCGATCAACAGCCCGAACAGCATGGCGGCGAACCCCACCGCCAGCGAGATCCGCCCGCCGATCAGCACCCGGGCCATGACATCGCGGCCAAGGTTGTCGGTTCCCATCAGATGCTGGGCTGAGGGACCCTGGTTGGCGTTGGGGACGTCCAGCGCAAACGGATCGAGTGGGTAGATGAACGGACCGAGGAAACTGCCAACGAGGATGATCACCAGCAGCACCAGGCCGACCACGGCACCCTTGTGCCGGCGGAACTGGCGCCAGACGTCGGAACGGAGTGACCTGTACTTCTCCTGCGCCTGTTCGGGCAGAAGCTCTTCGAGATCTTCGACTCGTTCCTGAGTACTGGCCATGTTCTTCGCTCTCCGTCCGGCTCAATCGTATCTAATGCGTGGATCAAGGAGGCCGTAAGTGACGTCGGCGACCAGGTTGAATATCACAATCAGCACCGCAAACATGAATGTCAGTGTTTGCACCATCGGTACATCTCCCTGACCGATAGACACGATCAGAAGCTGCCCGAGCCCGTTGATGCGGAAGATCTGTTCGGTGATGATGGCACCGCCGAAAATGCCCGGGACCGAGAGCGCAATAAGCGTCACCACCGGGATCAGGCTGTTGCGCACCACGTGGGTGATGACCACCTTGTTCTCGGCCAGGCCCTTCGAGCGTGCCGTGCGAACGTAGTCTTCATTCAGGTTGTCGAGCACCGACGCCCGGGTGAAGCGGCTCAATACAGCCGCGTTGAAGAACGTCAGCACGGTCACCGGCATGATCATCTGTTTGACCTGCAGCACGAAGGTATCCCAACTGTTGACCACCAGTGTGGTGTCGTAGAAGGAAGGGAACCAACCCAGCCACACGCTGAAGACCACGATGGCCAGCAGGCCCGTGAAAAACGTTGGCGCCGAGTACCCGATCATGGTGACGAACGTGCCGACGTTGTCGAAGGCCGAGTACTGGCGGTACGCAGAATAGATCCCGATCGGGACCGCGATCAGCGTTCCGAAGACAAAGGCCAGGCCCAGCACCCACAGGGTCTGGGGGAGGCGCTGATAGATGATGTCCACGGCCGGTGCCCGCGAGGCCCAGGAGATGATGCGGGCCCGGTTCTCGCAGTCGCCAATGCAGGTGCCGAAGGCCGAGTCGATGATGTTGAGCGGCTCGTTGACGAACATGAGCCGCATCCATTTGAGCCACTTGAGGAGGAACGGATCGTTGAAGCCGAGCGACTCCCTGATCCGCTCCTTCACCTCGTCGGGCAGGGTTAGAGGCAGCTGCGCCGCCGGATCGCCTGGGGCTAGGTCGAGGATGGCAAAGATGATGAGGCTGATGAATATCAGCGTCGGGACCGCAAACAGGGTTCGCCGCAAGATGTAGGTGCCCACTAGTCCACCGGCTCCGGGTTACGGGTGACGACAGGATAACTCAAAGGGCCTCCCAGTTTCCCTGGGAGGCCCTTTGGGTCGTTCACGAGAGTCACGCTGCTCGGCTGATCAGCCGGTGCGCGTCCACTCTTCGATGTTCCAGTACTCCGAGTCCCAGCCGTTGAGAATGCCGAAGCCATTGATGTCATTCGAGATCGCCGACACGTTCGCACGGTGGATCAATGGGATGACAGCGCCCTTCTCGACCATGATGTCTTGAAGGCGTTGTGCCAGCTCGTTGTAAGCGGGATCGTCCGGAGCCGTCTGCGACAGCTGGGCCCACGTCTCGTCATACTCGGTGTCGGCCAGGCGCGGCATGTTGCTGCTGGCCGGCCAGCCGAGGGCGGCCGTCGGGATCTCTTGCGACGTCCAACCGAAGAGATAACCGGAGGCATCGGGGGCCGTGGCGCCGTTCGTGAACATCTCCATGTCGGAGAAGAACTTCCAGATGGAGAAGTCACTGGCGCTCGTGCCGTCGAAGAACAGGCTCGCGTCCTGGTTGCTCATGTTGACGTTGACACCGATCTCGGCCCAGTTGGCCTTGATGATGTCCTGGTTCGACTGCCGCACCGCGTTGGTCGACGTCACATAGTCGAAGTCCAGCGGCAGGCCGGTGTCGGTCTCCCGCACACCGTCGCCGTCGGTGTCCAGGTAGCCGAGATCATCGAGGATCTGGTTGGCCTGGTCCACGTCACGGGTCTTGCACCAGTCGTTGTTCGACGACGCGGCTTCACCGACCGGCCACAACGTGCAGATCGGCGTACCGGTCGGCCCGTAGCCAACCGCGACGAGGGAGTCCCGGTCGATGGCCAGCGACAGCGCCCGGGCCAGCTCACCGTTCTGGTACAGAATCGGATGGTTGGTCGAACCGTCTTCCATCCATTCCGAGGGCGGATCGGCATCGGGGTCGGTCTGGTTCAGGTTGATGTGCTCGACGTTGGCGGTGAAGCCGGCCACGATCGTCCCGTTACCGGCAGCCTCCATCGGCTGGAGGATCTCCGGCGCAACCTGCAGGTTCCAGCCGTAGTCGGCCTCGCCGATTTCCAGCACGGATCGGGCCGACGCCTCAGCATCACCGCCACCCTTGATGGTGACGTTGGTGAAGAAGGGTTTGCCTTCCGCCACGCCGCGATAGTTCGGGTTGAAGGTGTAGGTGACGGTGTCCTCTGGCTTGAGGTCGGTCACCATGTACGGACCCGTGCCGATCGGCGCAAAGTTCTGCTCGGTGCAGGCGCTGGCCTGCTCACCTACGCAATCCTGGAACTGCGCGCGCTGGATGATCGGCTCGGTGTAACCAACGAAGTCGTTGAACGGGAACGGCTGTGGATCGACGAAGTTCACCTTGACCGTTACATCGTCGACGACCTCGACACTCTCCACCGTGGTGAAGTCGGCCGAGCAGCCCGTCAGCTCATCCGAGCAGTACTCGAAGGTGAACAGCACGTCGTCCGCAGTGAACGGCGTCCCGTCCGACCAGAGCACGCCTTCTTTCAGGGTCCACGTGATCGACGAGAAGTCGTCTGCGATCGAGCCGTCCGACTGCGAAGGAATCGCCGCGGCCAAGGTTGGCTGAATCACACCATCGGGGTCGAACCGCGCCAGCGGCTCGAGTGCGAGCGAGCCAGCCAGCAAGTCCTTGGTGCCCGACGAGATCAGAGCGTTGGCCTGCGACGGTGCCTGCCACTGCAGCAGCAGCAGGTCGCCACCGGTGCCCGCCCCACCCGCAGGTGCGGCAGCTTCCGTCGTCTCGGTCGGAGCTTCGGTCTCGGTCGGTGCCTCAGTCGCGGCGGTGGTCTCTTCCGCCCCGGCTTCTGTCGCCTCGGTGGTCTCGGCTTCGTCGCCGCCACCACACGCGGCGGCGACAAGCGCAAACACCGCGATGATCACCAATAATTTCTTGAGTTGCATATAGAGCTCATCCTCCATGCGCCCGGAGGGTCCGAGCGCGGCTATACCTTAGAGAACTATGACCCCAGGCCGCAGTTCATGTCACGAACAGTGACAGTTTCAGGCGGCATCCGGCTCGGCGAAGTGACATGCCACCCAGTGGCCGGGGTCGATCTCCCGCCACTCGGGATCGACATCGATGCAGAGCTCCTGCGCCATCGGGCAGCGAGTGTTGAACGGGCAACCCGGGGGCGGATTGGCCGGACTGGGAATGTCACCCTCCAGGATCACGTGCTCTCGGGTCGCCTCGACAACCGGGTCGGGCACCGGGACGGCTGATTCGAGCGCCTGGGTGTACGGGTGCTTTGGATTGTTGTAGAGGTCGTCCACCGAGGCCAGCTCGACGATGTGGCCCAGGTACATGACCGCCACCCGGTCGGCGATGTGCCGCACCATGCTCAAGTCGTGGGAGATGAACAGATAGGTGAGACCGAGAACGTCCTGCAAGTTCTCCAAGAGGTTGACCACCTGGGCCTGAATCGATACGTCCAGCGCAGCGATGGGTTCGTCGCAGACGATGAAATCCGGGTTGAGGGCGATCGCCCGGGCCACCCCGATCCGCTGCCGTTGGCCGCCCGAGAACTCATGGGGATAGCGATTGGCATGGGTCGGGTCGAGTCCCACCAGGCTGAGCAGCTCTGCGATACGCTCCCGACGTTCCTGGCCCTTGTACGCCTTGTGTTCGGTGAGCGGCTCACCGATGATCGAGGCAACCGTCATCCTCGGGTTCAACGAGGCATGCGGGTCCTGGAAGACCATCTGCATCCGCGGCCGCAGCTTGCGCAGCCGCTCACCCTTCAACGCGGTTAGTTCCTCGCCCTCGAACGTCACAGTGCCCTCAGTGGCGTGGTCGAGCTGCAGTATCACCCGGCCGGTCGTGGACTTGCCAGAACCGCTCTCACCCACCAGTCCCAGCGTCTCCCCCCGGTAGATATCGAACGTGACCCCGTCGACGGCCTTGACCGCGCCGACCTGGCGCCGGAACAGACCCTTCATGATCGGGAAGTGCTTTCGGAGATCTGTGACGCTGATCAGCACCTCGCGTTCGGGCAGTGGGGCGACGCCCGGTTCGGTCCTGGCGTCAGCCACCATTTCGGGGCCTCCCTGTGCGGGTATCCCACCAACACGCGGCTCTGTGCTCCTGGCCAACCAGCTGGAGTTTCGGCACTTCGGCCCAGCAGCGGTCGAATGCATAAGGACAGCGAGGAGCAAACGAGCAGCCGCTGGGGGGCGCGTACATGCTGGGCGGCTGGCCCTTGATGTTGACGAGTTCCTGGCCTTTCTGGTCCAGTCGGGGCAGCGATTGGAGCAGGCCCTGGGTGTATGGGTGCTCGGGATTCCCGTATAGGTCTCTGACCCGAGCCTCTTCGACGATCTGGCCGCCATACATCACGATGACGCGGTCGGCGAGACCCGCCACCACTCCCAGATCGTGGGTGATCCAGATCACCGCCGTGCCTAATTGCTCGCGCAGATCCTTCACAATCTCGATGATCTGCGCCTGGATGGTCACGTCGAGGGCGGTGGTCGGCTCGTCGGCAATGATGACCTGAGGTGAGCAAGCCAGCGCCACAGCAATCATGACCCGCTGGCGCATGCCGCCCGAGAGCTCATGTGGATACGCTTTCAGGCGCTGCTTGGCATCGGGAATGCCGACGACGTTCAGCAACTCCTCTGCCCGGGCTTTCGCTCCGGCCGACGGCACCCTGCCATGAATCCGCAACGACTCGGTGATCTGGTAGCCGACAGTGAGAACCGGATTCAGCGACGTCATCGGATCCTGGAAGATGAAGCCGATCTGGCCGCCCCGCACCCTGCGAAGGTCGTCCATGTCGAGTGCAAGGAGATCCTGGCCGCCAAAATGGGCTTCACCGCTCACGATCTCGCCGGGGGGCATGGGGATGAGGCGAAGCAACGACATCATAGTGACGCTCTTGCCCGAACCGCTCTCCCCCACGACGCCCAGGAATTCACCACGGTTGAGTGTGAAGCTCACGCCGTTGACGGCGTGCACGACCCCATCCTGGGTGTCGAACTGTGTCGTGAGACCCGATACTTCGAGGACGGGTTGTTTCTCGCTCACAGGTCTTCCGGTCGTTGCGGTTGACGATGCTGATCAGGACAATAACGCGTCGTCGGGGCTGAAGGTATCGCAGCAGGGGCGTTCCCACCCGGGCGCTCAGAGCTCATCCCACACCTGTTTCTGCGCCATGTCGATGATCGTGTAGGCCATGGCGAGCGCTCCGTCGCGGATCGCCTGCTCCCCGGATGGTGTGACGGTGGCGTCGGCGAACTCCTTCTGATGGTTCACGGCCCCGGCCGAGTCGATGCCGAGCATCGGATGAATGGACGGAACGACCTGGCTCACGTTGCCCATGTCTGATGACCCGCCCGCCGCGCCGGTTTCCCGCTCAGTCGGGATTTGCCGGCCCAGCTCGGCGGCATTGTCGGCAAAGAGCTGGGTCATCACAGGGTTGTTGACCATGTTGAGGTAGGGATGATCGATAGGCTCGACTTCGAGCCGACAGCCCGACGCAGTGGCAGCCCCCTCCCAGCACGCTTTCACCTTGGGCACCAGCTGCTCGAGCCGTGCCGGGTCGCCCGACCGGATCCCCCAGGTGGACCTGGTGTAGGAGGGGATGACATTTGAGGCGTCTCCGCCATGATCGACAATGCAGTGGACCCGATCGGTGGGGAGGAGGGATTGACGGAGGGCGGCCACGTTCACGTAGGCCTGCACGAACGCGTCGAGGGCATTGATACCAGCATGAGGGGCAAAGGCGGCGTGTGACTCCTTGCCGTGATACTCGACCGAGAAGCTCTCCCTGGCCTGGAACGACGGATCTAGCTGATCGCCGGGCCCGGGATGGATCATCATCGCGGCCGCAGCATCCTCGAACGCTCCTGCATTGAGCAGCTCGACCTTGCCGCCACCGCCTTCCTCGGCCGGGGTCCCCAGCACGGTGACCCGAATCCCCATCTCGGGCGCCAGACCGGCGACGGACACCCCGGCCCCCAATGCCGCTGTGGCGATGATGTTGTGGCCGCAGGCGTGCCCGACGGCGGGGAGGGCGTCGTATTCGCAGCAGATGACGACGCGAGGGCCGGCGGTGCCGGCGGTCGCCGTAAACGCGGTCTCAAGTCCATACGCAGGATATGTAACAGCGAACCCGTTGGTGTCGAGAAACGTGCTGAGTCGCTGCGACGCCTCGAACTCCTGGTAGCCGATTTCGGGGTTCTCATACATCCACCGCGAGATGGACCTCAGTTCGTCCTCCACCGAGCCGAACGCTGCCAGGGCCGCTGCTTTGTGGGTCATGCCGGCACGGTACTGGCTGGCTGCGCCGTCCGCCGACCGGGCCGGTGGCGGCCGGCCGATCCGGGTGCACGGGCCCGACTGGCACGGGTCATCCCGGAGGATGACGTGGAATCCTCACCGAGCGGGACGACGGCGGTTGGGGCGTTCGATACGTTTCGGCTCACTTGAACCCTCGTCCCCATGAGAAAGAAGGTAGACATGACCCAGATGCTGCAAGAAGGAGCCCGAGAGATGACCGCTGTCGCCGCGCGCGCCGAGAACGCCACGAAGATCTACGGCTACGACGAGACGCGGGTAACCGCCCTCCATGACGTGACGGTTGACTTCCTGCGCGGCGAATACTCGGCCATCATGGGTCCATCCGGCTCCGGTAAGTCAACGCTCCTGCATGTGATGGCAGGCCTCGATCAGCTGACGGAAGGCCGCGTCTTCATTGGCGATCGCGAGCTGGGCACGCTGGATGACAAGGAACTCACGCGACTCCGGCGCGACAGCGTCGGATTCGTCTTCCAGGCTTTCAACCTCGTGCCCACTCTGACGGCAGCCGAGAACATCACGTTGCCGATCGACATTGCGGGGCGCAAGCCCGATCAGGCGTGGCTCGACCTCGTGATCGACACCGTCGGACTCCGTGACCGGCTGACCCACCGACCGATGGAGCTTTCCGGCGGCCAGCAGCAGCGGGTGGCCGCCGCCCGGGCCCTGGCCAGCCGGCCGGAGCTTATCTTCGCCGACGAACCGAGCGGCAATCTCGACTCGAAGTCGGGAGCCGAGCTGCTGGCGTTCCTGCGCCAAGCCGTGCGCGAGTTCGGCCAGACCATCGTGATGGTCACTCACGACCCGATTGCGGCCAGCTATGCCGACCGGATCATCTTCCTCGAAGACGGACGGGTCGTCGACGAGATGCGGGAGCCCACTCCGGAGAAGGTTCTCGACATGGTCAAGACGTTGGAGGCCTGAGCATGCTCAAGGCAACCCTGAAGGGCCTGCTGGCTCACAAGATCAGGCTGGCGCTCACCGCGCTGTCGATCATCCTCGGCGTGGGATTCATCTCCGGCACGTTCATATACACAGACACAATCGGCCGCGCCTTCGACGGGATCTTCGAAGACGCATTCGAAGGCGTCGACATCGTCGTGTCGGGACAGTCAGACTTGCAGTTCGGCGAAGGCGTCTTCCTTCCCCAGGACGATGTCGAGGCCCTGGCATCGGTCGAAGGGGTCGAATCGATCGAGCCCTACGTCCAAGGTTTCGGTGTGGTAGTGCTCGACAAGGAAGGCGAGCCGATCGGAGGTCAGGGACCGCCCCAATTCGGCGCCAACTTCGACAGCGAGGCCGAGAGTGGCGGCTTCGTTCTCCGGGAAGGTTCGCTACCGTCCGGGCCGACTGAGGTCGTGGTGGACGCCCAATCCGTGGAGACCGCCGGTTTTGCGTTGGGCGATACGGTGCAGATCGTCAGCCCGACGACGGCCGCTACCGATTACACCCTGGTGGGTGTTGCCGGATTCGGTGAACTCGACAACCTGGGCGGAGCCACCTTCGCGCTCTTCGATCTCCCGACCATTCAGCAGTTGCTCGATCGGGAGGGACAGCTCACCGGGGCGAGCATTCAGGTCACTCCCGGCGCCGATGTGGACGGTGTGATCTCGCGCATCCAGCCGATGCTGCCTGAGAACGGAGTGGCCCAGTCGGGCCAGAGCGCAGCGGAGGAGCAGGCCGGCGAGATCCAGGAGGGTTTGGCGTTCTTCAACACGTTCCTGCTGACCTTTGGCTTCATTGCGCTGTTCGTTGGCTCGTTCATCATCACCAACACGTTCCGCATCATCGTCGCCCAGCGGACGAGGGAGCTCGCCCTGTTGCGCGCGTTGGGAGCGACCGCCGCACAGGTGAATCGGATGGTCCTCATCGAAGCGGCGGTTATGGGTTTGGTGGCATCGGTCGTGGGCATCGCCGCCGGCTTCGGTATTGCCGTCGCCTTGCGCAGCGCGCTGGAAGCTTTCGGAGTCGAGCTGCCGACGGCCACATTCACGCTGGCTCCTCGCACCGTGATCGTGGCGCTGCTGGTTGGTGTGATCATCACCTTGGTGGCCGCGATCCTGCCCGCCCGCCGGGCGTCGCGAGTCCCCCCGATGGCTGCCCTGCGCGAGGACCTCGCCACCCCGCCGCGTAAGGCCCTGACCACCAGGGCCGTGGTTGGTGCGATCGTCTCGGCTGTGGGGCTCGCGGTTCTCGCGGTGGGGTTGTTCGTCGACTTCAGCGGTGGTCCGCCCGAGATTGTCTATGTCGGGCTCGGCGCGGCGATCATCTTCATCGGGATCTCGGTCCTGAGCCCGCTCATCGCCCGGCCGGTGGCCCGTGTCATTGGTTGGCCATTCGCCCGGCTGTTCAAGGTACCCGGCAAACTGGCACAGGAAAACGCCGGGCGGGCGCCGCGCCGCACATCGGCCACCGCGGCTGCACTGATGATCGGCATCACGCTCGTCACGCTGGCGGCGGTGATGGCGGCTTCGATCCGCGGCACGGTCGACGAGATTCTCGACACCGGCGTCGAGGCCGACCTGCTCGCGATCCCGACCAACACCTTCGATCCCACGTCGTCTTTCACGCCGGCGATTGCCGACCAGGCCGCCGCCAGTGCCGAGTTTGCCAATGTCACTCGCCTCAAAGTGGGAGCGGCCCGGGTCAACGAAAGTGAGACCTTTGTCAGCGGCGTCGAAGACACCTTTGAGGCGTTCTTTCCGCTCGATGATGGCTCCACCGGCGTTCTGACCCTGCAGCCCGGCCAGGCCTGGGTCGAATCAGGTGCGGCCGAGAGCAACGGCTGGTCGCTGGGCGACCAAATCTCGATCACGTTCGAGGACACCGGCGAACAGAGCTTCCAGCTGGTAGGACTCCCGGTCGGGGACGCCTACGCCGGCATCATCGCCATCTCGATCGACGACTTCGTCACCAATTACGGCAGTAGCTCCGACTCGCAGGTCTACGTCCAGCTCGCGCCGGGTGTGACCATCGAAGAAGGCAAAGCCGCTCTCGAGGAGATCGCCGCCGGTGTGCCCACCGTCAACGTCCAGACCTTCGACGAGCTCCAGACCGACGCGGAGGACCAGATCAATCAGCTGTTGAATCTGATCACCGGGTTGCTGGCACTGGCTGTGATCATCGCTCTGATCGGAGTCACCAACACCATGACGCTGTCGGTCTACGAACGAACCCGCGAGATCGGGCTGCTGCGTGCCGTCGGGCTGAGCCGGCTCCAGACCCGGCGGATGATCCGGTCCGAGGCGTCGATCATTGCAGTGTTCGGAGCCGTCCTCGGTGTCGCCATCGGGATCTTCTTCGGATGGGCGATTCTGCAAGCCCTGCGCGACGAAGGATTCACCGCATTCGTCATACCGTTCGGAACGGTGGTCGTATGGATCGTCGTGACCGCGATCCTGGGCATCATCTTCGCGCTCTTACCGGCCTGGCGAGCTTCCAAGCTGAACGTCCTCGAGGCTATTGCCTACGAGTGAGGCGGGCTGGGGTGAGGCTCCGATCTGGGGCCTCACCCTCCTTCATGGCGGAGAAGAGGAAGTCCCAGCCGGGGCGGGGCGGGCGAGATGGCCTCGCTCCCCGGCGAGCTTCCCCAGCGCATCGGCAATCACCTCGAGTTCCTCCTTGCTCAGCGCAGCAGCGAAGATTCGCTTCACACCATCCAGATGTGATGGGGCGGCCTCCCGGAGGCGCTGGAAGCCCAGATCCGTCAAGACCACGAAGGTACCGCGCCGATCGGACGAACAGGTCTCCCGGTGTATGAGCCCGGCCGCCTGGAGCCGGTCGACAAACCGGGTAGTAGCGCTTCGCGACAGCATCAGGCGAGCAGCCAGCTGGTGCATGCGAAGGCTGCCCCCTGCCTCTTGGAGCTGTACGAGCACGTCGTACCAGGTCAGAGCCAGGTCGTGGTCGTCCTTCATTTCGGTCGTGAGCTGCGAGATCACGGCGGCATGTGCGCCCAGGAAGGCGCGCCATGCACGCATCTCGTGATCGGTCAAGCGTTCCACGGCTCCAATCGTACGGCCCGCCGGAGCCAAAGGGCTCGCAACCCGCATCAATTGCTGGGAGCGACATATGGCCCTTTCCGGCGGAGCGAGCGGAGGCGTATCCTTTGATTTGGAAAAGGGGCACCGGTGAGGCGCAACGCAACGCTTCGCATCTCAAGGATCGCGGCGGCGGCCGTGGTGATCGTCATCGCTTCCACAATCGGCGCGTTTGCTCTCGCAGCCGGCACCGCCTCCCTCTCGGCCGGGGCTGCGTTGCAGCAGTCCGGCTGCTGGAACTCGGTTTGGGGCACGGACAACGACGGCCACTTCTTCTCGATTCTCGCCGCCGACGGGTGTCCCGAGTTTCGCGGTCGGGTCTTTGCCGGGGCGGTGCAGCAGGGACCGACGGTTCGCTCCGTTGGAGGAAAAGCCAAAATGACCGGCGTTGACGCCTGCCAATTCGACACGGTTGAGGTGAAAGCCGTCGGGAGAGCCAACGAGGTGGTGTTCTACCGGTTCAAGTGGACGGCTGACCAATTGGGTTGCGAGTCCGATCCCAGCGGGCCGAGCACACGACCGCCGAGTGCTGCCCCCCGGTTCGTGGCCAACCCTTCTCGCTATTCGCCATTCCCAGGAGCGCTCCTCACCGCCGCCAAAGCCGGCAACGAATGCCGGCTGACGGTCAGCGGCGCCGGCAACCGAGACCTCGACGTGAGCCTCAACGGAATCAGAAAGCTCAGCAACGGGACGGTCACCGCCCGTCCGTTCTTCTCGTTGTGGGTGGCACCCGAAGGCGGGGACCGGTGGACTGCCCGTGCGTTCCATGCCGCCAGTCTGACGGCCGACTGCACAGTCGAGGTCTTCCGCACGACAGACGACCCCGCGCCCACCCAGACGCCGGCCGTTCGGTCGCCGTCGTTGGCTCCCACCCTCCGGCCGGCAACGACGACCACAACGACCGCCGCCCGGTCCACCACTGCCGCGGCCGCCGGCGCCACGATCAGCGTGCAGATCGAGAGCCGCACGGTGCAGATACAACCGTGCGGCCGGGACACCCAGGGGCGTCAGCTGGTTTGCATTCGGGACTCACGAGGTGAATGGATCAACGTCGACTCGATCGAAGGTTTCGGGGAGTTCGAACGCATGGACGGCAACACCGTCGTGTATGCCCTGAACGGCAACGAGCTGCGGGCGAGGATCCACACGATCGAAACCACCGAGCCGGTGCTTGTGAACGTGTTCGTCGGACCGGGATAACGGCGACCGCCGGCAGGAGCCGGGGCCCAGCGGCTACGCGACGGGCTCGGCCTCGTCGGCAGGTTTGGCCGGCCGGGACCAAACGAAATACACCGCGAATATTCCCACGAACCCCAATATCGAGCGGATCGTGACGCTGTCCGTCAGCAGGCCGGCCGAAAGCGCCAGTGAGAGCACGATCCCGACAGTGGCCCGGATCTTGGTGCCCCGAGTGAGGCCCCCTTCGTACCTGGCCAGCACCCGTTGCACCAGCGGGCGGCTCCGCAGCCAGGATTCGAAGCGGGGAGACGAGCGAGCGAAGAAGAACAGCGCCAGCACCACCAGATCGGCAGTCGGGATCCCCGGCAGGAACGAAAACGCGAGGCCGATCAGCGAGATCACACCCAGCAGAAAGAAGACGGCGCGCAGCAGCGGGTTCAGTGGAGCAGCGGCGCCCTCACCGGAGGTTTCGCCGGGCACTGGGAGATCGGCAGCCGCGGTCATGCGTCCGCACCCTATCGGGTTGGGTTCGGACAGCTAGTCGGAAACGCCCAGAGGCGATTGAGCAGGCACGACCACGGACAGATTGCAGAGTCTCCACCTTTGGTACCCTTCTCGCCCATGGCGCAGCGACCGAAGACCTGGATCGCGTCCGATCGCTTCATACCCAAGAATTTCGTGCGGCCCGTGCTCGAGTTCACACACATCGAGGCGTCGTCGGGCATAGTGCTGATGGTGGCGGCCGTGGCTGCGATGTTGTGGGCGAACCTCGCATTTTTCGGCGACAGCTACGAACAGTTCTGGGCAACCCACTTCGACTTGACCTTCGGGCCTATACACCTCGAAGAGACGATGAAGGAGCTCGTCAATGACGGCCTCATGGCGATCTTCTTCTTCGTGGTCGGCCTCGAGATAAAACGCGAACTCGTACTGGGCGAACTGCGCGATCGCCGTACGGCAACGCTCCCGGCCATGGCTGCACTCGGGGGAATGCTCGTGCCGGCCCTCATCTACGTGTTCATCAACGCCGGCGCAGGCGGCGAGGCGCTCAACGGGTGGGGAATCCCGATGGCCACCGACATTGCGTTCTCGCTCGGGATCCTGGCCTTGCTGGGATCGCGCGTGCCGGTGGGCGCCAAGGTGTTTCTGCTGGCACTGGCGATCGTGGACGACATCGGTGCCATAGCCGTCATCGCCATCTTCTACACCTCGGACCTCAATCTCGGATTCCTGGCCCTCGGGCTGGGCGGGATCGTGGCCATTGCGGTAGCGACCAACATCAACATTCGTTCGAACGCGCTCTACCTTCCACTCAGCGTGTTGGTCTGGTACGCCTTCCTCGAGTCCGGAGTCCACGCGACCATTGCGGGCGTGATCATCGGTCTGCTCACCCCGGCCCGGCCGCTCTACTCGCCCGAAGAGTTCGATGCGACCGCCCGGCGGGTGCTGGACTACTACCCCACCGATTCCGCCGACCCGGGCATCAGCGAGCTGGCCGAGCATGAGGCCCGGCTGGTCGCCGACGTCGCCCGGGAGTCGATCAGTCCGCTCCAACGGGCCGCCCATGCGCTCCACAACTGGAGTTCGTTCGTGATCATTCCGATCTTCGCGCTGGCCAACGCCGGGGTGCGACTGGTAGGTGTGGATCTGGGCGCTGCGGTTTCCTCCTCGGTGTCGGTTGGTGTCATACTTGGTCTGGTATTGGGCAAGACGGGAGGGATCACGTTGTTTTCGTGGTTGGCAGTACGGCTGAGGTGGGGGGCCATGCCGCGTGGACTCACATGGATCCACCTCACCGGGGTGGCGATGCTGGCCGGTGTCGGGTTCACCGTTGCGCTGTTCATCGACGAGCTTGCCTTCACGGACGTGATGTTGAGAGATCAGGGCAAGATCGGCATCTTCGTGGCCTCGATCATCGCCGGCCTGTTCGGCTACGTGTTTCTCCGACTTGGGGCTCGACGCGCCTTCAGGCGGGTCGAGCAGCAGGCCTCAGAACCGGCGTCGGTCGCATGAACGACCGACACTCCGGAGTCGAGCGCGAGATGCGATGCGTTGACTGCGGCGGAACGGCGCATCTCATCACGCCGCTGCCGCCGGACGACGACGTGTACCCGGGTGACGTCCTGGTCTACCGCTGCACCGACTGCCTCGAGCGATTCGATGTCGTATATGAGCCGGGCGGCGACTCATGACCTGGACGGGCCCGGCCGGCACCCATCAATAGCGATCCGATGCCTCCCGGCGCGCCGAGGGGCGATCCTTCAGCCGGGCCAGTTCGATCGTCTCAAGGGTGCCGCAGGCGCAGCGATAGGTTGCCGTCCCACCGTTGATGGTCAGCTCCCGATGACCCACCACGACCGGAATCCCGTACTCGTCGCAGGCCGTGGTCAGCGGCGCGGCCGCCAGCTCGTCCGGGGTGGGCGCCAGACGGCGGCGCAACTCGTGGACCTCGGTGCGGGCGTCCTCGAGCGCCATGCGGCTCCTGGCCAGCTCCGGAATCGCGCACCGTTGTTCACGATTCTCCTGATGGGAGCGCCACGCGTAGAGCAAATTGGCAACAGCAGTTTCGAGCACCGGATGCACGCTGCGCAAAGTATCAGACGCTTCTGGCTGGGGCCAGCCCGGCGTGCGTCTTGACACCAGCTTTACGTCGGTTGCGAAAGATTCGCGGAACCGTTCGTAAACCTCGAGCGTCTAAGCGGCGAGGTAACCATGATGCCCATGCCAGTAGAGATCGATGAGGGCAGAGTCGCAACGCTCCCCCGCCCGGTGGTCGACGCGCCAGCGCAGGCAGTTCCGGAGTGGGAAGACGTCGCTCGCCAGCATGGACGCACGATCTACAACTTCGCGTACCGGCTGTCCGGGGATCCCGACGACGCCAGCGACCTGACCCAGGAAGTCTTGCTCCGGGTCCGCCGCGGCCTGGAGACCTACCGGCCGATCACATTCGAAGGCTGGCTGTGGCGTATCACCCGCAATGCGTTCCTCGACGAGGTCCGACGGCGTCAGCGCCGCCAAACCACACCGCTGCCCGAAGGATTCGAAACCATCATCGGGATATCATCGCCGGCACCCGACCAGACGCTGGCCTCCTACGGCCTTTCCGACGATGTACAGGCGGCGCTCATGAAGCTGCCCTACGAATTCCGCGAGTCGGTGGTCTTGTGCGATGTGGTGGGCCTCTCTTACGTCGAGGTAGCCGATGTCGTCGACGTGCCTGTCGGCACTGTGCGCAGCCGCATTCACCGCGGCCGCAAGCTGCTGCGCAAGATGTTCCCTGAGGCGGCGTAAGGCCCCGGCGCTCAGCCCTTGGCGATCTCTCTGTCCATCAGGCGTTGTTCGAGCATGCCGCCCCGGCCCGAGAATGCATATGAGGCGTGCATGCCCACCAACATGCCCCACCCGATTGCTGGGAAATAGAACCAGTCGACGCCAGATCCCGACAGCACGTCGATGCCGGCCAGACCGGCTGTGACCGCGGCATAGGTGCCGGCATGGCGGAACCACAGGAGCTTGCGGCGAACCCGCCGCCGCACTGACTTCAGGTCCCGCTCGGAGGTGGCGATGGCCTGGGCCAGGGCCTCGGGTGAGACCTTTAGCTCGCTGGCAATCTCCCGCAGTTGCTGCACGCTGACGTCGCCGGCACCCTCCTTGTCGTCGGCCAGCTGCTGAAGCCGGGTGGCCGACCTGATCACCTCGCCCACTTCGTCATAGGTGAAAGTCTGTTTGGGTTTCCGAATCCGGCCGGCCATGCGGTCATGATACGCGGCCCACTGGTACGGGCAGCCGGGTAGCGTGATGATCGCCGGAGATCGCATCCGGCCGCGACCGAAAGGCGGAAATGTTCGACAGCATCTTCAGCGGTCTGGCACTCGCGGTGTTCGTGCTGGGCGTGGTGGGGGCGATCTACCTGCTCGCGCGTTTCTTCTACAAGAAAGCGGGGCCGGACGAGGCTCTGATCGTGTACGGGCGGGGTGGCCGGGTGCGGAAGGCCAAACCGGACGGCACACCCGCCAAGCAGGGGTTTCGGATCGTCCACGGCGGGGGAACGATCGTCCTCCCGGCCTGGGAGGGGTTCGAGCGGCTCAGCCTGAAGGTCATGACGCTCGACATCCTGTTGCAGGACGTCTACACGGTCCAGGGAATCCCCATAACCGTTCGGGCGGTAGCCCAGGTCAAGGTCAAGAGCAATCCCGAAGCGATCGCGCGCGCAGCGGAGGGCTTCCTGGGACTGGAATCCGAGCAGATCCGGGCGACCATTCGAGAGACGGTGGCCGGTCACTTGCGCGGCATAGTCGGAACGTTGACGGTCGAGGAGCTCTATCGCGACCGGGCCCAGTTCCAGCAGGCGGTCCGCAACGAAGCAGAAGAGGACATCGAGGGCATGGGCTTCGAGTTCAAGTCCCTGGTATTTCAGGAGATCCAGGATGATCAGGGCTACCTGGACGCGCTGGGCCAGCCCAAGATCCAGGAGGCCCTCAAGCATGCCCGCATCGCCCGGGCCAACGCCGACCGGGACGCAGCGCTCGAGGAGGAGCATGCGCGCCAGGTCAAGGAACAGAAGCGGATCGGCGTCGAAACAGAGATCGCCGAATCGGACAAGTCGCTCAGCCTGAAACGGGCGGCCATCCAGGAAGAGGTAGATGTGGCCCAGGCTCAGGCCTCGAAGGCGGGCGAGCTAGAGGTCAAGGTCCAGGACATTGAGATCGCCACCAGGGAGGTCGACCGCCAGAAGCTCGAGCTGAGCGCCACGATTCGGGAGAAGGCCGACGCCGACCAGTACGAGCGGGAGCGGCAGGCCGATGCCGCGCTGTACGAGCGCAGCAAGCGGGCGGAGGCCGATCGCTTTGAGATCGAGCAGAAGGCAGAGGCAGATCGCAAACGCCGCGAGGAGCAAGCGGAGGCGCTGCGGGCCGAGGGCCTGGCGGAGGCGGCCGCCGAGTCCGCCAAGAACCGTGACATCGGCCTTGCCCAGGCGGAAGCCATCCAGGCCAAGGGTGAAGCCGAAGCCGTGGCTCGCCGCAAGCTGGCGGAGGCGCTGAAGCTGTACAACGAAGCCGGGCTCTCAATCGAGGCGCTCAAGGTATTGCCGGAGATCGCGGCGGCGGTCTCCGAGCCGCTCGCCCGGGCCGGGACGACGACGATCATCTCCAACGCGGGCGCCAACGGGTCTGGAACCGGCGCGTCCAAGTTGACTGAAGATGTGGTGGCGGCGCTGAGCCAGCTCGGGCCGATCATGCAGCAGCTGGCCGGCGTCGATCTGAACGCCTTCCTGCAGGGAGTGGCCCAGGTTCCCGGCAAGCTGACCGCAACCGACGAATAGGCAAGTGGTCGACATCACCGCAGCCTCGAGCCGGCACCGGGCCCTGACGCGGCCTGGTCTCTGACGTGGCGCTGGCCGAAGACGTCCTCGGTATCCTCGACGAGCTGCGCCGCACCGACGGCAAGCTGAAACGGGCCCGCATAATCGGCCGCCTCTGGTCGGCGGCGCGCAAGCTGCCGGGCGAAGAACGCAAGCAGCTGGCCGCCATCCTCGCCGACAGGTATGCGCCGGCGCTCGTCGCCAAGTTGGACGCCGGAGATGAGGTGCAGTCAAACGAGCTGCTCGGAATGATCCGTGCGGTCGGCTCGGTCGACGCAGATGAGATCACCGAAATCATGGAAAGGCTCAGCCACCCCGAAGAACGACGCCAGTTGCTCACTCAGGTGGCGGAGAGCCTGCAGGACGACATCGCCGACGCCGACATCGAGCAGTTGGTCGACGACCCGGCCGCCGCCACGGCCGCCCTTGCCGCGGCTGCCCACGAACTCGCAGGCGATCTCGACGTCGTGCGCGACGAGCCCGATCGAGCGGACGAAGCCCCACCCGAAGCCCTGGCGCCGATCGAGCGAGCCGAACTCGGGGCCCCAGAGGTACCGGACGGGGATTCCGGGAAACCAGCGGACGCAACCGACGACACGGACGAGCCGGCGACCGCCCCCGAACCCGAGGCCGTCGCGGTGCATTCCGAGGCCAGCGAGGAAAACACGGCGGAGGAGGCGCCGCCAGCGCCTCACCCGGATACTGGAGCACCGATCGCCACGGCAGAGACCGGACCGATCCCGGGCGCGGCCGCGATGCCCGACGGATCAGCGATCACCGCGGAGGAGTTGGAGTCGATCCCATCCCCCGTGGCGCGGCTCCGGACCTTGTCCCTCCGGCTGGAAGAGCTGTCGGGCCCTTTTGACGGGCCTCCGCTGGCCGCATCGTTTCCTGACGGCTGGCAGCGGCGCCGGGCAGTCGCAGCCATGTGTCGCTCGTTGCCGCCCGGCGAGATCAGCGAGGCCGCAGCGATCATCGTGACTTTGACCGCACCGATGCAGCGGCGCTGGGTGGTTCGCACGCTGGTCGATCTGTGGGATCTCTCGGCGGAAGAGGTCGCCCGGCTGGCAGCGGCGACCGACCTGCCCGCGTCGGCCGTCCGACTCGCGCCCCTAGGCTGACACTTTCAACCTAGGTGCACGATGATCAAACGTTTCCTACTGCTCGCCTCGGTGTCGACGCTCGCGCTGTCGCCGGCGAGCGTGCTCGCTCAACCCGACACGGGAGAACTCGCTGCGTGTCCTGAAGTCGATGGGATCACCTGCGATGCCTGGGTCACCGATGCGGCGGGCGTCATCCGCAACGAAGAGGTCGTAGAGTCCGCCGTAGGGGCCTTCGTCGACGAGTCCGGCCACCAGACCGCCGTTGTGATCGTGTCCAGCAGCGATTCCAACCCGCGCGACCTTGCAAACGAAATCGGCAACCGGTGGGGAGTCGGGGACGCTGAGCGAGACGACGGGATCGTGGTGCTGGTGGCGCTGGCAGAACGCCGCACCGAGATCGTCACCGGCCCGGGGGTGGAACTGAGCGATGGTGAGCTGAGCGCAATCGCGGCACTGGCCAACCCCCATTTCGCCGACGGCGACTTCGATCGAGGAATCTTCGCCATCATCGACGGGCTGGCCGACACCCTGGGCGTCGGAACCACGGCCGACACCGGCCGCACCGGTGCCGCTCCCGACCCTGAGCCGCAATCTGACACCGGCTCCGTCCCCGCCGGCCTCTTGACGGCAGCCATCGTCACCGGGGGCCTGGTTATCGGCGGCGCCGGCCTCTACAACAGCCGGGTGAGCCGCCGGGGACGCCTGCAACGACGCCGCCGCGAGGCCGTCGACGCAGAACTGGATCGGCTGCGTCCGGCCGGCCACGAGCTGGCGCTGGCGGAGGAGTACTTCCTGCCGAGGCCCGAGGGAGCCGGGGCGGTTACATCGGGCGAGGCCGTGATGGCGCTCGG
This sequence comes from Acidimicrobiia bacterium, assembly GCA_041576165.1. GTDB lineage: Bacteria > Actinomycetota > Acidimicrobiia > Spongiisociales > Spongiisociaceae > JBFGLM01. Next base: position 52,904 of record JBFGLM010000017.1, read on the forward strand.
CGACCTGCGCGACGGCCGGCAGGTCGATGATCTCGACGAGGAAGTGCTGATGGCGCTGTGGGTCGAGGGCGCCATCGAGGTGGTGGACGCTCCGCGGCTCGAAGAGCTGGCGACCATGCCCCTGGAACTTGCCATCACCGGTGAGCACGACGTCCTCGAGGAAGCGGTTCAAGAACGCGCCCGTACGGCAATCGACATCAAGGACGATCAACAGTTTGAAGTCGCGATGCAGGAGCTCACCCGCCTGGTCGAAACGCTGCGCCCCTACCGGGTGGCCGAGGCTCGCCAGGAAGCGGCCCGCAACATGCAGGCCCAGATGAGGGAAACCCGGATCGGGCCCACCGTGGTCACCGACCTCGGAACACGTCTACTGGAGGCCGCCCCGGTGATCGAGGCGGCCGAGCCGTTCGACGCCGCCGTCGACTCGCTCGAAGCGGCGTACGCGACAGCGCAACGGAAAACCGAGAGGCTCGAGTCGCTGTACCAGAAGTTGCCGGAGGGCACCGCCCGCCCGGCGGTGGCGGCCGCGCTGGCCGACCTGGACGATGACCCGCAGGCATCTGTCGAGCGATATGAGCAGATTCGGGCCGAGCTCGCCGAAAAGGGCGGTTCGCTGCGCCAGGACGGCCTCGAAACGGACGCCATTGCCGCCTTTCTGTTGATGAACAACGACGCCGCCGACGTCGACGAGTTCCTCGATGTCTACCGGGAGGGACGCAAGCTGCACGAACCGGTGGTCGCGGTCGAATTCGCTCTCGCCGGCCTGAAGTCCCCGGCCGAGGTCAAATGGGTGCAGGAGAACGCCGACGACCTCGGACTGCCGATCACGATCACTGCGGCCTTGCTCAAGAAAGGCGAGCGCTCGATCGACGCGTATCAGTCCTTGCTCGGTGCGCTGAGCCAGCACGGCATCACCGGCGATACCCGCCAAACGATCGCCGGGGTGCTGGCCCTTTCCTTGGAACCTGCTCAGGCCGAGCGGCGCTGGATCGAGGCCCGGGATGCCCTCGCCGCCCTGGGTCTCGAGGGCAGTTACGCCGACATCGCCGCGGCGTTTGGCGCCTCTGACCCTCGCGGCCCCCAGCAGTTCGCCCTCTCCTACGCGGCGACTCGCCAGGCGCTTGCCCGGTCTTCAGTCGACGACGCCGATCGATTTGCGCCGGAACTGGCTCACGAGGGCACGTCCCGCCAAGAGGACACGTGGACGGGCCAGCCCATCCCGCCGGGATTGGGCTACTTCGATCCGTTCACCTTGCTATTCCATCACTGGATCATCACCCGCGGCACGATCGGAGCCCTCGGATGGCGCCCGGTGTACACGGACCGCAGCTGGTCCGGGTCGCGCGATAGCTGGTTCGGGGGCGGGGGCGGATTCGGCGGTTTTGGCTCCGGCGGGGGCGGCAGCTCCTGGGGTGGCGGCTTCGGCGGTGGATTCGGCGGCTTCGGCGGCGGGGGCGGCTTCGGCGGCGGTGGGGGCGGCGGCTCCGGCTGGTGATGCCCCCCCACGCGAAAAAGACTGCCGGGTACACGACGCTCTGCCGCTGATGCGGAATCGACGCGTAGGGTCCCGGGTTGCTAGACCCGTCCGAGGGAGCTCATGTTTCGCCGCAGCAAACGTGTAAAAGCGACTCGCGTCGAGTCGATGGACGAGATCACCGAGATGGCCGCGTCGGGTCGCCCTGTCCTGGTCGACTTCATGCAGCCCGGCTGCGCCCCGTGCCGGGTGATGGACGGCATCGTCGATGAGCTGGCCGACGAGTTCCAGGATTCTGCCCATGTCGTGAAGGTCAACCTCCGCGAGCTCCCGGCCGCAGCCCACACGTTCAAGGTCAAATCCACTCCGACGTTCGTACTACTGGCGGTGTCGCCCAAGGCCAGAAAGAAGGCCGCGGCCGTCGGAGGCGTGCCGGCGGCAACCCAGCGGTGGCGCGCGACCGGGCTGGTCAAGAAGGACGCCCTGCGCAAGGCTATCGAGTCCAACGGAGCATCGGCGGCCTCCGCGTAACGCGGGCGAAACCGAGCCGTGCCGGAAACGCAACCCGGCGGTAAAGGCCGCGAAATCTGCCCGCCGTACTTTCCCTCCAACTCACTAGAGGGAGATTGAAATGTGTAAACGATTCGTGCTCATCTCTGCGATGACGCTGATCGCCGTACTCGGGCCGCTGGCGAGCATCGCGAGCGCACAGGAGGGCCCGACCATCGATGATGTCGCGGCGGCGGTGGACACGGTTTGGGTCGTCCTGGCCGGGATCCTCGTGATGTTCATGCAGCCCGGGTTCGCGCTGGTGGAGGCGGGATTCACCCGAGCCAAGAATGCCGGCAACATCGTCATGAAGAACTTCATGGACTTCTCGGTCGGAGCCATCATCTACTGGGCGATCGGGTTTGGGCTGGCGTACGGCGGAACGTCGATCGGGGGTTTTCTGGCCACCGGTGACTTCTTCATGAACAACAGCGACCGGTCCGTGGAGTGGTTCTTCCAGGTCGTATTCGCGGCCACGGCGGCAACAATCGTGTCCGGAGCGATGGCGGAGCGCACGAAGTTCTCCGCCTACCTGCTGTACACGCCATTCATCACGGGCCTCATCTACCCCATCGTCACCCACTGGGTGTGGAGCGGCGACGGGTTCCTCACCAAGCTCGGCTACTACGACTTTGCCGGCTCGGGTGTTGTGCATCTCACCGGTGGCGTCGCGGCCTTGGCGGGCGTCCTCACCATCGGTCCCCGCATTGGAAAGTACGACAGCGACGGCAAGCCACTCCCGATCCCCGGGCACTCGCTGACCCTCGGCGCGCTGGGTGTGTTCATCCTGTGGTTCGGCTGGTACGGCTTCAACGCCGGATCCACCCTGGCTGCGGTCGGTTCGCATGGCGCGATCGGTGCCGTCGTCGTGACGACCACGCTGGCCGCCGCCGCCGGGGCGCTCGGTGCGATGCTCACCGCGTGGGTGTTCCCAGTGTACGGTCGTCCGGACGTCGGGTTGACGCTGAACGGAGCGCTGGCCGGCCTGGTAGGCATCACCGCCGGACCGGACGTGATCAGCAACCTAGGGGCCGTGATCGTGGGCTTGATTGCCGGCGTCATCGTGGTCGTGTCGATCGTTGGTTTTGAACGAGGAGGAGTGGACGATCCGGTCGGCGCCATCTCCGTCCACGGATCGGCCGGCATCTGGGGTGTCCTGGCCGTCGGGCTGTTCTCGACCGACAACGGCCTGCTGTATGGAGGCGGCTTCGAGCAGCTCGGATCGCAGATCATCGGGGTCATTGCGATCGTCGCCTGGGTATTCATCAGTTCGACGATCGTGTTCAGGGTGATCAGCTCCGTCTGGGGGATCAGGGTCACGCCCGAAGAGGAGCTGGCCGGACTCGACCGGATGGAGCACGGGGCGGAAGCGTATCCGGAGTTTCTCGAACAGATCGCGTCACCGGATGCGCTCGATCCGGTGATGTGAGCGATTGAACTCAGAGGACATCACAACGAGGAGCGGGCCGGTGGCGGCCCGCTCCTCGTTTTGGCGCCGCACGCCGTTGGGCCGAGAATCACAGTGTGCGCGGCACTGCAGTGATCGTCGGTTCGGGCCCCAACGGGCTGGCAGCTGCCATCACGCTGGCGCGGGCCGGTCTGGATGTGACCGTACTAGAGGCTGCCGATTCGATCGGGGGCGGCACCCGGACTGAGGAACGTACGCTGCCGGGGTATTTGCATGATGTGTGCAGCGCCTTCCATCCGCTGGGGGTTGCATCGCCCTTCTTCGCCGATCTCCCTCTCGGTGAGTACGGGCTCGAATGGGCCACGCCCCAGATCCAAGCAGCACACCCGCTGGACGACGAGACCGCCGCCGCCGCCTACCTCTCGCTCGATCGCACCGCGACCGGGCTGGGCGCCGACGGGGCGGTCTGGGCATCCGACGCCGGTCGCCTCGCTCAACGATGGGACCAGCTGGCCCGCCCGTTGCTCAGCCCGCTGATCCGCGTGCCCCGGCGACCGCTGGCTATGGCCTCTTTCGGGCTGCGAGCGGTGATGCCGGCAACCGTGTACCTGCAACGGCGCCTCTCCACCCCACGAGGCCGAGCGCTCTTCGCCGGAATGGCGGCGCACGCGATCCTCCCCTTCAACCGGCCGCTCACGGCATCCTTCGGTCTCTTGATGGGGGCACTGTGCCACGTCGCCGGCTGGCCGGTAGCGGTGGGTGGATCCGCCACTATCACCGTCGCAATGGCTCGCTACCTAGAGGCGCTTGGCGGCACCATCGTCACCGGGCAGAGAGTCACAGCGAGCACGGACCTACCTGCGTCGGACATCGTCCTCTACGACACGGCCCCCGCCACAGTGGCCAGCATCTACGGTGACCACCTCCCGGCCCGGGCCTCGCGCCGCCTGCGCAGATTCCGCTACGGACCGGCGGCATTCAAGCTCGACCTTGCCACTTCGTCGCCGATCCCATGGGCCGCCGCCGAATGCCGGGCGGCCGGCACCGTCCACTTGGGAGGGACCTGGGAGGAGATCGCTGACGCCGAGGCCGCTGTCTGGGAGGGGCAACACCATCCCGCCCCGTTCGTGATCGTCGGCCAGCAGAGCATCGTCGATCGTACCCGCGCCCCCGAGGGCGGGCACACCGTGTGGGCGTACTGTCATGTGCCCAACGGCTCCACTGTCGACGCGACCGACACGATCCTTCGTCAGATCGAGCGGTTCGCACCGGGATTTCGCCAAACCATTCTCGAGGTCGCCAGCCTCAGCCCGGCCGAGCTGGAAGCGCACAACAGCAACTACGTCGGCGGCGACATCTCCGGCGGGGCACACAACGGCCTGCAGCTGGTCGCCCGGGGCGGGATCAACCCGTATCGCACGGGGATCGATCGTGTGTATCTCTGTTCTGCGTCGACGCCGCCGGGTGCCGGGGTCCATGGCATGTGCGGTTGGAATGCGGCCAGCGCCGCCCTCACCGACCTCCGTAGCCGCGCCTGACCCGATACGATGCGACCGACCGGGACCTCGCGCCGGGCAGCCCGGTTTGTCACGAGATCGGCTCCCACCGTCGGCGCCAGGCCACAGCTCAGGGAAGGACTGATATGCGCCACCCGGTCAACAGGCTGATAGCGCTCCTGGCCGTGTTGGTCGCCGTGGTCGGCGCCGTTCCCGCGGGGGCCGCCACGCCGGCCGAAGGTGGCCGGTTCTGGGACGACGACGGCTGGACCCATGAGGGCAACATCGAGGCGATCGCGGCGAGGGGAGTGACCCAAGGCTGCGCACCGGAGGGCAACGCGTACTGCCCGGAACTGGGCGTGACGCGTGCGCAGATGGCCTCCTTTCTGGCCCGGGCGCTGAAGCTGTCGGGTTCCGACGACGGCCGGTTCACCGATGTAGCGACCGACAATGTCCACCGGACCAACATCAACGCCATCGCCGAAGCGGGCATAACCCTGGGGTGCAACGCCGGTGGCACGTTGTTCTGCCCCAGCACGTTCGTCACCAGAGCCCAGATGGCCTCGTTCCTGGCCCGAGCGCTCGACCTGGCACCCGTAACCGGCGGCGCCTTCCAGGACGTCACCGGCGACTTCGCCGTCCACGAAGAGAACATCAACGCTATCGCTCGGGAGGGCATAACCCTCGGGTGCAACGCCGCGGGCACCCTCTACTGCCCGGGAAACGTCGTGATCCGGGGCCAGATGGCCTCGTTCCTCGCTCGCGCCTTGAACCTGAGCCCGACTGCGGTGGCCCCCCGGCTCTACCTGCTGGACTTCGCCACCTGTGACACCGACGGCTTCTGTTCGGGCACCGGCGCCGCCGATACCGGCGCCTTCTTCATCCGGCACGGTTTCGTGTTCACACCGGACGACCCCGACTTCGAGGCGGTCAAGACCGATCCCAACACCGGCTTCGTGTTGATCGTGGACGGAATTGAACTGCCGTCGACGCCGATCACATCAACGTTCACCGACGAGGTGGCCCGCTGGGATGTCATCGACTTTCCGAATGGCTTGACCGGAACGCACGAATTCGAGATGCAGTGGGTGCGGCTGGGAGAGGTCGTGCAAGATGGGCTGGTGACGATCACCTTCGGCTGACGAGCCCGCCCGGCCTGCGACCGGAGCGATCAGTCCGCCCAGCGATGGGGGCGGGCCAGGACGTCGGTGAACCCCAACTCCTCACACAGCGCCTCAAAGTCGGCGCGCCGGACGCCCATCCACTCCAGATCGGCGAGAGACTCCTTCAGCGGCACATCGCGGCGCAGGGTCGTGAGCGTCCGGTAGAGCATCGCCGCATCCCGATTGGCCTCGAGATTCTCCGACAAACGGCTGGCCCCGCGTACCTTCACGTCCCACTGCGCCGGATCGGACGGAATCCGCTCGATGCGACCGTACCGGGCCAGCAGCGTAGAGGCCGACTTCGCTCCCCACGCCGGTATGCCGGGAACACCGTCGGCCGTGTCCCCCAACAGCGCCAGATAATCCGGGATGGAGGCGGGCTCGATCCCGAACTTCTCGCGCACGCCATTCTCGTTGATCTCCAGATTCTCCCGGCGATTGTGGGACACGATCACGTCGCCCAGCACACACTGCATGAGATCTTTGTCGGGACTCAGGATGACTACCTTCTCCACGTCGTCGACCCAGCGCAGGGCCGCAGTGGCGATTGCGTCGTCGGCTTCAAACTCCAGCATCGGCCAGACGACCACGCCCAACGTTTCCAGTGCCCGTTCGGCTAGCGGGAACTGTGCCATCAGTTCCGGCTCGACGCCCTCGCCGGTCTTGTAGCCCGCAAACATGTCATTGCGAAACGACTCGATGACGGTGTCCGTGGCTGCGCCCACATGGGTCACGTCCGGCTGGCGGAGGAGCGAGAGGGTCGTCTCGATGACACCCAGGACCGCGCCTACCTCCCGCCCGTCCGGGGCCCGGCGCGGCGGGAAGCCGTAGTACGCCCGAAACAGCTCATAGGTAGCATCTAGCAGGTGGAGGAGCACGACGGCATGGTAGGTGAGCCGACCAGCGCGGCCACCCGGGACGCATGGAAGTCGGTCACAGAGGAGGTCAGCCGCCTCGGATCGAGCTTGCGCGCCCACTATGTCACCGAGGGCCGTACGGACGCGCTAGCCGAGCTGCGCGAGGCAGTCCAGGACCTCGCCGTCGCTGCCACCCGGGTGGGATCGGCCGCAGCTGGCGCTATCCGGGATCCCGAGGTTCAGGAACACGCGCGAGACACCTTCAAGGCTTTGCTCGCCGCCCTCACCAGCACTGTGGACAATGTCCGTTCCGACCTCGCAGACCAGAACGGTGACGAGCCACCATGAGCAATCACCCCGCCGCCGCCGGGCGCCCCGGCCCGGGCCAGTGGCCGGCCATGCCGGTAACGCCATGATGGTGCGACCGATCGTTTCGTCGTCCTGGCTCGCACCACGGGTCGACGACGACGTTATTCGCATCGTCGATGTGCGGTGGTATCTCGATAATCCGGACAGGGGCAGGGCCGACTACGAGCGAGCGCATCTGCCCGGCGCGATCTTCCTCGATTTGGAGACCGAACTCTCCGGTCCCACCGGGCCAGGCCGGCATCCACTTCCCGACTTCGGATGGTTGGCATCCCGGTTGGGGGAGCTGGGGATTGGCGACGATCACCACGTCATCGCATACGACGACAACACAGGATCCATCGCAGCTCGTCTGTGGTGGATGCTTCGCCACGTCGGGCACACTGCGGTGTCGGTGCTGGATGGAGGTTTCGAGCTCTGGCAGGCGTCCGGATTCCCCACGACGGACAGTATCGAGACGCTGGAGCCGGCCGCGTTCACGATACGCAGCGTGCGCGACGACACGATCTCCCGCGACGAGCTGATCGGGCGCTTGGGCGAGGTGGCGCTACTCGACGCCCGGGCCGCGCCCCGCTTTCGCGGCGACATCGAGCCGGTCGACCCCGAGGCCGGGCATATCCCGACCGCGCTCAGCGCTCCATTTGACGAGAACCTCAATCCCGACGGGACCTTCAAGAGCCCGGAGGAACTGGCGCGGCGCTTCGCGGCGATGGGAATTGAGCCCGACAGTGACATCGTGGCCTACTGCGGCAGCGGGGTGACCGCGTGCCACAACATCCTGGCGCTGCACCTGGCCGGGCTGTCCGAAGCGATGCTCTACCCGGGTTCGTGGAGCGATTGGTCGACAGCGGGGTACCCGGTTGCCACCGGGTCACAACCCGGTACCGTGCCCCTCCACATGCCCTGAAGCAGCAGGAGAACCATGGCGCGTGGCACTCACGCCGCGGTACCCGACCCGCGCAACGACGACGTCCTGATCTATATCAATGGGGACTTCTACCCGCGCGCCGAGGCCAAGATCTCGGTCTTCGATAGCGGCTTCTTGGTCGGGGATGGGATCTGGGAGGGCATCCGGCTGCACAACGGGCGATTCGCGTTCTTGGACCGCCACCTCGACCGACTCTTCTCCGGCGCAGCAATGATCGGTCTCGACCTTGGCATGAGCCGCCAAGACGTGGCTACTGCTCTCACCGAAACGGTGGAACGCAACAACATGGACGACGACGTACACATACGGCTGATGATCACCCGCGGCGACAAGAAGACGCCGTCGCAGCATCCATCAAACGTCATCTCGGGTCCGAACGTCGTGATCATCGCCGAGCACAAGCTTGCCAATCCGGAGGTCAAGCAGACCGGCGTCTCGCTGTTCACCGCAACGATCCGCCGACCTCCTCCCGACACCCTCGATCAACGGCTGAATTGCCATTCCAAACTTCACGAAGTGATCGCGCTCATCCAGGCCACCGCGGCCGGCGCCGACGAGGCCTTGATGCTGGACCCGACCGGCGCGGTCGCCACCTGTAACGCCACCAACTTCTTCATTGTGCGGCGTGGCGAGGTCTGGACCTCGACCGGCCACTACTCCCTCAATGGAATCACTCGCGGGGTCGTGCTCGAGGTGGCGCGCGCGGCCGGGATTCCGGCCTTCGAGCGGCCGTTCTCTTTGACCGACGTATACGCCGCGGACGAGGCGTTCGTGACCGGCACCTTCGGCGCGCTTACCCCGGTACGGGAGATCGACGGCCGCACCATCGGCACGGCCGGGATGGGGCCGGTAACGGCTCGGCTGCATGAGCTCTACGACGAGGCGCTGGCAGCGGACCCGGGAGCAATCCATTGACCATACGCATCAACGTCTGCTCCGGTCCCCGCAACATCTCTACCGCTGTCATGTACTCGTTCCGACAGCGCGACGACACGACGGTTGTGGATGAACCGCTCTACGCCTACTACCTGGCGAGCACCGGGGTCCGCCACCCGGGTGCCGATGAAGTCCTCCGATCGCAGAGTCCGGACGGCGAGGCGGTCGTACGCGACGTCATTCTGGGTCAATATCCGACGCCGATCGTGATGTTCAAACAGATGGCGCACCACCTGCGCGGCCTCGACACATCGTTCCTCGCGGCGTGCACCAACGTGATCCTGACCCGACATCCCCGGGACATGCTGGCCTCGCTCACCGTCCAACTGCCCGACGCGACCATTGAAGCTACCGGGTTGCCCATGCAGGTCGAGCTGCTCGACAAGATGCTGGCCGAGGGCGCGTCGCCCATCGTTGTCGACGCGCGAGCGTTGCTGGAGGATCCCGAGAGTGTCCTCACCGAGCTGTGCCGGCGGATCGCCATTCCATTCGACCGGTCCATGCTGGCGTGGCCACCCGGCCCCAAGCCGGAGGACGGGGTCTGGGCACCGCACTGGTATGCCCGTGTACACCAGTCGATGGGCTTTGCACCGTATCGGGAGAAGACAGATCCTCTCCCTTCCTATCTGGAGCCGCTGCTGGCCGAATGCCTGCCACTGTATGACCGGCTGGCCGAGTTCGGGGTGACGCAAGCATGACCCGCCGCTTCCTCATCGATACCGACACCGCCTCGGACGACGCGGTGGCACTCGCTATGGCATTGCGCGAGCCGAGCATCGAAGTGGAAGCGATCACGGTCGTGGCGGGCAATGTCCCGCTCGATCAAGCGGTGCAGAACGCATTGTTCACCGTCGAGCTGTGCGATCGGGCTGTTCCCGTCTACGTCGGTCGCGCAGAGCCGATCATGCGGGATCTGGAGACCGCTCAGGACGTGCATGGATGGGATGGGATGGGCGACATCGGCCTCGACCTGGCCGGGCGGACTCCGGCCGACGGGCGGGCGGTTGATGTGATCGTAGAGACGGTGCTGAGTGCGCCCGATCAAATCACGCTCGTGACCCTGGGGCCGCTGTCAAACGTGGCGACTGCCCTCCTGCGGGCGCCCGAGATCGCCGAGGCTGTGGGGCACTGCTACGTGATGGGTGGGACCGGGGCGGGGCACGGCAACGTCACGCCCTTGGGCGAATTCAACTTCTGGTGCGACCCGGAGGCGGCGGCCATCGTCCTCCGCTCCGCCATGCCGTTGACGCTGGTCGGTTGGGACATCTCAGTGGCGTCGGCGACGTTCGATGACGCGGAAGCAAACGAGCTGCGGGCGGTCGGGCGGCTCGGCGCATTCGCCGTGGACATCCAGAGCGTTCTGACTGACTACGCCCGGCAAGAGGCCAAGCTGGCCGGCTTCGACCTGCCGGACCCGATCGCAATGGCGGTCGCCCTCGACCCCTCGATCGCAACCGTTGAGCACCGGTACGTGGAAGTCGTGATCGGGGACGGCGTAGCTCGGGGACACGACGTCGTGGACTGGCTGGGGGCTACCCGCAATCCAGCGAACGCGTCGGTCGTCACCGAAGTGCCGCGGGATCGCTTCGTTGCCGACGTCCACCGGCTTCTGTCCGATCCGGCGTGAACGTGATGCGGCGCCTTCTCTGCGGGATACACCCGGGCCTGTACGCTTGCCGGCCGTGATAGAGGACCTCCGACGCCTGGTTGAGGCCAACGACGCCGACGCGCTGCTGCGCCGGGTGGATGGGTTGTGCAGCGGCCGGGACTGGCAGACCCTGTCCTATCTGCAGACGCTGTGCCGGGAGGCAGTGACCCGAGGAAAGCAGCTCTGGTCGGTAGCCGATCACATCGATTACCGGCTTGCCCTCGAGGCCCCGGCCGAGTGGGCGGGTCCAATCGTGACCGAGACCGCCAGCCGCTTCCTCCTCGGTCCGCTGCCGGAAGTGGTGGCGTCGACTCACACATGGGTCCAGCTTGCGCCCCACCTCCCGGAGGGACCGGCGCGGGCCGTCGTCGCCCATGAGCGTGTGCTGCGCGGTGAGGATTTGCGTCAGGACGCCTCGATCGATCGAGCCGTGCTGGAGATACCGCTCGTCGCCGAGCCATGGGAGCCGGTGTACCCGCTCGCCACCTACCGCCCACACAAGGCAGAATTCCCCATGCCCCAACTCCCACCTTACGACCTGGCCGACCTCGCCGGACCGGCGCCGGCGACCGACGACCCCGGCGCCCGGGAGGCACTGGCCGCCATCGTGGCGACCTGGACGGACAGCTCGAACGGTCGGGTGGATGTGGCGGCTGTAGAAGGTGATGCCCGGTCGGCCATCGCCAGCCTGGGTCTGCGCAGGGCGGCGCTCGCCGAGCTGTCGCTCCAGCAGGCCATGGGCTTGATAGCGTGGGCCGGCGCCAGCGGTGGAGCGTACGGCCGCCGACGTGGTGCGGCGGCCGGACGCTTCACAGCGTGGTGGACCGTCGCTACGCTGACAGATCTGATCCACGATTGGCCGATCGCAGGTGAGGAACTCGTGGAGGCGGGGACCGAACTGACCTGGTACGCCTTCTCGGATCTGTTCCCCTCCACCGGGTGGTGGTTCAAATTGGCCGCTGAGGACACGATGCACGGCCTGGCCTGGGCTGTCTCCGCCGGGGACGCAGCATGAGACGCGTCGTCGGTATTGCTTTGCCGCCCGGAACCGACTTCATCGACGCCGTTCGGCGCATCTGGGACGAAGGGGACACGGTCTTTCCGATCGATTTGCGGCTCCCCGACGCCGAGGTGCGCAAGGTCATCGAGGCGGTCCGCCCCACCCATGTCTTCGATGGTTCGGACACGGTGGCCGTGGACCGGGGCGTGCCATCCGAAGATGGAGATGCCGTCGTGATCGCGACCAGCGGAACGACCGGCTACTCCAAAGGCGTCGTCATCACCCGCGAGTCGATCGAATACGCCGTCAAGATCACCAATGAAGCAATCGAGGCGGACCCGAAAACCGACAAATGGCTGCTGTGCATTCCGACCGCCCACATGGGTGGCTTTCTGATCGTCGCCCGGGCACTGCTCACCGACACGCCGATTGTGGCAATCAGCTCGTTTGACGAAAGGCAGGTCGAAGAAGCGGCTGCGGAGGGCGCCACCCTCACTGCGCTCGTGCCGGCCGCCCTGCGGCGGATCGATCCCTCTGGATTTCGCAAGATTCTGCTCGGCGGCTCGTCCATGCCGCCCGAGCGTCCCGCCAACACCGTGGCCACCTACGGACTCACCGAGAGTTGCGGCGGCATCGTGTACGAAGGACGGCCGCTCCCCGGGGTCGAGATACGGGTCGTCAAGAGCCAGGTCCAATTGAAGTCACCGACCCTGCTCCGCCAGTATCGATCGGGGACCGATCCCAAGATCGACGGCTGGCTCCCAACCGGTGACATCGGGTCCTATATCGACGGCGTCCTGAGTGTCGAGGGGCGTATGGACGAGATGATCAACACCGGCGGTGAACATGTTTGGCCGTCCCGGGTCGAGGAGGCGCTGGCGATGCACCCCAAAGTGTTCGACGTAGCCGTCACCGGTCGCCCCGATCCGGCGTGGACCGAAGCGGTCACAGCTGTAGTCGTGCCCATCGACTGGGCGGACCCGCCTGCCCTGGAAGATCTGCGGTCGTGCGTCAAAGAGGTGCTGCCCTCCTTCATGGCACCGAAGCGGGTGGAATATGTCGATCACATTCCTCGGTCCGGCCTGGGCAAGATCAAACGCCACGCGCTCTGAGGGATCAGCTGAACAGTCGACCCCTGGGGGTGGCGAGGAAATGCTCGATCGTCGTAACGACGTCGTCTTCGGCCTCGAGGTGAGTGGCGTGACCGGCGTCCGGCACCACGGCCAGAACCCCTTCGGACACCGCCGCCACGATCTGCTCGCCGATTTCAACGAAGGGCCGGTCTTCCTCGCCGGCGATGAACAGCACCGGCACCTGGAGCTGGGGGAGCAGATGCCAGTACGAAGGCTGTGCCCCGGTCCCCATCCCGCGCAGCGAGTTGGCCATTGCGGTCGGATCGTTGGCCATGCGCTGGGCCCGCGCTTCGGCCATATGATCTTCGCCCAGTGCTTCCTGCGTGCGAAAGAAGGGCTTGCGCATCCATTCCTCGGCGAACCACTCGATCCCACGGGCGTCGATTTCGGCGGCCAGCCGCTCATCCGACGTGCGCCGGGCCTCCCGCTGGGCCGGATCGGGAATGCCGGCGGTGCCGCTGATCAGCACGACGCCGCGCACCAGCTCCGACGCAGTGAATGCCGAGGCCAGCGCCACCCGCCCACCCATGGAGTAGCCGACGATCGCGGCCGGGCCGTCGAGTCGCTGACGTATGACGTCAAGCACCTGACCGGCGGCCGCGTCCATTGTGTAGGCGGCCGGATCTGGTGGCTTGGCGGAGAAACCATGGCCGACGAGGTCGATGCTCAGCACCCGATGCCGCCGCGCGAGGCGGGTGGCTAGCCCCCGCATGGTGTCCGCCGAGCCGGAGAACCCGTGCAACACAACGATGGGGTCGCCCTGGCCCTCATCGATCAGGTGCGTGTGCACCCCGGCCGACGTCATGAGCTGGTCCTGGGTCATGAGAGCGCCTCTCCTATCTGCGTCCGGATTGCCTTTAGCTGGGCCGTGTTAGCCGCCCGGTCGATGGTCACCTCGAGCACGCGTAATCCACCGGACCTCGCCAGCAGTTCGGTCAAGCGGGCCGGGGTGGTGACCCTTTCGTACACCGCCCCGACCATGGCAGCTGCGTGGGAAAAGTCGGCCGCGTGCGGCGTCAGAAACAGCTCCTCAAAATGGACCTCCTCTCCCCAAGCTGCAATCGGCAGCTGTTCGAAGATGCCACCGCCGTGGTTGTTGAGTACCACCAGGGTGAGGTCGAGTCTCCGCTGCGCGGCGGCTACGAGGCCGCCGAGGTCGTGGAGAAAGGCGAGGTCCCCGATCAGGACCGTCGTCGGCCCCGACGTCTGCGCCACACCGACCGCGGTCGAGATCGTGCCGTCGATACCGTTCGCGCCTCGGTTGGCGAAGACCCGCAGACCCCGATCGCCCGCCCGCATGGCCATGTCGAGGTCGCGTACGGGCATGCTCGAGGCCACCACCAGGGCAGAACCTGCCGGCACGTGCTCGGCGACCGTACGAGTCACGCCCAGCTCCAGCATGGGATGCTCGGCCACAGCAGCTGTGACGATCTCGGCTGCCCGCTCGTTCAACTCCATCCACGCGGCGGCCCAGGCACCGGACCGAGCAGAGGCTGCGGGCGGCGCCGGCAGCGCTTCCGGCGGGCAGGCCACGACGCTTGTGATCAACGCGCTCGGATCAGACCAATCGGCTGCAGGATCAACCAGTATCACCTCGGGCGGATTTGTCCGTTCGAGCCATAGGCGAAACGCCTTGCTGGTCGGGGTGCGCCCGAGTCGCAACACCACGTCGGGCACCAGCCGACCGGCCGCCGGTGACCCGAACATGTGGTCGGCTGCGTCCAAGATCAGGGCCCCCGAGCTGCTGCTGCGCAACTGACTCAACGGGTCTGCCACCACCGGCCAACCGGCCGCCCGCGACGTCGCTCCAATCGCGTCGGCTGCTTCCTTACCCCCGCCCATCGGACCTGCGACGATCAGCCCCCGTTCATGAACAAGCGCCTGTTCGATCGGCCCGGGATCGCCGGCGGCCGAGGGCGGGAAGAAACGAAGAGACGAGCGAGTCGGATGATACTCCTCCCGCCAATCGGCATCCGGTTCGAGTGGCTCGCGAAAGGGCCAGTTCACATGCACCGGGCCCGCCGGCAGTGAGCGGGCGGTAACTGCAGCTCGAAACCCCGTCCGCTCCGCCCGTTCGCTTGGAAAGCCGCCCACCGGCATCAGCGTGAAGGCCTTTGCGTGGTTACCGAACAAGTGAACCTGATCGATCGTCTGACCTGCGTCCCACCCCCACACCTCGGGCGGACGGTCTGCGGTCAGGATCACCAGCGGCACCCGTGTCTGGCGGGCTTCGATCACGGCCGGGTGATAGTTGGCGCCGGCGGTGCCCGACGTGCAGATGAGCGCCACCGGAATGCCGGCGGTCTTTGCCCGGCCAAGGGCAGCGAATGCGGCCGATCGCTCGTCCAGCACCACCTCGATGGCCAGGTCATCGCGCAGCCGGGCAGGCAGCGCCAATGGCGTAGATCGCGAGCCGGGCGAGATGACTGCGTGCGTGACACCGCCGGCCACCAGGCCCGCCAGAAACGCATCGACCGCGGGATAGACAGAGGAGGCCATCAGGCCAACGTCCGCACTACGCGACCGAGCGCCTGAAACTTCAGCTCGGTCTCGGCCAGCTCCCGATCCGGCGTCGAGCCCGCCACCACACCGGCGCCCGCGTACAAGGTCACCCGGTGATCCCGAACCAAACCGCACCGCAGGGCGACCCGAAACTCGCCATCACCCGAGGGACCGATGTAGCCGACCGGGCCCGCATACCAGCCCCGGTCGAGCTCCTCGTGATCTTCCAGCCATCGAATGGCTGCATCGGCCGGCACCCCAGCAACGGCCGGCGTCGGATGCAGCCGCCCCACCATGTCCAGCAGCGAAGTGGCGGGCCCGGCCGTGCCCGTGACACGCGTCCACAGGTGTTGAAGGCCCGGCAACTTCAGAACCTCCGGGTCCCGCGGCTCGTCCAGAACCACGCCGGCCTGCTGCAGCCGAGCCCGTATTTCCCCGTACACCATGTGGTGTTCCCACACCTCCTTGGGATCGGCCAGCAATCCCACGCCCAATGCGTGGTCGGCATCGAAGGACTCGCCGCGGGGGGCGGTGCCGGCCACTGCCATCGTTTCCACCCGCTCCGCGGCCGTCCGGGCGAGAAGCTCGGGAGTGGCACCAACGAAGGTTTCGAATCCCAGCCGGAACGCGAAGGTGGCACAGCCCGGGTAGGTGGCCCGTAGGGTGGCGATCGTTTCGATGAAGTTGACATCTTGGTCGAAAGTGACAGCCCGGGCGGCCACCACCTTCTGCAGCTCACCCGACTCGATGTGCTCGACCGCCTGTTGGACCAGCTTGGGATACGCTGCGTTAGCCGGGTCGAGCGGCAGGGCGGGAGCCAGGCGCCGGGGCGGCAGCCAGCCTCCCCCCAGGCCGGACAGATGGGTGAGCTCGCGGGCGACGTCCGCTGCGACGCCGGTCACGTCTGAGTCACCGACAACCTCGACAGTCCGAATCCACGCTGCCCGCCCGTCCCGGCGGATGTATGACAGCTCGGGCAGGATCAGCCAGCCCGGACCCATCTTCCAGTCGGTCGTAGCGCTGAACGAGAAGCCGCCGGCCAGTACCGGCTCGAGAGGTGAACCCTCGCAAGTCACGACGGTCAGGTCGTCAAACAGCTCGTCGACCTGGCGGCCCATGCTCCGGAATCGCTGCGAGGTGTCCTCTGCCTCCAGCAACCGCACGATTCCCCGACCGACGAGCGCCACCTCACGATCCGGTTGCTCCCACACCAAGGAGAACGGGCCGTCCTCGGTGAATAGAGCGGCACAGTCGACGTCGGTCCTGGCCGGAGCCACCACCGCGACGAGGCGGGATCGGCCGTCGATCGCCGCGGCCGCAGCCGATGCCAGGGCCGGACGCAACGACTCGGCGTCTACCGCCATTCGCACGACACCACAAACTGCTGCGACTCGACGGCCAGGAGCGCCTCCACCAGTGCCCGATCGTCGCTGTCGCGGAGACGTTCGAGCGCCCGGCTCACCAGGGACTGCTGAAAGTGTTGAGCCACGAGACGGGTCGCCTGGGACAGCAACACCTGAAAGAGCTCGGCGAGCGATGCGGTGTCGTCACCCCGGCTGGCGCGGACGTGCGAACGGAAAAGCTCGATCGCGCCATCCACCACGGAGTTCACATTCTGCGCATGCTGGACAGCCAGGCCGGTCAGCTCCTCCAGAGGAATGCCCGCCTGCAACAGGGACGCCGCCGCCGACAGCATGGGGATCGCGTCCTCGGAAAACCGGGGCTCCTCGTCGGGCCCGACGGTGTCGAGCAGTCCGGCACTGACGGCCACGTCGATGAGCGGTTCCGGCAGCCCCGAGGCCTCCGAAAGCTCCGACTTGCTGAGGGTGCGGAGTCCAACCGTCTGGTCGACCAGTGCCTTGAGCAAGGGAGTGCCTTGCTCGCTGGTCAGCCGCTGGATCTGGGCCAGGCTGAACCCGGAAGCCGCCAGCCGACGGACGGTTTCGATCTGACTGCGGTGCAGCTCCGAATAGCGGGCCATCCGGCCGTCCCGCTCCGGGGCATCGATCAAACCGAGACCTTGGTAGTACCGGATCGTGTCGACCGTGAGGCCGGTCTCGGCCGCCAGTTCCTCAACTCTCATAGCAATAACTCTACGAGTAATCACTCGAAAGTAGAACCCGGTGGGCGCCGGTTGACCTGCGGTTGGCCCCCGCCCAGCGCCTACCATTCGCCCGTGACCTCGGTACAGAAGCTCGACCGGGAGGGACCGCTGCCGCTGTGGGCGCAGCTACTCACCGACCTGCGGGACCGAATCGCGGCCGGCGAGTTCAGCGACCGCTTCCCCACCGACCAGGAACTCGTAGACGAATACGAGGTGAGCCGCCACACGGTCCGCGAGGCCGTCCGCAGGATCCAGGCGGACGGGATACTCGACCGGCGGCGGGGGCGAGGGACCTTCGTACGAGACTCGTTCGAACAGCCGCTCGGCTCGATCTACTCGCTGTTCCGCTCGGTGGAAGACAGTGGGGTCGAGCAAACATCCGTGGTGCTGCGCCAGGAACGCCGGACCGAGCCCGATGTTGCGGACAAGCTCGGTTTAGTTGCCGATCACGAGTTCTTCTACCTGGAACGGCTCCGGCTTGCCGGCGAGGATGTTCTGGCCATCGATCGGGTGTGGGTTCCGTTCGAGATCGGCTCGCCGTTGCTCGAGGCCGACTTCAGTCAGACCGCCCTGTACAACGAGCTGCGGGACCGCTGCGGAGTCTCCCCCGAAGCTGGCACCGAACGGATCCGCCCGGTGGTGCCGACCGATGAAGAGCGTACCGATCTCGGGCTGACGGCTGACGACGCGGCATTCCTCATTGAGCGCCAGACCCAATCCTCCGGGGCGCCGCTCGAATGGCGCGAGACGCTGGTGCGAGGTGACCGGTACCGCTTCGTGGTGGATTGGGCGCCCGGTCGGAGCGGGTTGCCGCACGTCGAAGCCGATTCGCCTGACTCGCCGGCCTGACGACGCTCAGCTGTCGTCGACGCTGGACGCAAGCTGGGCGGCAGAACGCCGCGCTCGTGCCGCCAGGTCCACCCACAGGCGGGCACTGCCCGGATGCCGGTCGGCCAGGTCCTCCCACAACGCGGCTGCCGCCGCATACGGTTCTGGGCCGACCTGGGTCGTGTGGTCTTCGAACAGCCACCCGCCCGCCAGGTCGTGCACCGCCAACCCGTCGGGTATCGCCCCGATGCTGTCGTGACCCGGGGGCACCAACCCCTCGCTCTCGGTGAGAACTGGAGCCACCCGATGGAGGTCGCCCAGGGCCAGCAGCGCCTCGGTAGCCGCCATGGCCTCTGCCGCCCACTCAGAATCAGTGGACCCGACCGTCACCAGCCACGGCACCGCCCAATGCAGGATCCGATCGCCCAGCAGAAAACGGCGGTCGGATAGTGCCTGGGTGGCCGTCACCGGATCGTCGGCGTCCCACGCGTCCGCCTCGGCGCCGGCCAGCGCCGCGCCGAATGCCAGCAAACTGGAGAGCGAATGATCTGCGAAGGCGTGGCTCCACGATGCGGCGCGGCGAGTCAAATCGCCGGCCGGGTCGTGCCCGGTGACGGCCAACTCACTGGGCTGTGGACCATCCCAGCCGGACGCCAGCAGATCTACCAGCGACAGGACGAACGACCACCGGTCCAGCTCAGACCGGGCCGTGGCACCTGCGTTCATGGCCGGAGGTTACGCGCTACACCCGACACGCGCCGGGGGGCGAACGACAGCCATGACGAAGCTGGGATCGAGACGTAGCCGGGGTGTGCGGCAGACAGGGTGCGCCGAAGCGCACCCTGTTGCCTTCCCACCGCTCCGCTCCGCAGGTGGGAAATCTCGAAGCCATCGAGCTGAAGCACCCTGGCGATGTGTAGCTCCAGCCCAACGGATCCGCTCCGCTTTGTACCCACTTGGAGTGATTCCGCCATCACTCAAGGTGAGCACTGTGGCCATTGTGCGGAAGTCACCGGAGGATTCCAGAAGCATCCATAATCCACACGGGGTGACTAGTCAGCGACGGAGAGCGGGAACCAGCGATCCGGCGACACAGCCAGCCCGAGCATTGCCAGCCCGAGCATTGCCGGAACGGCGTGTAACGATGGGCTCCCGCACAAAGCCTCACAACGTCCACCAGCCTACCCTGGTCTGTGCCGCCGGGCCATGATCGCGTCAGGTTTCTATACCCACGAGCGGTTCCGCTCGCTCCAGCCGCTGGCCCCCGCCGAGCACCGGCGCGAAGAGGTCCCCGTATCGGGCCAGGCGGTCCCAGATGGTCTCGATTGTGTATTGCTCCGGCGTCACCGATCCGATCTCGTCCCATAGGATCGGGGTCGAGACGGTTGCGGTGGGGGTCGGTCGAACCGAGTACACCGAGGCAATGGTTTTGCCGGCTACGTTCTGATTGTGATCGATGAAGACCTTGCCCTTGCGCTTCGGTATGTCCCACTCCATCGTGGTCTCATCCGGGTTGGCTGCGACCAGCAACCGACCCATCGCTTCGACGAATCCCCGTACTCGCGCATACGAGTAGATCGGATCGAGCGGCACGTAGACATGGAGGCCGGTGGCGCCCGAGGTCTTCACATAGCCGGTCAGACCAACCTGGTCGAGTGCCACCCGCAACAGCTGGGCGACTGCACATACCTGGTCCCAGGTAGCTCCCTCCGCCGGGTCGAGGTCGAAGATCGCGAAATCGGGGTGCTCCAACGTCGATATGCGGGACAGCCACGGGTGGATCTCGATGCAACCCATTGACGCCAGCCACATGAGGGATTCGGCGTCGCGGGCGGTGACGAAATCAATCGCGTCGCCGCGGTGCACGGAGTGGATCGAGGCCAGCGGCATCCAGTCCGGCTGGTGCCCGGGCGCCTGTTTTTCATAGAAGAATCCGCCTGCGGCGCCGTCGGGAAATCGGGCCATGACGATCGCCCGGTCCTCGAGGTGGGGTATCAATACGGACGCCACCGACGCGTAGTACTGGATGAGATCTCCCTTGGTGTATCCAGTCTCGGGAAAGAATGTCTTGTCGATGTTCGACAGGCGGAGCTTGCGGACGAAGCCGAGCGGAACGAAGCGTTCGCCGTCGGCCGTGACGGCGATCCGGTCGGGAAACTCCACCCCGCCGGACGCCAGCAGCCGTCCCTCCCGGGCGGGCGGTTCGAGATCATTGAGCGTGGCGGCGATCTCGTCTTGGATGGCGTCGTGGCTGGACGCCTCCCGGGCCTCGGAGATGATGGTCATGCGGAGTCCGGCAGCCCGGGCGGCTGCAACCAGCGGGCCCACGCGGAGCGAACCCTCTCCGTATTTGACGTGGCGGATCTCGCCGCTGTCCCCGAAAGCGTTGTCAGTGAACTGGGTATGGAGCGGGTCCAGCATCCAGCCGGGGAACTCGGAGCGGAGGAACTCGATTACCGCCGCGAACGCTTCCTGGCTGGTCAGGCCCCCGTTGGACATGGCGTGCACGTGCGCCCAGTCCACTACGGGGCGGACGAACGGGTACTCGGACGCCAACAATGCGATGTCGCCCAGGCTGCCGAACGCCGACGTCTTGCCGGCTGTCTCCAAGCCCAGCCCCACGCCCAAATGGCCGATCTTCGATCCGATCCAGTCGAGGTGGCGCCGGATCCGATCGAGCAGTTCGGCCGGCTCTTCATCGTGGGTGCTGCCCAGGTGGGCGACGATCACCCGGGCACCCAGCTCGGCCCCGAGTTTTACGCTGTGCTCGAGGGCGGCCCGACACTGCCTGGCCCGATCCTCTTCCTGGACCGTGAGCACCGCGAAATAGGGCGCATGTAACGAGAGTTGAACATGCCGGGCGGCGGCCGCTTCACCAAAAACGGCGCACCGGCGCTCCTTCCACGGGAAATCCTTTACGAACGCCAACTCGTAGGCCTGATGCCCGCGCGCCAGCAATCCGTCGAGGAAGCCCTCGTCGGAGACGCCATCTGGCGGCAGGCCCGAGATCCCGAATCGGATCATGGAATGGAGGTTATCTGTCCCGGACGGCTGGTCGATACCCGGTCCCATCGGGTCGGGATCGGTGCTACCTTCCCGTCGGGCCTGTAGCTCAATCGGTAGAGCAGCGGACTTTTAATCCGAAGGTCGTGGGTTCGATTCCCACCGGGCCCACGCCCACCACCGGGCCCACGCCGCAATCGCCTCTTGTTAGGTAACTCCACGACCTCCGGTCCGCGTTTGGTCCGCGAGACTGGTTTCACGTGCTGCGTCGAGCCGGGCAGCAAGGTCCTCGAGATCCTCCGGAAAGAGATGTCCGTAGCGATCGAAGGTGACCTGAATCGAAGAATGACCGAGGTGGGCCTGGATCGCTTTGGGGGAGGCACCCTTGGCCGCATCCTCACTGCGGACGGGGCTGACGGAGGGCCCGCCGGTTCGGGGCCCTCCGCGACCCGCGAGAGCTCGGGAGGTCAGCTTGGCCAGGAGTCGTCGATGTCCTCCAGCACCTCGGGGAGGGTCTTGGCAGCGTCCACTAGGTCGACGATTCCCTGCCAGAACGTACCGGCGCCCACCTCGGGGGGCATCAGATCAGAACCGTCGAAGCGGTACTGGCCGGCCAGCAGCGCCGCCTGGACGATCTCGGCGAACGACCGGGTCAGCTCATCGGTGTACCGCTTAGTGTCGAAGCGCACGTTCGGCAGCAGCCATCCACCTACCTCCGCCAGGGCCTCACGGCCGAAGCGCTGGCTCAGCATGTAGCGGACCAGCAGCCGGACCTCCTCACGCTCGTTCAGCGCCGCCACGTAGACACCGCCACCGAGCACGGAGTCGCCAAACTCCTGGTTGACGGACGGGAACTTGAAGGTCGAGAACTCGCCGAGGTCGAAGCCGAACCCCTGGATGAAGGCGGCGAAGAAGCTGGCCTGTTTGTGCATCAGACAGTCGCCGAATGCCAAGGGAAAGACGTTTTCGAAGAACGGCCACAACGTCATCAAGGACCGTTGGAACACGTAGCCGGCGGCGTCGATCATGAACTGGAATCTCTCGAACGCCACCCGCACCCTGGGATCCTGGAAGACGACGGTGTGGTCCACCCACTCGTCGTACACCACTGGCCCCTCGGCGCCGAGCAGCAGGTCCTCCACCCAGTCGGTGCCCATCCAGCCGGTGGCTGGACCCGACTCGATCCAGTTGCACCACGGCACCTGCCCGTTGGCCACCATCTGGTCGCTCAATGCCACCAGCTCGTCGAAGCTCTGCGGGACGTCGTACCCCTCCGCCTCGAACACCGCCGGCCGGTACCAGACGAGGCTCTTCAGGTCGACCTTGATCGGCGCACCCGCCACCACGCCGTCGACGCTCGCCAGGTCGATGAGGTACTCGCCGAAGTCGCGGTTCATGATGTTGGGGTTGACGAACCCACTCAGGTCGACCAGATGCGGGGCCAGCTCGCGGATCGTCCCCGGCTGCGGCGACAGGATGAGATCGGGCGGCTCCGGGCCTGTCACCAGGTCAAACAGGTCCTCAACGGGGCCGTAGGTCTCGTAGATGATCGGGACCCCTTGCTGCGCCGTGAATACCGCCAGCTCGGCGGCGAGAGCATCGCCTTCGGGCGTGCCTAACTGAAAAGGCCCAACCACTGTGACCGGCTCCGGCGTGGGAGCCATACCGGCAGCCGGGGCCGCAACCGCCCCCAGCAAGGTTGCGGCGACCAGGACTGTCAGGTGTCTTCGCATGAGCGCCTCCTTTCACACAGTGAAAACCGGGCACGCCAAACGGATTGACAAATGCTGCGTTCCCACCTTCCAACCCCTCAAGGGTCAGCACTACCACCATGGTGGCGCCCGTAGCAGGGTCAAAGGCCCTTACTCCGGGCCTGACACAACCGGGCAGGCGCTGCACGCGTTCTTCTCCGCGTTCACCACGGCTGACGCCGCGTTCAGGAGGACATGGGTGCGCCACGCGGAAGGCAGGCTTCGAAACGCTCCTAGAGCACCCCAACTGCTCTCGTATCAGAACGTCGACCGCAGCATCGAGCGGGACGCCACGGTTACGGTGATCCGTCGGACAATCGAAATCTCTCTGTCCCGCTCGGTTAGGTCCGTTGCCGAAGCCAAGCCGATCACCCTAATTGGGGTACGAGAACGCACGCATCGGCGCGGTCGAGGAGCATTTGGAAGAGGTCGACGCGGTGGTCGTGACGGTGTATGGCGGCGTGGTGTCGCTAGGCCGCGAGTACCGGCTGACCACGGCGTGGGCCCTTCAACACCGCAAACAGTCGGTAGGTGGCCGCCGCGTCGGATCGTTTCCCGTCGCCATACACCGACCGGTGATTGCCACCGTCACGATCTGATAGGCCAGAATCCGGTCAGACGCTGCCCGCGCCAGCTAGCACTCCTAATCCGAAGGTCGTTGGGGTTTGACCGGTCTAGGCCATGGCCTAAGCCCGTGCACCAATCACGTGGGCAACCGGGGCGACGAATTCGACCTTGGTTCCATTTGTCTCGATCCGATAACCTCGCTCGTGGACGAACCGGTGGTGGCGGCGGCACAAAAGGATGAGGTTGATGAGCGCTGTGAGGCCGCCGTCGACCCAGTGGATGATGTGGTGGGCGTCACACCACGAGGGCGGCCTGGCCCCAGTAATCAATCACCTGCCGCAGCTCACGTACCGTCAGCGTCCGCGCCGCCTCCACCAAGGTTTCCTCATGCTCCCGGAACAGCTCCGGGTCGGTCTCCGCCGCAGTGGCCAGCAACCGCACCTGTGAATACGACACCTCCCCTGCCGCCAACGCCGCCCCGGTCAGCGGCATCAATTCGAGACGCCGAGCCACCCGCACCTTCTCCCGCGCCGTCGACCCGGCCAGCCCACACGACCCCACCAACAACGCCGTGGTCGACAGCACACCCCGAGCAGCAAACGACTGGCGGCGGTCCACCTCCGCCACCCGCCGCAAGAACTGGGCCTCCAACCCATCCAGCGCCCGGCGGATCTCTACAAGATCCGCCTCCAACACATCATCGGGCACCTCTGCGAGGTCCTCGGTGCACAACTCGTCGATCACCGACACCAACCCGGGCATCACCACCACCTCCAAAAGGCACCGCATCACATCGTCAGCCCTCCAGAGACGGCCCCTAGTGCGGATCCCCATGCGCCCGGACCCCCGACAACCCCGGTGCGCACATAACCCGGCACACCAGCCAACCGCCAACCTCATTATATCGAACACATGTTCGATCCACAATGGCCCTGGGTCGGACCGAACTCAGCGCCCCAGCCGAGTTGCTTCCGGTGACATCACCTCGCCCCGACGGCCGCCACCTGCTGGTCTCCGTAGACTTCGGTGCCCGGGTCCACACACTGGATGTCGACGAGTTGCTCGACCTGGCCCGCGGCCGGCTGCTGTGGGGTGGACGCCCGAAGAGTGCGTCCAGTTCCTCGGAACAGAAAACCTGTCCGGAGCGGTGAGCGGTCCTCAGTTCGCGACGTAGGCGGCCAGGAAGTCCTCCAGCCCGGGCGGATGGCCATCCCGCATCAGGGTCGCGACGTCGTCGGGGACCTCGTCGCGCCGATTCTCCGACACCGATTCGTGGTAAATCGGATGGATCCAGCGCGGCCGTGGGGATTGCGCCACTTTGCGGGCGATGACGATGTTGGTGTCGCCGTGCAGCGCCGGGTCGGGCATCGGGAGGTGGGCCTGGACCCACGCACGGGCCTTTCGCTTCACGGCTGCGGGCCCGTACACGTTCACCGTCGCTGCCCACGTCTCGAACCCATGGGCGGCGACCAGCATCTGCAGCTCGCGGGAGGCGTATTCCCGTTCGTGGCGGTTGCGGCGCACTCCGGCGATGTTGGCCATCGCGTACGGAGCGTGCCCGTGGGCGAGGTAGTACAACCCGAGCTCGCTGGCGATGTTGACCGTCGTGAGCAGCAGATAGCCACCGTCGACCAAACACCTGTTGATCTCATGCAGTGCCCGGGCCGGATCGGCGTTGAAGTGCTCGATCACCTCCGAGAAGATCACCAACTGGTAGCGATCCAGGCCGGCCTGTTCGCCCCACTCGTCGATCTCCAGATCGACCTCCGGGCTCAGCTCCACCTTCGACAGCGGCGTACGCGCCTCGTACATGGCCTGCGTGAGAGCAATGCCCCCAACGTCGAGAGCGGCTCCGGTCACTCCCAAGCGGCGGATGATCTCGATCATGAACGCGTATCGGCCGGCGTGAGTGGCGAAGTAGTGGGTGCCGCTGTCTTCGGGATGATCCCGTTCCCAGTCGAAGATCAGCTGTCGGGCGGCGGCGGCGTCGTAGAAGGTGACGAACGGCTTCGGAGCCGCCGGGGCGACCTCGGCCGGGTTGGCCAGTTTGGCCCGGCGGCGGTAGACGGCCCGTACCACGCGGTTGGCGAGGTTGCGCACTGCGGGGTTACGTTCCTCGGAGGTGAGGAATCGTTTCGCCCAACGCAAGAAGCCGACCATCACATCGAGCCAGAGTAACCGGGCCCTACCGGCCGGCGACGGGCCGGTCGGAAGTCAGCCGCTCAGATAGGCGGCCAGCAGCTCGCTGATGTAGCCCGAGCGGCTTTCGAAGCCCGCCTGCTTGGCCCAGTCCTCGAGGTGGTCGATCTCCGCGGGCGCCAGGTAGAAATACACGCCCTCGCGACCCTCCGGCGCCCGACGTGGGGCGAAGGGGGTGTCGTCGGCCGTCTCCGAGCGGACCTGGCCGCCGACACCGGTGAAGGCGTCGATCAGGATCTTGGTGTTGGTTTCGCCGGATTCTTCCGTACGAGACCGGAGCGCAGCGGCTACCCCCCGGGTCACGGTGGCATGCACCCGCCGGCGCGGCGCCCGCCGGGTGGACGAACGAGGCTTGCCGGACTGTCGCCGGCGCGATTTGGCGGCGGATGGCGCGGGCGCCGCCGGCGGAGGCGGCTCCGGAGCCGCAGAACCGGCAGGAGCGTCGAAGCCGCTCACATCGAGACGCCTTTTGGGCTTGACGGAGAGTTTGCGGTCGGTCACCGGAGCCTCCTACCTCATGCCCACGGGTCGGCCGCCAGCGGCATGTTCGTGTCTGCCGGCTCGGCTGCAAAGCACGCGAGGATGGCTTCCGACATCGCCATGTAGTCATCGGCGATGCCCTTGGCGGATTGGGATTTGGCGGGCCCGAGCCCCTTGAGCCGGTCGGCACCCTTACGCAGCATGGTGAGGCGCTCACGCCGGTCGGCGGCGGCGGCTTCCTCGTACTCGATCGCCACCAGTCCGTCTCGCCGCATGTCGCGGGCCGCCCTCGCCGACCGGCGAATGGGTGGGTCGAAGACGGTGACGCGTTCGCCGAACAGGTCGCGCAGGGTGTCGTGCACCTCCGCCCGGATCGAGGTCTCATTGGTGGCCAAATCGAAAAGAACGATCCCCAGCAACCGGAGCGCCGGGTTCACGCCGGACGATCGCAGCTCCCCGACCCGGGTGCCCATCAGTTCGAGCCCGTCTAGCGATCCTTCGTCGAATTTGACCGGGATCACGAGCCCGGCAGAGGCGGCGAGCGCCAGGTCCGCCATGACGCTCGCACCGGACGGGGGGCAGTCGAAGAGGACGAGGTCGTAGCGCCTCGCGATAGGCGCGACAGTCCGTTCGAGGGCAGAGATCGTTCGAGGATCGTTGAACCGGCGATATCCAACCACCGCTTCCAGCTCCCGGGTGGCGCTTCCCGCAGGCACAACATCGAGGTTGGGGCGGATGCCCAGCAGGGGAGGAATCACGCCGGTCTCGTTCTGGATTGCGTAGAGGAGGGCCTTGCCCTCGTCGCCCTCGCCTCGCTGCCGGTAGCCCAGATCCATGCCCAGGTTGGCCTGCATGTCGACGTCGATGGCCAAGACCCTCCAGCCCGACGTAGCGGCGATGGCGGCCAGATTGGCGACCAGCGAGGTCTTGCCCACCCCGCCTTTCCCGTTGGCGATGGCTATCGCATTGTCGAGCATTCCGAGCTCCTGATTGCGGCTCGGCCCACCGGGCCGTCATGATCCCCGTGTTAAGGATCGGATTCGGGGGGGTCCGCTTGAGCAGTTATGTGAGGTGGCATGTGACCGGCCACGTGAGTGGGGCGACCGGCCGATCCGTCCGACCGAACGTCCACCACAACCCCATTAGGCGCGAGCGGGACTGTGGGAACCCCGCGCCCCAGCCGCACGAGCAGGGCGCCGACCATGATCAGCGCCAATGCCAGCGCCAGTTGCATGTCCGAGTCGATGCCGGTGCGGGGCACGGTCGTGCCGCTGCCGCCGCCACCCGAGGTGTCCTGCCCCAGGATGGAGATCGTGATCTGCGCCTCATCGCACAGTCCGCCGCTGTCGCAGATCTCGACCGTCACAACATGGAAGCCGGGCACGTCCGGAACGCCGATCCACTGCCCGTCGGCTCCGAGCGAGACCCCGGGAGGCAACGAACCGCCGGTAACCCGGATCGTCACTTCACCACCTTCGGGATCATCGAAGCTCAAGGGCGGCAACGCCGTCCCGACCACCTCCACGATGGTCATCGGGTCGACGCTCGGCGGGTCGTTGACCTCGGCCACCGTCACCGTGACCATCGCCGATGTGCACAGGCCGCCGGCCGCGGTCCCGCCCGTTCCGGGGATCTCACAAATGGTGTAGGTGAACGTGTCCACGCCGGAGAAGTCCGCATCGGGCGTGTAGATGACCGTGTCGCCGTCCGTGGTCACGGAGCCGTTGGCGGGGGTACTCACCGCCACGATCTCCAGTTCGTGGCCGTCCGGGTCGCTGTCGTTGGCAATGACGTCGATTTCGACGGCGGTGTCTTCCAGAGTCTCAGCAGGGTCGGCAGCCGCCACCGGAGCGTGGTTGCCACCCACCGCGAAGTCGACATCCAGGTCTGTCTCGTCGGGCGCCAGGCTGATCGAGATCGGGTCGGCGCCGCCCATCCCGACCGGCAGGCTATCCGGGTCGACCTCTACCAGGTAGAGGCCCGGCGCCACGCTCGCGAAGCTGTAGCTTCCGTCCGCAGCGGTGGTGGTGACGCGCTGGATGTCGTCGGCTGTTCCAACGATTCCGTCGTCGCCCACGAAGGTGGCGGTCACGGTGACGCCGCCGAGGCCGGGTTCGTCCGAGTCATTGACACCGTCGAGATCTACATCCTCGAAGACAAGGTCGCCAACCGTGGCCGTGCCCGTGAACGGCAGGGCATCTGTGGCAACTGTGCCTCCGGTGGCAACGGTCAAGGTGATCGGCCCCGGTGGAGTGGTCCCGGGCGGAGCGTCGGACGGATCGATCGAGACTTCGTACGTTCCGGCCGGGAGGTCCTCGACCGTGAAAGCGCCGGTGGCGTCTGTGACGGTCGTGAAGACAAGGTCGTCACCCCCGCCGACAAGGCCATCGGGGCCCAGCCAGGTCAGCGCAACCGTCACCCCGGCCGGGGTTGGTTCGTTGGGATCCACGGCCAGGTCGACGTCCACATCAACAAAGACCGAACCTGCAACGGCGGCGGACCCGATGAAGCCGAAGTCGACCGCCGTCCGGTTCTCTCCCGATCCCAGAGCCACGGCCGCCAGCCCGTCGGCCGGCCCCGAGGCGTCGAACGTCGCCTGGTTGAACCCGCCTGCGGCCGCAGTCGTGTCCACGCTGACCCGGTACGCGCCGGCCGCCAGGCTTGTGTACGAATACCCGCCGGAGGCATCGGTGACGCCGGCGAAGCTTGCGTCGTCGCCGGTGCCGAACAACCCGTCGGCTCCCGCCCACAGCAACAGCACGCCCGCCCCGGCGATCGGAGGATCAGCCGGATCGAGCGCCCCGCCCCCGCCGAGATCGTGGACGACGGTGCCGCTGATCGAGCCCGAGCCGGCCAGCCCCACATCGCTCAGGGTGTCGGCCTCGCCGGACTGGAGCGTCACAGCCGCCGGGTTGTTGCCGGTGGTCACGATCGTGCCGGCCGGCTCGATCACGTTCACCTCGAACGTGCCGGGCGGCAGCCCGGGCAGCACGTACGTGCCATCGGCCGCCGTGACCACAGCAAAGGTCTGATCGTCGGCGGTCCCGATGACTCCGTCCGGACCGGCCCACGTGATGTCCACGGCGACCGCCGGGGCCGGCGACTCGCCTGGATCGACAACACCGTCGCCGTCCAGGTCGTAGAAGACCGAGCCGCGGATCTCGGTGGCGGCGAACAGTCCGGCGTCCACATCCGTTCGGGCCTCACCCACCGCCAGGGGAATGATGGTCGTCGCGCCGATGGTCGGATCGACGTCGGAGTCGATGGAGTCGTCGGCCCCGATGTCCTGTGCGGTGAACTCCAGGGTGGCGGGCGAGGTGACGATCACAACGTAGTCACCGGCGGGGAGGTCCGAGAAGAGGTAGGTGCCACCCGGACCGGTCAGCTGGGCGGCCACCAGCGTCTCGGCAACGCCGTCGCCGGTCGTGTCCTCATACAGCGCGACCGACACGCTCTGCAGTCCGGGCTCGCCGCCCTCCCGGCCGTCGCCGTTGAGGTCCTCCCACACGGTGCCGGCAATCGACGCGGCCGGCTCATAGCCGACGTCGGAGGCAGCCACCGTGGCGCCGTCGGGGACGGAGACAGGCTGGGG
Source organism: Acidimicrobiia bacterium (assembly GCA_041576165.1). Taxonomy (GTDB): domain Bacteria; phylum Actinomycetota; class Acidimicrobiia; order Spongiisociales; family Spongiisociaceae; genus JBFGLM01. Next base: position 82,888 of record JBFGLM010000017.1, read on the forward strand.
ATCGTTGGCGGTCGAGAGCAAATGATCGGACGGGAAGCCGGACGACGTTTCATCGACGTCGACCGTGTAGTCACCGACGGGCAGAATCACCGCAATCGTGCCGTCGGCGGCGGTGACTGATGTAGCAACAACGGTGCCGACCGCGTCGGTGATGATGACCGTGACGCCGCCCATCGGCGTGTCGCCGCCGGCGGGGTTGAATACGCCGTCCCCGTTGGCGTCGACGAAGACGAAACCAGCCAGCGTGCCGGAGGGCACCACCGTCACATCGGCGGTGTCGGAAGCATTGACCGGATTCCCGAGCGGATCGAGGGCGGCAACCGACGCCGCGTTGGTGAAGTCGGCCGTCACGGGGCCGACGATGCAGGTCACGATCACCGGGGCCGCTCCGGCCGCCAGTGCGCCGATCACCGTGTCGCAGCCGGGCGCCAGCGGATCCGAGACGGTGACCCCGGTCAAGTCCGTATCACCGTTGTTGGTGACGACGATCGTGAATGAGGCAGTTCCGCCATCCGGGACGGTCTGAGCATCCGGCGTCTTCTGGATGTCGACGGACGGGGCCAATACGGTGACGTCGGCGATATCGGTGTCGGTGACGGTCACGCCCGACCCCGGGTCGGTTCCGCTGGCGTCAACCGAGTTCGTGAAGTCGGTCGCCACCGCAACTTCGGTGCAGGTGTAGGCGGTGGAGTTGCCGGGCGTGAGCGAACCCAGCGCGGCGTCGCAGGCCGGCACAGCCGGGTCCGTCACGGTGACGTTGTCGAGGTCGGTGTCGCCGACGTTGGTCACGGTGATCGTGAAGGTGGCGTCGCCTCCCACGACGACCGACTGCAGGTCGGGCGTCTTTCTGACGAGAATTGCCGGAGCTACCACGTCGACGTTGGCTATATCGGCATCGCTCACGGTGGCGCCGATTGGATCGGTCGCGGACACGTCGACCGTGTTGGTGAAGTCGGCGGTCACGCCGGCAGCCGTGCAATTGTAGGAGACCAACGCCCCCGACCCGAGCGGCCCGATCACGGCGTCACAGGCCGGAACGGCGGCGTCGGTGACGGTGACGCCGGTGAGGGCTGTGGCGCCCGAGTTGGTGACGGTGATGGTGAAGGTCACGTCCGATCCGTAGGGCACGATCTGGAGGTCGGGTGTCTTCTGGACCTCGACTGCAGGGACCAGCACGGTGACGGTCGCAGAATCCGAGGAGCTCACTGGCGACCCGATGACGGCGTCGGTTCCGGTCACGCTGGCCGTGTTGGTGAACCCGGTCGTGACGCCCGAGACCGAGCAGTTGTATTCGACCGTTCCGCCGACCGGCACGCTGCCGATGGCGCTGTCGCAGGCCGGGACCGTCGGATCCGATACGACCAGGTCGGCCAGCGCCACGTCCCCGGTGTTGGTCACCCGCACGGTGAACTCGGCCGTCCCGCCGGCCACGATGGTCTGAGCGTCCGGCGTCTTGGAGATCGCCACCGCCGGGCTGATGACATCTACTGCACCATCGTCGGCGTCTGAGACGACGTTTCCGAAGCTGTCCGTGCCGCTGACTGTGGCGGTATTGACGAAGTCGGCTGCGACCCCCGCCGCCGCGCAGCCATAGGACACCGTCTCGTCGATCGCCAGCGGCCCCAGCACCTGGTCGCAGCCGGGCGCGAGCGGATCGTTCACGGTGGCGGCGGTGATCGCTTCGGATCCGCTGTTGGTCACCGTGATGGTGAAGGCGGCGGTGCCGCTGGACAGAATGGTCTGCGTGTCCGGGGTCTTCTGGATCTCGATGCCGGGATTCACCACCACCACGTCGGCTGAGTCGGAGTCGCCCAGCACGTTGCCAAGCGGGTCGGTGGCCGACACCGAGGCGATGTTCGTCAGGTCGGCCAGGACGTTGTTGAGCGTGCAGTCGTAAGAGCTGGAGGCGCCGGCGGCCACCGTCCCGAGGTTGGCGTCACAGGCCGGCACCGCCGGATCGCTGACGGTTACGTTGTCGAGAGGCACGTCACCACGGTTGGTGACGGCGATGCTGAATGTGACCGAACCGCCGCTCGCCACGGTTGTCAGGTCGGGAGCTTTGCTGATCTCGATCACCGGCGAGATGATGTCTACATCGGCCGTGTCGGAATCCGACACGGGCGCACCGAGGGGGTCGGTCGCGGTCACGTCGGCCGTATTCGTGAAGTCAGCCGTGACGTTGGTTGCGGTGCAGGTATACGACACCGTCGCACCCGAGGCCAGGGTCCCAAGGGCCGCGTCGCACGTTGGGACCGAGCCGTCGCTGACCGTGACTCCGTCGAGCGAGGTCGCCCCCGAGTTCGTCACGGTGATCGTGAACGTCACGTCCGACCCGTACGGTACGACCTGGAGGTCGGGTGTCTTCTGGACCTCGACTGCGGGCACCAGCACCACCACGTCGGCGGTGTCGGAGGCGGTCACAGTCGCGCCCAGGACGTCGTCGATGCCGGTCACGATGGCCGTGTTGGTGAAGTCGGCGGTTACCGCGGCGAGTGAGCAGGAAACCGTGGCCGATGCGCCCACCGCCAGGGCGCCGATGACGGTGTCGCAGCCGGGCACCGCCGGATCGGTCACTGCCACCCCGCTGAGATCGACATCGCCGGTGTTCGTGACCGTCACGTCAAAGTCAGCCGTTCCCCCAGAGATGATCGTTTGGGTGTCAGGGGTCTTGGCGATCGACACCGCGGGTGCGATAACGTCGACGTCGCCGGTGTCGGCGTGGGTATGGGTGCCGCCAATCGGGTCGCTGGCGGACACGGTGGCGGTATTGGTGAAGTCTGATGTCACCCCGCCAACCGAGCAGGCATAGGAGATCGACCCGCCGGCCGCAATCGTGCCGAGGTTGGCGTCGCACCCGGGGGCGGCGGGGTCGGTGACCGTGACGTTGTCGAGGGTCGTGGCACCGGCGTTGGTGACCGTGATCGTGAAGCTGGCGGTGCCGCCCGACATGACCGTCTGCAGATCCGGCGTCTTCTGGACGTCGACGGCCGGGACGAGCACGTTGACGGTGGCAGTGTCCGAGGCGCTCCAGGTGCCGCCGATCGGGTCGTCGGCCGTGACGTCGGCCTGGTTGGTGAAGTCGGCGGTGACTCCCGCCACCGAACATGAGATGGCCTGGGACTCCCCGGCGGCAAGGAAAGCGAAGCTGGTTTCACAACCGGGAGCGAGCGGGTCGGCGATCACCACGTTGCTCAGATCGACGTCGCCCGGGTTCGTCACCGTGATGGTGAAGCTGGCGGTTCCACCCTGGACGACGCTCTGGGTCGCCGGGGTTTTGCTGACGGTCAGTTGCGGGTTGATCACATCGACTGAGGCGCTGTCGCTGTCGGTCACAGTCTGAAGGGGATGTTCACCTTGGGCCGAAGCGGTGTTCGTGAAGTCGGCACCCACCGAAGTGACGGTGCAGGTGTAGGCAGTGGTGGCGCCCGCAGCCAGCGCTCCCAGCGCCCGATCGCAGGCCGGCACAGCCGGGTCGGTCACGGTCACGTTGTTGAGGGCGACGTCGCCGCTGTTGTCGACGGTGATCGTGAAGGTGGCGTCGCCGCCGGCCAGGATCTGCTGCGTGACCGGATCCTTGGTGATGGTGATGGCCGGATGCGCCACGACGACGTTGGCCGAGTCGCTCGCCGAGACCGACCCGCCCGGATGGTTGGCGGCGACGTCGGCAGTATTCGTGAAGCTGGCGGTCACCGCGCTCAGCGTGCAGGCGTAGGACGTGCTGGCGCCGATGGCCAGCGGGCCAATGGCGCGGTCGCAGTTGGGTGCCAGCGGGTCGCTGACCGCCACTCCGGTCAGGTCATAATCACCCGTGTTGGTGACCGTGATCGTGAAGCCGGCGACACCGCCCTCCAAGATCTCTTGGTTGGCCGGGTCCTTGGTGAGGCTGATCGAGGGAACGAGAACGTTCACCACCGCCGAGTCGTTGTCGGTCAGCGATGTGCCGATAGCGTCGGTGGCGGTGACAGACGCGACGTTGGTGAACCCTGCGGTGACCCCGGTGGCGGAACACGAATAGCTGGTCGAGGCACCTGCCGCCAGCGCCCCGATCACCAGATCACAGGCCGCAACCGCCGGATCGCTGACGGTGACGGCGCTCAAGTCCATGTCACCGGGGTTGGTGACGGTGATGGTGAAGGTGGCGTCGGTGCCGGTCAGAATGTCCTGGGTGGCCGGGTCCATGGTGATCTGCACCGATCCCGGCCGCGCGAAGCCGAAATCAACGCCGGGGACCGGTGCACCGGCGACCGTCGCCGGAAGCGGGTTGGCGGTGGTGGCCACCATGCCGGCCGGAAGGGTTGCCTCATCCACCCGCACGGTGTAGCTCCCGTCGGGGACAGGATTGAAGAGGTAGGATCCGCCGCCGGCCGTGGTCGTCGTCTGCACGACAGATCCGCCGCCGTCGAGCAGCTCGACCGTGACTCCGCCGAGCCCGGCCTCGCCGGCTTCCTGAGCGCCACTGGCGTCACGGTCGTCCCACACCACCCCGCTGATCGGGTAGGTCGGCACCACGGTGTAGCCGAAATCGGCGCTGTTGTAGTCCTCCCCGGAGGCGAGCGTCACATCGAGCGGCTCGGTCCCCACCGCCAGCGTGGCTCCGGTCGGCAGCGTCGCCTCATCCACGTCCACCCGGTAATCCCCCGGCGCCAAACCCGTGAAGTCGAACGAGCCATCGGCGGCGGTCACCTGGGTAGCCACCGTCACGTCGTCGCCGGTCCCCAACAGCCCATCCGGACCGGGACCGATCAGGTTCACCGTCACGCCGCTCATACCCTCACCCGGGTCCGGGGTACCGCTGCCGTCGAGATCCTCGAAAACCAGGTCCCCTATCGAGGCGGGCACGATGTAACCGAAGTCGGCGTCGTTGTAATCCTGGCCGGAGCCGAGCGTCACATCGAGCGGCTCGGTCCCCACCGACAGCACCGAACCGGCCGGCAAGCTGGTTTCGTCCACGTCCACCCGGTAATCCCCCGGCGCCAAACCGGTGAAGTCGAACGAGCCATCGGCGGCGGTCACCTGGGTAGCCACCGTCACGTCGTCGCCGGTCCCCAACAGCCCATCCGGACCGGGACCGATCAGGTTCACCGTCACGCCAGCCAGGCCTTCACCGGGATCGGCGAGACCGTCCCCGTCGGCGTCCTCGAACACCGAATCCCCGACGGAGCCTCCGATCACGTACCCGAAATCGGCCGTGTTGTAGTCATCCCCGGAGACAATGGTCACGTCCAGCGGCTCGGTCCCGACCGCCAGGGTGGCGCCAGCGGGCAGCGTTGCCTCGTCCACATCTACCCGATAGTCGCCGGGAGCGAGGCCGGTGAAGTCGTAGAGGCCTACGGCCGTGGTCAGCTCGGTGGCAAGCACCACGTCGTCGCCCGTGCCCAACAATCCATCGGGACCGGAGCCGATCAGGTTCACGGTCACACCGGCCAGCCCCTCGCCGGGTTCGGGCGTACCGCTGCCGTCGAGATCCTCGAAGACGAGGTCGCCGATCGATGCCGGGAGGTGGTAGCCAAAATCGGCGGTGTTGTTGTCGTCCCCGGATTGGAGGGTTAGGTCGAGGGGTTCGATCCCGACCGAGAGGACCATGCCGGCCGGCAGGGTGGTTTCGTCTACGTCCGCCCGGTAGTCACCCGGCGCCAACCCGGTGAAATCGTATGATCCGTCGGCGGCGGTCACCTGGGAGGCCAACGTGAGGTCGTCACCGGTCCCCAGCAGCCCATCGGGTCCCGGGCCGATCAGGTTGACCGTCACGCCGGCCAGGCCTTCACCCGGATCCGCCATACCATCGCCATCGACGTCCTCGAACACCAGATCGCCAATGGTGGCCGGCACGTAATAGCCGAAATCGGCCGTGTTGTAGTCATCCCCGGAGGCAACGGTGATGTCCAGCGGTTCGGTCCCCACCGCCAGCACCGAACCGGC
>JBFGLM010000018.1:0-84548 GCA_041576165.1 Acidimicrobiia bacterium
CGAGCAGCTCAACGCCATGAGCAAGCGGGGAGAGTGGGCGGCCATGGCAGACGTAATCACCGACGACATCGTCGAAGAGGTGGCCGTGGTGGCCCCTATCGATGAGTTGGGCGGAGCGGTCCGCAAGAAGTACGACGGCGTACTCGGGCGCATGTCGTACTACGTGATGGGTGACCTCATGACCGGACTCGCCGATGAGGATTGGGCGGCCCTGGTGGCAGCCACCAAGTAGCCGCGGCGGGCGGCCACCGCTCGGGCGTCAAGCCTCCAGGAATCGCAGCCGGGCGTCGGTGGTCAGGGGCCCGAGGTGCCCAACGTCGTTGACGCTGCCGATACGCCGGGACGGGAGCAGCAGTGTCGACACCGAAGCGTTCCTGAGCGGGGCAAACGGGCCTCGGAAGATGGCTCCGTCGATGGTGATGCCGAGCGCCCACATCAGGATCGCCATCGAAGTTCCGCCGTGGGACGACACGGCCACCACGTCGCCATCGGCGGCGGTGGCCGCATCCGCCGCTATCGCAGCAACCGCACGAGTCTGGACATCGATCCACCGTTCGCCCCCCGGGCGCGGCACATCCTCCCCACTCCGGTAACGTTCCCACATCTCGGGCCAGCCCGCCTGGATCTCTTCCGGTGATTTGCCGCCCCATTCTCCATTGTTGATCTCCCGCAGCCGATCATCGAGTCGGAGGGGGACCCCGGTCGCGGCCAGCGGCGCAACTGTGTCCGTGGCGCGGGAAAGATCGCTCGAGATGATACGGGTCACGCCCGCCTCTGCGAGACGCTGGGAGACGAGCCCGGCCTGACGGCGACCAAACTCCGACAGGGGGACGTTGAGCTGGCCTATGAATCGATGCTCCCGGTTCCCTTCTGCCTCGCCGTGACGGACCAGGACATATGTGACGCTGCGCGGCTCCGTTGTCATCGAGCTGCCGCCAGGGCCGTATCCACCCGTGGATCGGCCGCCGCCGTTCGGAGCCCATCCGCCCGCACCGCAATCATCGAAATCGGTCCGTTGGCCGCCGGCCAATCCGGGCCGATCGACACGATGTGGCCCCGTTCGGCAAGTTCGGCCGCGACCACATTCCGTACCCGGCCTTCCAACTGGACGTCTGATCGGTCTCCGTCCAGGTGTTCGGTTGTCCAGCGTGGGTAGGCCTGGGCGTCGGCCGGCTCCAGCCCCGCATAGAGGTGGAGAGCGGCCGCGGTGGCCAGGAGCTGGGGCTGTTGGTGACCGCCCCGAGTGCCCAGCAGCAGCCGCAGATCTTCGCCCTCGGTCCACAGGGTGGGCGCCAGCGTGTGCAATGGCCGCCGGCCGGGGGTGAGCTCATTGGCGTGTCCCGGCCGCAGGTTGAATCCGCCCCCTCGGTTGTGCAGCAGCACCCCGGTGTCGCCGGCGCCGATGCCCGCCCCGATTCCGTGGAAGTTCGACTGGATGAGCGAGATGGCGAGGCCGTCATCGTCGATGGCGCACATGTAGGCGGTGCCACCAGATGCCCGGGGATGCGCAGGCCAGACCCCGGTGGATGCGGGATCGATGGCGCCGGCCCGGGCCGCCAGCCGCTGCTCGGCCACCAGATCCTCCGGCGCCAGCGGTGCGGTGTCCGGGTCGGCGACGAGGTCGTCTCTTTCCCACGAGCTCGACCTGTACGCCTCGATGAGCAGATGCCAGAAGTCCGGGTTGTCGGGGTCGATCGGCGGATCGGTGAGCTCGAAGGTGCGAGCCGTCGCCAGCGTCAGATATCCCTGGGTGTTGGGTGGGGAAGTCCAGGCGGTGAGGCCAAAGACGTGGCGCCCGAGCGGATCCATCCAGTCGGCCAGCGGTCGCGAGCAATCGGTAGCCGTGATCGTGCCTCCGGTTGCCTCGGTCAGGGCGGCGCCGAACTCGCCCTCGTAGAAACCCGCCCGGTCGCCCGCTGCCACCGTCCGCAGCGTCCGAGCTAGATCCAGGCGCACGATCCGCGCCCCCGGGACCGGGTTGCGGCCCTCCGGGTACATCGCTCGCGCAGAAGCCACGTTGGCCAACTCATCTGCGCGGCGGGTGAATGAGTCGGCGAGCTCGACAGAGGCGGGGAACCCACCGGCTGCCAGCCGGATCGCGGGTTCGAGCACGTCGGCGAAGGGCCGGGTGCCGTAGCGCTCGTGCAACGCCAGCCACCCGTCCACGCACCCCGGGACGGTGATCGCGGCGGGGTGAAAGAGCGGCATCACGTCATGCCCTGCCTCCCGCAGGGCGGCGGCGGACGCGCCGCTGCCGGCCCGTCCCGATGCGTTGAGATAAGTGGGAGTGGCGAGGCCCGGCCGGTGAATGAGTGCAAACAGATCACCACCGATGCCACACGTCTCGGGGGCCACCACCCCTTGCACCGCGTTGGTGGCGATGGCCGCATCGACGGAGTTTCCGCCGGCGGCCATGATCTCGAGCCCGGCAGCCGTGGCGAGTTCGTGTGGCGACACCACCGCTGATCCGTAGGTGGTTGAGCTGCGTGCCGGTGTCAGGACGGTCATCACCGAACGGTAGCCGGTACACGGCGAGAAGAATCGCGACTCCGGCTACCGTGAACTGGCATGTCGCATCCAGAACGTACTGCGAGCCCGACCACGATCTCGGACAAGACATTCTTGGAGGTCATGGGCAACGTCGCCGCCAGTGTGACAGTGGTCACGACCTCCTACGACGGTGTCCATTACGGGCTCACCGTGTCGGCTTTCTCGTCAGTCTCGCGGACCCCCCCGCTGGTGCTCGTGTGCATCGACAAGTCGGCCAATACCCTCGAACCACTCCGGGCCGCCGGAGGATTCACCGTGAACTTCCTGGCAGAAGGCCGAGAAGACACCGCGATGGTCTTCGCGTCACGCGACGACGACAAGTTCGATCAGGTGGTCCATGAGAGTTCCACACTCGAGGGAGCCGGACCGTGGTTGCCCGAGGATGCGATGGCATATTTCGAGTGTTCGATCTATTCAGAAATGGAGGCCGGTGACCACTGGGTGTTCATCGGGCGGGTCCACCACGGATACCGGATTGATTCGGCTGCTCCTCTGGTGTATTGCCGGCGGCAGTTTGTGCCGGTGCCGCTAGACGGCTGACGGCGCGTTCACCGCTTCAGCTGGGGAATCTGGCGGTTGAGGGCATCCAGCACAGCCCGTACCGCCGCTTGGCCGGGGTCGGTTGCTACGAGGGCGGAGCCGATCAGGCTGCGTTCCTCCCCGTTGGCGACCATCACCACGACTGCCACCATGACCAGCCGCGGACCAATCGAGAGCTGGTCTATGTTCGACAGCGCAAAGGCGACGTCCCCGCCGATCGCCTGTTCCAGCGCCTTCAGTGTTGCTTCACCCACCAAACGTGGTCGCGTCTCGTGTGCCGCCGGGCCGGTGGAGGAGCCGACGAAGATCTCGTTGCGCCATCCCAGCTTCACTTGGCGCTCGACGCGGGAACCGGCTGGGATCTCGACGATTTCCTCGATCGAGGGCCGCTCGGCCGGGACGAGTTGGTCGCTTTCGAGCTGAACGACCGAAACCGTACGCCGGTCGACCGCAACCCCAAACGCAGCCATTGCCAACGACTGGATGTCGCGAACGATCTGCTTGGGAGGCTTGCCCGGCGTGGCCAGGACGTGGACTTCCGTGACGTGCCCGTTCGACTCGACCACGCGGATGGCCTCGACCGACGGAAGTCGCTCGAGAGTCTCTTGCAGCTCCCGGTATCTCACCCAACGGTGAGCGTAACGGTCTCAGATCACGCTGAAAAGCGTGATCTGAATAGCATTTTGAAATCTCCAGGTGGTCGTCTCGCCGCTGTTCGTGTTCAGAATCCCCTTGGCAAGCGGCTCACTGCCGCTACGATGCCGCCCGGCTGCCGTTCCGAGCAGACCAGGCGGGTGCCGTGGCGGGTACGGATCCTCGATTGGTGTCGGCTTTTGCACGGGCGTTGCGGCTGTTGAGAACTCAAGGTCGTCGGACGTGATGCCGATGATCCGCGCATCGGGCCGCAACGTTTCAAGGCCAAGCGGAGCGGATTCGTCTCCTCGTTCTCGGAGCGGGGAAACACACCCCTGATGGAGGGTGATACCGATACACGCTGAGGACGGATACTTGCTCAAAAGTCTGAAGGTGGGTTGAGCAAGCCCAGGTCCGATGCGCAGAGTTCTCTCGCCGGGGCCGCAGTGCAACGACTAGGCAGACAGAAACAAGCACTCGGGGCCGGCTACCTGCTCGTGGCGGCGGGTGGCCTCACGTTTCTGTTCAAGACGGCGTCGCTGCCGCCGCTGAGCCAGCTCCTGTGGTTCGTTGCCCTCGCCGGTCTCGTGGATTGGCGTTCCGTCGAGATCAGCCCCAAGTTGCGGGCGAGTTCCACGGTCATGGTCATCCTGGCCGCCGGCGTCGCGTTCCGGGACTATGGATCCGGGCTGGCGATGGCGCTCGTGGCCGCCGGGGGCGCAGTAGGGCCGGTGGATATCCGGGAACGGCGCGTGTTCTTTCCTGCGGTCAACCTGGGACAGCTGATCGTGTCGGCGGTGGCGGGGGGCGTGACACTGGATTGGCTGTTCGACGCCATGGCTGAGTCGGGTGGACTGTCTGCAGTGGCCGTTGCCGCCGGCCTAGCGGGAGTGGTCCAGGCGACGGTGAACTTCGCCCAGGTTTCCATCATTCGCAGGCTGGTGATGGGCACCGGCGAGCAGCGCCCATGGAGCGGGATGAATCAGGTACTGGCCGCCTACGCGCTGCTGTCGGCCGTAGGCGGGCTCTTCGGCGCCACGTACAACCTGGTCGGGCCCGAGGTCACCCCCTTCATCGTGATCATGGTTCTGATGGCGCACTTCGCCGCCACCTCCTATGCCGCCGAACGAGAGGCACGAGAGTCGACCATGCGCGGGTTCATCAAAGCGCTCGAAGCGAGGGACCTCTACGCCAAGGGTCACACCGAGCGGGTCGCACACTTTGCGACACTCATCGCAGAGGAACTAGGGCTGCGGGCCGCCAGGATCGAGCGGCTCAGATGGGCGGCCCTCTTGAGCGACGTCAGTTCCCTGGCTGTGCCGCGCGATCTGCTCGAGCATCAGGATCACCTGACAGCCGAGGAGCAACTCCAGATCGATACCTACACGGGCACGGTGGACGACATGCTGGCCCGTGTCGCTTTCCTCGAATCTGCGATGGAGATTGTCCGTCGTCGAGATTTCTCACGGATTCCGGAGGTTGTCGACGATGACGTGACCGACGCCCACGTACTGGGAGTCGCCAAGCGATTCGATCAACTGACCTTCGCCGGTCGCTATCAGGCGCGCACGCAGCAACAGGCGTTCGCTGCGCTGCGGGATGTCCGCGACCGCCGGTTCCTGCCGCATGTCGTAGACGCATTGGAGCGCAGCGTCGAGAACTCGGGGATGACGTACGGCGCAATCGAGTTGTCGAACCCCGTAACGCTGGACGACCTGGCCAAACGGCGGATCTATGAACGTCGTTGATCTGTTGGGACGCTCCCGGGCACTGTGCGGTCTGGCCGCATCCGCTGCCGTCGGGCTGGTCGCGGGGGCCATGATGCTCGGTGATCCACAGTCGGCAATAGTGGTGGTCATATCGGTGGCAGGGGCCGCTGCTTCGATGGTGACGCTGCCGACCGCCACTGGGCGGCGGTACAACGTGTCGGTCGCAGTGGCGATCGCGGCGCCGTCCCTTCTCGCGGCGGACGGTTTCGCGATGAGATTGCGCCCGGCGGCAGTGGCGGTGTTGCTGGGGGTGGTCGGTTCTCACATCGCCCCGCTGCTGCGGGGAGGCCGCCTCGGCCGGATCATGTGGTCGATCATGCGCTTCGGTGTCCTCAGTTCGGTCCATTTCTGGGTGTATGGATGGGTGGCGGCCGTGGTGTGGCCGGCGGTTGCCCCCGACCGCGGACGAGCCGCCCTGATCGGCTCGGCCGTCGGCGCCGTCGCTTGGCTGGCGGCACACGTGGCCGCCCCCTCGATCGGAGACCCACGGGCCAAATCGCTCCGATCGCGAATATTGGATCGGGTGGCGGAATGGCCGCCGCTCGTCACGTTGCTGGCAACCGGTGCCTTCTTCGGTGTCGTCTGGCAAGAGATGCCATGGTGGTGGGCCCTGGTGGTGGCGCTGGTCCCGTACCTGTTCGCCCACTTGGGATTCTCGCTTTCCGCCCGCACAGCCGGCACCTACCGCTCCACCATCCACGCCCTGTCGCGGGTACCGGAAGTGGCCGGATTGACGCCGGACGGGCACGGCGGCCGTACGGCCGAACTGTCGCTTGCAATCGCCGGGGAGATCGGGATGCCGGCGACGGAGCGGGCGGAGCTGGAAAGGGCAGCCCTCCTGCATGACATCGGCCGTCTTACTCTCAGCCAGCCAACGATCCTTCGTCGGGGATTCTCAGATGAGGATGTCGCCCGCTGGGGTGCAGACATGATCCGGGAGGCGCCCACGCTGCAACACGTGGCTGACATCGTGGCGCACCAGCACGAGCCGTATCGCCGTCCCGGGGAACGGCTCGACCCCAACCTGCCGCTCGGTTCGAAGATCATACGGGTGGCGAGCGCGTACGATCACGCCACCACCGAGCTGGGTTTCCTGCCGCTGGAGGCGCTGGAGTTGCTCCACCGCGGCGCGGCATATGACTTCGATCCCGATGTGGTGGACGCGACGAGGGCGGTGCTGGAGCAGCGTGGCGCAGTGTGAGCTCAGAGCCCGCCTGCAGCAGAACCGGCCTTCGCCTGTGCGCCGTACTTGAACCAGCGCACCGGCTTGCGCAACTCGGACTCGAGAAACCTCCCGAGTCCCACGGCCAGGAATACATCGCCGAGAGAAATCACCTGTCCCTGGCCGAAGATTCGCAGCGGGATCACGTCGGCGAGGAACGTGAGGCGTGACGAACTGTCGAGGATCACGTGTTTGTAGACGTCGCGAATGGCGATCTCGTCGGCGAACCCTCCGGCCACCTGGGCGGCTTCGCGGAGGACGGGCATCCCGCCGTTAAGGGCGATCACGGTGACGTTCATCAGAATCCCGACCCCGACCAGCCACATCCCCGCACTTTCGCGGTTCAGGAGGACCACCACGATCAGCGGCAGGTAGGACACCAGGACCATCGCCACGCCGACGGTCCGCCCCCAGCTCTGGTCGGCCGGCAGGAACGCAGTGCCCGCCTGCAGCAGGAACCCAATCGGCAGCAACCACCAGAACCGCAATCGGATATCAGCGAGATTGCTCAAGCGGCCACCGCGCACCACCGCAACGGCCACTGCCACGAACAAGACCAGCCCCAACCAGACCATGGGGCACCGTACCACCGACTGCAGGGCATCAGGAGCGGAACCGGCCGCCTCGCCGGTATGGTGCATGTCGGCAAGGAGATGGAGTGCTTCGTTACGACGTTGATCCGCCCCGGGCGACGATCACGCTCGACGACCCCGAGCGGCGCAACCCCCTGTCGGGCGCCGCCATGGCGAAGATGGCCCACGCGCTCGAACGAGCGATCGCCGACGACGAGGTACGGGTCATCGTCTTCACCGGCGCAGGCGACAAGGCATTCTCGGCCGGCGGTGACCTGGCCAGTGGTTTCTTCGACGACCCGGTCGGGCTCCATCAAACCCGGGGGTTGATCTCCGACGTGTTTCGCATGATGCGGCGCGGCGGCAAACCCACGATCGCCCGCGTCAACGGGCATGCGCTGGCCGGTGGCTTCGGGCTGGCGGCCGCCTGCGATATCGTCGTCGCAGTCCGTCACGCCAGGATGGGGACGACCGAGATCAAAGTCGGCCTGTGGCCCATGCAGATCTCGGCGATCCTGCAACGACTCATGCCCGCCCGTCGGGCCCTCGAGCTCTTCATGACCGGACGGATCTTCGACGCAGCTGAAGCAGTAGAGCTAGGGATCGTGACCGAGGCGGTACCCGACCTCGAAGCGCTGGACGCAGTGGTCGACCGCTACATCGACGCATTGGCTGGCACACCCCGCGCCGCCATGACATTCGGCCGTGACGCCTTCTACCTCGTCCAAGACCTGGGCCTCGATGCGGCCTTCGATCACCTCCAGGTAGGATTGACCGCCACGACGATGAGCGAGGATGCCAGGGAAGGCGTGGCAGCCTTTGTCGAGAAGCGGGGTCCGAATTGGTCGGGCCGCTGAGGTTCCGAGCGGGGTTCAGGCTGCCGCCCCCGGAGCCGAAACTTTCGAGAACAGTCAACAGGACGACGCTCTGCGCGATCTAGGATCGCGCCCCCTCTAACGTCGACGGATCGGGATGAAGGCAATCAAGGCAATCGGTTGGAGCATGATCACAGCAGGGACGCTGATCCTGCTGTTCCTCGGCTATCAGCTGGTATTCACCAACTTCGTCACTTCGCGGGCCCAGGACGCGGCCGCCGTCAAGCTATCCGAGCGCTTCGAGACGATGCGCCAGGCGCTACCAGAGCCCGAAGAGGTCGAGGTCATCCCGCCGGACTCAACTCCTGAAAACAGCGACAACGCGACCGCAACCGATGAGGAGCAGGTGTCACTCTTCTCGGAACCGGCGCCGGAGATGGGCGACGAGTTCGGTCGGATCCAGATCCCCCGACTCGAGCTCGAACACATCATCTTCGAGGGTGTCGACCGGGAGACCTTGAAGAACGGCCCCGGCCATATGCCATGGACGCCGCTTCCCGGCCAGCCCGGCAATGCCGTCCTCTCCGGCCACCGCACTACCTATGGCGCGCCGTTCTACGACCTGGACCTGTTGACTCCGGGTGACGAGATCATGGTCGAGACCCTGGTGGGAACGCACATCTACGTCGTCCGCGAGTCGCTGATCGTCCAGCCGACCGACGTGTGGGTCACCGACTCCCGGCCGGGCGCTTGGCTGACGCTGACGACATGTAATCCTCGCTTCTCGGCGCGTGAGCGCCTGGTGGTGTTCGCGGAGCTCGTCGATGGTCCGAATCACGCATATGCTCGCGCGGCCAAGGATGGTTTGATCGAGCTGGTGAGCGCCTGATGCGAAAGGTCTTCGATGCCCTCCCCGGGCCGGTGGCCGTGAAGCTCCTGATCGCAGTCGTCGTAGTCGTCGTGGTATTGATCCTGCTCGGGTTCGTGTTTGAAGCCGCGGGGGACTTTCTCGACGACGGCGGCACGATCGGCGCCTGATGTGACGGCTATCAGGTCCGAGATGGTGGCCAACGTCTGGAAGGTCAGGGTGGCCGTCGGCCAGTCGGTCGACACCGGCGAAGAACTCGTGATCCTCGAGTCGATGAAAATGGAGATACCGGTCGAGGCGCCCCACGCCGGGACCGTGACAGCGCTCCACGTCGATACCGATCAGGTGGTCAACGAAGGCGATTTGATCGCCGAGGTCGAGTGACCTGCGCCCGGGAAGGCCGGATTACCCGAAGTCGAATTCGATCATTGCTTCCAGGAGCCGGCCGTTGAGCTGGCCCTGGACTTGGCGGGCCACGGTCCCGTTTCCGTTGATCAGATACGTCGTCGGCAACCCGACATGCGGGTAGGCCTGCGAGATCGCCCCTGACTCATCGATGCCCAATGGGTATGAAACCTGGATCTCCTCGGCGAACTCGCGGGCAGGCCCAACCGCGTCCTCGACCGCGATTCCAAGGAATTGCACCTCGGGATGTGCCCGAGCGACGTCATCGAATTCCGGCATCTCGGTGCGGCATGGGAAACACCAGGACGCCCAGAAGTTGAGCACGATCGGCCGGCCATCCTTCGCAACGTGCTCGGCCAGATCGAACGTTGCCCCGTCGAACATCACGAGTCGAATAGTCGGTGCCGGCTCACCGGCCAGTGCCCCACGAGGCATCTCCGCCGGGCTGATTCCCAACTCGGCGGAATCCGCTGGAGGCTCAGCAGCCGGTTCCTCAGGCCCCAACAAGACCGCGTTCAGCCCGAGGGCAACCACGACGGCGCCGGCCACGATGATCGCCAGCCGCCCGATGCGGCGGGAGAGCGGAGCGACGTCGGGTGGGCCGTCCGGGTCCACCGGCTCGGACGGGTCTGGTGGGGTGCTGTTGGTGCGATCGTCCATGACTTGCGCGGAATAGGCTACTGCTGGACCCAGACTGTGCGAGGGAGGTATGGCGACCAGCGAAGCCACCCACGATTCGACCCGGATACCTCCCGGGCAATATTTCACCGAGAGATTCCCAGTACTGCACGCCGGAGTCACACCCAGCATCGATCTCGACGCTTGGAGCTTGCAGATCGACGGGCTCGTATCGACCCCGGTCACGTATTCCTACGACGCCATTCGGGCGATGCCGGTCACGTCTTTGACCGCGGACATCCACTGCGTGACGAAGTGGACCAAACTCGACACCGTTTGGGAAGGCGTTGCAGTCCGGGAGCTGGTGGCGGAGGCGGGCGTGGACTCTGATGCGTCGCATGTGCTGGTGTCGGCGGAACATGGCTTTACGGCCAACCTGCCGGTGCATGATTTCATGCACGAGGAGAATTTGTTTGCCTACCGCTTCGGGGGCGAACAGTTGGAGCTGGAGCACGGATGGCCGTTGCGCCTCGTCGTGCCGCATCTCTACTTTTGGAAGTCGGTCAAGTGGGTGAGGGGTGTGACCTTCATGCATCACGACGAGCCCGGCTTCTGGGAGCGCAACGGGTACCACATGTACGGTGACCCATGGAGGGAGCAGCGATACTGGGGCGACTGATGCCCGGTCGACCGGCTCAAGCGTCGTCGAACTGCTCCCGCACGATCCCGGCGATCATCGCGCGATGATCGTTGCTCAGGACTGACCCCGACGGTAGGCACAAGCCGTGATCGAACAGGCGGTCGCTCACCCCGCCGCCGATCATCGCGCAGTCGGCAAAGAACGGTTGTAGGTGCATGGGCTTCCACACCGGGCGCGCCTCGATGTTGTGCCCCTCCAGCGCCGTTCGGATCGTTTCGCGATCCACTCCTGCAACAGCGGGATCGATCGTGAGGGTGGTGAGCCAGAACGAGGAGCGCCCCCCAGGGATCTCTGGCATGAACTCCACCCCCGGCAGCCCGGAAAGCGCCGCGCGGTAGAACCGGTTGTGGTCGCGGCGTCGCTCGACCCGCCGCTCGAGATCGGCCAGCTGGGAACGGCCAAAAGCCGCCAGCAGATTCGACAGCCGGTAGTTGAACCCGAGCTCGGAGTGCTGATAGTGGGGGGCCTGATCGCGGGCCTGGGTGGCCATATGCAACGTCCGGGCTGCCCAGTCGCCATCGTCGGTCACGAGCGCCCCGCCGCCGCTGGTGGTGATGATCTTGTTGCCGTTGAACGACAGCGCAGCCGCGTGCCCGAAACTGCCACCCGGCCGGCCGTCCAGTGTGGCGCCCAGAGCTTCGGCCGCGTCCTCGATGACGGTGACGCCGTGGGTTTCGCATACGGGCTCGATGCGACGGTAATCAGCGCATTGACCGTAGAGGTCCACGGGGATCACCGCTTTCACGGCATGGCTCGCCAGCGCCTCGGAGAGCAAATCCGGATCCATGTTCCAGCTGGAGGGCTCCGAGTCGACGAACACCGGCTCGGCCCCCGTGTAGACCACGGCGTTCGCAGTGGCCGAGAAGGTGAGCGACTGGACCAGCACCTTGTCGCCGCTCCCCACTCCGGCGTTGCGGAGCGCCAGGTGGAGGGCGGCCGTGCCGGACGACAGCGCAACAGAATGCGCCCGTCCGGTCGCCGCCGCGAGTTCGGCTTCCAGGCCCTGGATCTCGGGGCCGAGCGGCGCGATCCAGCCGCTGTCGAAGGCGCGGAGGAGCGCTTCCCGGTCGGCCGAGCCCACATCAGGCGGCGACAGATAGATGCGCTCCATGGCGGCACGGTACCGCCCGCCCTGCAGCTAGTTGCGAATCGGTGCCCGGGCAACCGGACTGAGTTTGCCAGCACCCGCTCCAAAATCCTGCTACGGTCGGTTGCGTCGAAAGGAGACGAATGGCGAGCAGAATTGCTCCTGTCGCTCCGGGAGAAAGCCCCGATCCGGAGGTCAACGAAATCCTCCAGGACGGGCGTGATGCGTGGTGGGCAGACGCAGCGATGTTCGGCGTTATCGGTCGGAATCCTGAGCAGCTCAAAGCGATCATCCCGGTGTTCGTTTCGTTCTTCGGCATGGGCAAGGTGGAGCCGCACATCCACGAGCTGATGCGGCTCAAGACGGGGCAGATCAACGACTGCGCTTACTGAATGACGGTACGCGTCACCGCCGTGCGCGGTGAAGTATCGGAAAGAGAAGAAGCGTGCAGCGCTCATCAGCCCCAGCCGGGTGGCGTGCTGAACGAACGGGAAGCGTTGGCCGTGTCATTTGCTGAGAGGATCGCGCTCGACCCTCACACCGTGACCGACGACTTCTTTGCCAAGCTCAAGGAGGTCTTCACGGAAGAAGAGATCGTCGAGATGGCGTATGCCTGCGGCATCTACAACTGGGGCAACAAGTTCAACATCACGATGCAGTTGGACGCCGAGCCCTGGAGCGAGTACGACATGGGCATGGAATACCGTCAGGAGGAATTGGCGTTGTGAGCGCAATCGCCGAAGTCGACCAGCAGGGACTGGCCGAGGTGCTGCATTCAGAGGACCGGGCGGTACTGGTCGATTTCTGGTCGCAGTGGTGTGCGCCGTGCCTCCGACTGCGTCCCCATCTGGAGAAGCTGGCGGAGAACTACGCCGACCGCGTGCGGATGGTGGCGATTGACATCGAGCGGCATGAGGAAGCGAAGGGCGAGTACGACGTCATGTCGCTCCCCACGCTGCTGTTGATGAAGGGAGGGGAAACGATCCATCGCTTCGTTGGACCGACGCTTCCCGGAGCCGTGGAGGAGCAACTCCAGGCACTTTGAACGACCCACGTCCCGAAACAGCCCGGCCGCACGCCGGGCTGTTTCGCGTTCAGGCGCCTCAACCAGACGCCGATAGCTAACGCACTGTGCAGGAGGAGATTCCGGCCGGGGCGCGGCTGCGGGAGCTCGGATCGAACACGCCGGTCACGGCGGTGGTTGGCGCCGGGCCGGCTGGTCTGCTCTTCTGCCTGGTGTCTCGGTTGCGCTGGATCGTCGATGGGCGCGATGTGGCCCAATGGCCCCTCTACCTGTTCGATAAGCGGGAGCGCTACGAGCGTTCCCACCGACTGCGGATCGACCCCGCGCCGTTCGCGGAGATCCAGCGCGGGCTCCGCCACCCACGATTCGACGAACTGATGCGGTTCCTCCACGAGCACGGTTTCCGGCCCGAAGTGAACCGGCTGGAGGAGAAGTTGGCGTCACTGGTGCGACAAGTCGGAATCGAGCGGGAAATCACCGCCGTCGGCGCCGGCCCCGGGGAGGCAGATCTGGCGACGTTGCGCTCGAGACTCGAAGCGGCCGGACGTCTCCACCGCAATGGGCACCTGTCGATCGTTGCGGCCGACTCCGTTCACAGCGCGACGAGGGAGCTGGCTCGAGGAGCGGATCCAGCCGTTGAGCGGTTGCACCACGTGGTCGCGCGGCTGCAGATCGCCGGCCCCGGCCTGCCGGAGCATCTGACGTACGTCGAACGATTCAAGCTCGCCAAGGTGCTGGGCTCGGCGCTCGATTATCGGGTCAACTCCAACGGCTACGCCGAAGTGGATCTATTCCTCACGCCTGCAGAGCACGTGCACGTCGAGGAGCTAGGAGCCACACCGCGCAGGCCGGTGCACGTCACTGCGGATTCGGTCCCGGCCGCTCCGTTCTTCTCGGCGATCGTACGGAGCTTCGAAGCGGGTTTCGGAGCTGGCCACTGCGAGGTGTCCGTTCACAGCACTTTCCGGCTCGAACATCGCTATCAGTCGCGGGCGGCATTCGATCTGCACGACCTGAATGTCTCGGTGTTCCTGGTGGGCGATGCTGCCATATCGCTTCCGTTCTTTCGGGGAATGGCCGCCCTGGCGGCATCCGTCGACGCCCTCGTCGACGCTCAGACGCAGTGGGCGGCCGCCACGCTGACGGGCGAGCGCCGGTTCGCGGGACCCGCCTATCAGGCCCGGATGGTCGAGATCCGGGAAAGGGAAATACGCACGGTCGAGGCCCGGTCCGAGCTGCTGAACATCGCCCGGGAGTTCGTCCGGCTCAGCTCACAGGTGCCATTCCCGATTCAGCAATGGTTCCTGTCCAACGACCGGCCGCCGGTGCGCGGCGGCCGGTTCACCGGAGGGGTCGCCGCCAATCTCTTGTTCGCAATCGCCGCGCTGGTCGTTGCGCTGGGTGCCCCGCTGGCCGGCGGCCTGATCTGGCCACCGCTGGGATGGTTGTGGCTATTGGCCATGCCGCTCCAGCTGCTCGGGGGCGGCATGTACCAGGCCACCCAGTCGCACGAACCGAGTGACAACCCATTGCTGGCCGCCGTGTGGCGAATCCAGATCGCAGCGCTGCTGATCGGCGGCGTGCCCATCACCCTGCTCAGCAGCTGGGTGCAGGGCCGGCCCGCCCAGCTGTTCGGACTGTTCGGCTGGCTGCTGCTCGGCGGCGCTTTCGCCGCCGGCATGCGCACGTATGAGCGGATCGAGCACCGCCGCTGGGTGAGCGGCGGACTCGACACCTCGGCACCGGGTCCGGCGCCGCCCGGCTTGCGACGCTCGGGGTAGTCTCGGTCCGGATGAAGCATCCGCCGGTGCTGGTGGGCACCAAGAGCGGCTTTCACGCCATCGGGACCAGCGCCCCGCCAATCGAAGCTGCGATCGATCATGCAGTCTTGACAGCCGGCGGCGTCTGGTTCGTCGCCGACGCCCGCAGGCTTGAGTACTCCGGGAGCGCACGCGCGTCCGCCGAGCTGACCGAGGCCCGCGCCAATTGTCTGCTCGTGCTCGACGGGGGGCGCCGGGTGCTGATCGGAGCCGCCGACGCCGCGCTCTTCGAGCTGCGAGGATCGGACCTCGGGCGAGTGCGTACATTCGATGCTGCCCCCGGGCGCGACAGCTGGTATACGCCGTGGGGCGGTGCCCCCGACGTGCGCTCAATGGCCCAGGGGGTGGAGGGAAACATCTACGTCAACGTCCACGTCGGGGGTGTGGTGCGCTCCACCGACGACGGCTTGACCTGGACCGACACGATCGACATAGACGCAGATGTCCATCAGGTCGTCGACGATCCCACGCTGGCCGGTCGTGCGTACGCGGCCACTGCGTGGGGCCTGGCGGCGACCACGTCGGGCGGGGACCGATGGCACTTCATCGACACCGGGCTGCACGGCACATACTGTCGGGCTGTCGCCGTTTCGGAGACGTCCGTCTTCGTGTCCGCCTCGCTGGGGTCCGCCGGCCGTCAGGCCGCGCTGTACCGCATGGAGCACGATGCGGACAGCTTCGAACGGTGCACGGCCGGGCTGCCAGACTGGTTCAGCACGAACCTCGATACGTTCTGCCTCGCCGCTCGAGACAAGTTTGTGGTGGCGGCCGATCGTGCGGGTGTGGTGTACACGTCGGTTGACGACGGCCGGACCTGGTCGGTCGCCGCCACGGGTTTGGCCGAAATACGCTGTGTAGCGATCGGCTGACCCGATCGAACGCGACCGAGGCGGGGTCCGCTCCGGGGAGGGACGCCGGATGAATCGTGCCCGGGCAAGGTGGTGGCGAATGCTGGTGTGGCTGGCGAGCTTGACGGCGGTGCTGGTCGGCGGACTGTGGTTGCTCCAGCGACACCTGATCTACTTCCCGGCGCAAGCGGTTGCGCCGCTCTCCGAGGTGCTCCCGGCATGGTCCGAAGTGCGAGTCACCGCAGAAGACGGCATCACCCTCAACGGTTGGTACAGCCCACCGCTCGCCGACCAGCCGACCTTCGTTGTTTTCAACGGCAACGGCGGCAACCGCCACGATCGGGCGCCGCTGGGGTCGGCGCTGGCGAACGAAGGCTGGGGGGTGCTGCTCTTCGACTACCGGGGCTATGGCGGCAACGACGGCCGTCCCAGTGAGGAGGGCCTTGCCCGGGATGCGCGCGCCGCGGCGGACCATGTAGAGCGCCTCGCCCCTCGCCAACCTGTCATCTACTACGGTGAATCGCTCGGAGCAGCCGTGGCGATCCGGCTCGCGACCGAGCAGCCCCCGGCCGCGTTGATTCTGCGATCTCCTTTCGCTTCGCTCAGTGAAGTGGCGGCCGTGCACTATCCACTCCTGCCGGCCCGTGTGCTCCTGCGTGATCGGTACGAGGCCGCCGACCGGATAGTGCGGCTGGACACGCCGGTCACGGTGATCGCCGGCACCCACGATTCGATCGTCCCGATCGACCAGAGCCGGGAGATCTACGATCGGGCGCCCGGGCCTAAGCGGTGGGTGGCCATCGAAGGCGCTGATCACAACGACTTCGCACTGCTGGCCGGTCCCGAGCTGCTGGACGCGATCCGCCAGACTGTGCGTGACGTCATGGAGGCAGACACCGCTGTTGGACCGGACGGCTCAGACGACGGGTGAGGGTCGAGGGGTGGCGAGCAGGCTCAGAGAGACGAAGACCAGCAACGCGGCTGCCAGGTAGGGCAGACCGATCGCCACCCCGAACAACCAACCACCCACCAACGGGCCGAGCACCCGGGCGAGGCCTCCTGCCGACTGTTGCCAGCCCAGCAAGAGTCCCGTCTCGGTGGCCGCCTCTTCGGCGATGGCGGACGACAGCGTCGGCCCGACTAGGCCGTAACCGGTCCCTACCGCCACGAGCGCGGCGCCGAGAACCGGCCAGGGGGTGGCGAAGGACAGGACCACGAACCCGACGCCCATCGCCAGCAAACCGGATCTGATCAGAGTCAGCTCGCCGTGTCGTCGGGCCAGAGGACCCACCAAGCCTGCCTGGACTCCGACCAGCAAAACGCCGGCGCCCGCAAACACCAGAGCCACCTCGGTATCGGAGAGCCCCGCCCTGATGCTGGCCAGGAGGGCGAACGTCGCCTCGAATGCGCTGAACCCGGTGATCACCACAAACGTCAAGATGACGAGGCGCAACGCCAGCCCGGTGGGCTTTCCCGCGGCGGGTTCGTCAGCGCCGATGGCGGGCCGACGGCCGAGGGTTTCCGAAACTCGGAACCACGTTGCGACGAAATTCGCAACCGATAGCCCGGCTGCCACGTAGAACGGGGCGGATCGCCCGGCGAAGGATGCAATTGCCCCGATCGAGGGTCCCACCACGAACCCCACCCCGAACGCAGCGCCCAACATCCCCATCAACCGTGGGCGTTCTTGGTCGGGCGCTACATCCGCCACCGTCGCCCGGGCGACTGCGATGCTGGCACCCGAGGTGCCGTCGACGAAGCGCCCGAGGAAGAGAAGGGGGAGTGCGCCCGCCATGCCCGTGAGCAGGCTGCCGACGGCCGAACCGGCGATGGTGACGAGCAGGACGGGTCGGCGCCCCCAACGGTCCGACACCCGGCCCCAGAGGGGGGAGAATACGAATTGGGCCAGTGAGTACGTCGCAAACAGCGCGCCGATCGCGGCCGGGCTGGCACCGAACTCGTCGGCGTAGAGAGGCAGTAGCGGAATCAGAATCCCGAACCCGATCAGGTCGATTGCAACCGTCGTCCAGACGGCCCAGAAGCCGATTGGTGTGCGGTTCATTCCGTGTTCCACTGCTCGCTGTGCCGGGCGATTCTGCCAGCATCGGCGGCCAACGAGCTGATACCAATTCCTCGTTGGTGCCAGCCGCCGACCGCGATCCGGTCCGGCAGCGAGGTCGAGGCCACTCGCGCAATGTGTCCCGGCGGATACTGCGGGATCTGCCGCCGTATGACATGCTGGAATGTCGGCCGGATCGAAGCTCCCAGGAGCCGCCCGGTGTCGTCGATCGTGCGACCGAGGATGTCTCTGTCGGACCATGTGGCGATCGATCGCTCCCGCGCACCACCCACGATCACCTTGGCCAGCTGGTGACCTTCGGGGGCGCGGCCGGGTGCGTTCGACTCCACCAGCAAACCGAGGATTGGGGTACCGGCTTCAGCAGTGGTGAGCACTCCGAACGCGGCGGGAAGGTGCATGTCACCGGCCGGCCCTCCCAAGAACACGACTGCTACGTCGACAGTGGGCGTCTCGACGAGGGTCAGCGGACGACCCCCAACGGTCGGGGCTGAGGCCGGAGCCGTCGCCACGACCGCGCCGTCGGCCCGGTCGCCGTCGACCAGCACGTGATCGCGTCGCAGCTCGATGTTCCGGACCGGAGCCTCGAGCTCGACGCCGCCGACGTAGGCCGCGAGATCTGTCGCGAATGATCGCATCCCGGCGGCGGGCGCGCACAGCGCCGGTTGCAGGCCGCCAGTCTGGCGCGCCACACGGCGTCGGGCCCACAACCCCCGCAGCAGCGAGCCGTGGGATGATTCCAGAGCGACGAGCGGACCGAACGCTGCGGCGTCGAGGCCAGCGGGGTCTCCTCCGAACACACCGGCAGCCGCCATGTCTGCCAGGATCGTTCCCGCCCCCCGTCCCAGGCGGCGCGTAAGGAACTCGGCTAGCGATTCGCCTGGGAAGGTCCGGGAGCGGATCAGCGGTTCCGCCAGCAATCGCAGCTTGTCGCCGGGATCCAGCAGCGAGCTGCGGGCGGCGGAGGCGGGTCCGCCCGGCAACTCGCGGTAGCCGTCCCCCTGGGAGATCAGCCGCCGCGCTCCGCCTGCCGGCTGCACCAGAGGGGTGCCGGCGGCCGCAACGAGCGGGCTCAGCGCCGGGTGCGGGAGGGCAAAGGAGCCGGCGGCGGGTTCGAGCAGGTAACCGTCGACGGTTTCGGTCTGGGCGACACCTCCGACCCGCCTACCCGCTTCGAGCACCGCCGTGTCGAAGCCTCGGGCGCGGACTTCGGCAGCTGCCAGCAGCCCGGCTAGGCCGCCTCCGACGAAGATGACCCGCATCATCGCCTCCTCACGCTCGGGCGGCCGCCACGAAAGCTGCAACGGTTTCGGGGGAGGTACGACGGTCGATCCCGTGCCCGAGGTTCAGGACATGCCCGGGCCGTCCCCCGACCGAGTCCAACAGATCCTCGGTGGCTCGGGCGACTGTCTCGGGGTCAGACAGCATGACGGCCGGGTCCAGGTTCCCCTGCACGGCCACGTCACCCAGAACGGGCCAGGCATCGACCAGCGGGATCCTCCAGTCGAGCCCGTATCCGTCCGCTTGGACTGCCGGCTGCAGGTCGAGGGCGTGGTTGGCTCCCGGGGCGAAATAGATACGCGGGACGGAATGGCTCTGCAACGACTGGCGGGCGGGCTCGGCGGCATGGATCGGGTAGGTGGCCCGGTCCAATAACCCCGCCCAGGTGTCGAACAGCTGCACCACGTCGGCACCGGCTTCGATCTGAAGAGAGAGGTATTGCCGCATGGCCTCTGCCAGATGGGCGAGCGCGGCGCCGGCGGCCGGCGGATCGGCTCGTAGTGCTCCGCGCAGAGCCATGAAGTCCTTCGAGCCTCCGCCTTCGACGAGGTAGGCCAGCAGCGTCAGGGGTGCCCCGGCGAACCCGATCACCGCTACTTCCTCCGGCAGTTCGAGCTTGACGCGGCGGATTGTCTCGGCCACGAAACCGACCCGATCGGGAGTCAGCTCCCCCAGGGCCGCCACCTCGGCCAGCGTGTGCGGCCGGAGCTGGGGCCCCGGATCGAAGGTCATATCGACGCCCATCGCTTCGAGCGGAGTCATGATGTCGGCGAAGATCACCGCTGCATCCATGCAGTAGCGCCTGATCGGTTGCAGGGTCAGCTCCGCGGCCACCGCCGGAGTTGAAACGGCCTCCTGAAACGAATGCCGCCGCCGCAGGTCCCGGTACTCGGGCAGGTGACGGCCGGCCTGGCGCATGACCCAGACCGGGGGGCGGGGAAGCGGCTGTCGGGCCAGCGCGGCCAGGAGCGGTTTGGTCATGCGCTCGACTCGACGGCGTCCACCAGCGCCCCGATGGCCTCGTCAAGCACGTCGCGATGAGCGTCCATCAAGAACAGCGCTTCGAACGGCGACGGAGGCAACAAGACCCCGGCATCGAACGCAGCCCGGAAGAACCGGCCGAACCGGTCTCGATCGACGGTCGCTGCATCGTCCCAGCTGGTGACCCGGGTCGGCCCAAAGAACACGGTCAGCATGGCGCCGACCCGCTGCACACAGCCGCCGTCGCCGACGGCCCCGATCAGGGCCTTCTCGATCGACGAGCCGGCCTGCTCGAGCGAGTCGTAGATGTCCGGATGGTCCACGACATACCGCAGGCAGGCCGCGCCGGCAGCTGTCGCCAACGGATTGCCGGCCAGAGTGCCGGCCTGGTAGACCGGTCCGTCGGGGGCCACCAGCCGCATGAGGTCGGCGCGACCGCCGTAGGCAGCGGCCGGGGTGCCGCCTGCTACCACCTTGCCCAAACAGGTGAGGTCCGGCATCACGCCGTAGCGCTCCTGGGCTCCCCCCCGCCCCACCCGGAAACCCGTCATCACCTCGTCGAAGATCAGAAGCGCGCCTGTTTCGTCGCACAGGCGGCGCAAACCCGCCAGGAATCCCGGCTCGGGTGGGACGACCCCCATGTTGCCGGCGACCGGCTCGACGATGATGCCGGCGATGTCGGCGCCCGTCATCGCCTCGCGCACCGACCCCAGGTCGTTGAATCGCGCCACGCGGGTGTCGGCGACCGTGGCGGCCGGCACCCCCGGGCTGTCGGGTTGGCCGAACGTCACGGCTCCCGATCCGGCCTTGACCAAGAACGGGTCGGCGTGACCGTGGTAGCAGCCCTCGAACTTGAGGATACCGTGACGGCCCGTGGCGGCCCGGGCGATCCTGATGGCCGACGCGGTTGCTTCGGTTCCCGAATTGACCATGCGAACCACGTCCACCGACGGCACGAGCTCAACGATCAGCTCGGCCAGCTCCACCTCCCGTCCGGTCGGCGCGCCGAAAGAAGTTCCGTCGACCGCTGCTTCGGTTACCGCCCGCACGATGGCGGGGTGGGCGTGACCGAGCAGCAGCGCACCCCAGGACGCGATGAAGTCGATCAGGCTGTCCCCGTCGACCGTGCGCAGCGATGCGCCGAGGCCTGACGCCACGAACGGAGGGGTGCCGCCCACGGCCTTGAAGGCTCGGACCGGGGAGTTGACCCCGCCCGGCATGACCTCGATCGCACGCTGGTACCACTCGGCTGAGGTGGTCATCACGCCACCGCCAGCAACCGGGCGGCCCGGGTGGCGAAATAGGTGAGGATGATGTCCGCTCCCGCCCGGGCAATCCCGGTCAGGGATTCGATCATCACCCGCTCGCCGTCGATCCAGCCATTCGCCGCCGCTGCTTCGATCATCGAGAACTCGCCCGAGACCTGATAGGCGGCCACCGGGGAGGTGACCGCATCCCGTACCCGCCGCACCACGTCGAGATACGGCCCGGCCGGTTTGACCATGACCATGTCGGCTCCCTCGGCGAGATCGATCGTCACCTCCGCCAGTGCCTCCCGCCCGTTGGCCGGATCCATCTGGTGCGTGCGCCGATCCCCGAACGCCGGCGCCGACTCGGCCGCGTCGCGAAATGGGCCGTAGTAGGCGCTGGCGTACTTCGCAGCATATGAACAGATCGCCAGTTCTGCGTGCCCGCTCTCGTCGAGTGCTGCCCGGATTGCCGCCACCCGGCCGTCCATCATGTCTGAGGGCGCGATCATGTCGGCCCCGGCATCGGCATAGGTCACGGCGGCTCGGGCCAGCAGTGGCAGGGTTTCGTCGTTGTAGACGGTCCCGTGCCGGACGACACCGCAATGTCCGTGGTCGGTGTATTCACACAGGCACACGTCGGCCCAAACCGTGAGATCCGGCTCGGTGTCCTTGATGGCACGAATGCCCTGCGGAACCGGCCCGGCGGGGTCCCACGCGCTCGACCCGTGTACGTCCTTGGTCGCCGGAATCCCGAACAGCATCACGCCGCCGACACCAGCGGCAAATGC
This sequence comes from Acidimicrobiia bacterium, assembly GCA_041576165.1. GTDB lineage: Bacteria > Actinomycetota > Acidimicrobiia > Spongiisociales > Spongiisociaceae > JBFGLM01. The sequence continues at coordinate 21,849 of JBFGLM010000018.1, forward strand.
TTCCTTCGCTACCGGTATGAGCTCGTCTACGGAGAGCTGGTAGTTGCCCGGCATCGAACGGATCGGGCTGCGGATGCCTTCTCCGGTGGTGACGAACAGGGGCAGCACAAAACCGGCCGGATGGAGGCGGGTCTCTGCCACCATGCGTCGGAGTGCGGGGGAGCGCCGCAACCGGCGCGTCCGCGTGAATGAAGCAGTCATGTTGGGTTCCTCTCTACGAGGGCTTCGGCGAGCGAACTGAGGTGTGGTTCTGGCGCTACGGCGTCGGGAGGGCGACCGCGGCGTTCCAGCTCGGCCGCGGTGGTGGGGCCGATCGCAGCCACGCGGATCCCGTAGAGATCCCGGGCGAGCAACCAGCCGCGTACGGCAGACGGGCTGGCGAATACCACGGCGTCAACCGGGTCCGGCGGTGGGGGGCACGGCCGGGACCGGTAGACCGTCACGGCCTTTACGGCGGCGCCGGCCCGTTCGAGCCTCCGCACGACCTCCGGGTCGGCGCCCGCGGCATGGGGGTACGCCACGGACTTGCCGCGTATCCGCTGGGCGAGAATGTCCGTCAATGCGTGCGATCCCGAATCACCAACCTCGAGAACGTGGCCGCCGGCGTTGCGGACAGCCGCAGCCGTAGCGGGTCCTACCGCAGCCACCGGGGTGTCGGGCATGCCGCCGTGGGGCCACAGGTGGGTGATGGACCGAGCGGACGTGACGAACATCAGGTCGGCGGTTGCCGCATGATTGCGCGCCGCTGCCGCATTTCGCTCGCCGGTGGTTTCAATGGCGATGCAGGGCAGTGACATCGGCTGCAGACTGCAGGCAAGGAAGGCTGGGGCGAAGCGTTCGTATGCGTCGGCCGCGGTGGTGATCCCCACCCTCACGGCACGATCTCCAGCGCATCACACAGTGCGCGGCCGACCGATAGGGGATCCACGCCGGTGGCCGCCTCCCGCCGGGGTCCCCGATCGTCCGCAACGAACCCGGTGGCCGTCACCTCCGAGCCGCCGACGACGGCCAGCACCCCGAGCGCCGCCCGACAACCGGCGCCCGAAAGCCGGAGGACCGTCCGCTCGGTTTCGACGGCAGTGCGGGTCGGACCGTGATCGATCGCTTTGAGCAGCGTACGTGCCTCGGACGCCGCTCGGGCTTCCACTGTCAACGCTCCCTGGGCGGCGGCCGGGACCATGTCGCGCAGGGCAAAGCGGTGGCCGATTCGATTCTCGAGGCCCATCCTGGCCAGCCCGGCCTCCGCCAGCACGATCGCGTCGTACCGGCCGGTGTCGACTGCCGCGAGGCGGGTGTCGACGTTACCGCGGATTTCCTGGACTTCGACGTCCGGCCGCAACAGCCGGAGCTGCGCCGCCCGACGGGGACTCCCGGTGCCGATGACGGCTCCCGGACCCAGATCGTGCAGCGACGCTCCGCACAGCACGTCCCACGGGGCGGCTCGTTCGGGATGAACCGCTTCGAGACCATCCGGACCAACCACCGGTAAGTCCTTGCCGGAATGGACGGCGATGTCGGCCGCGCCATCGAGAACCGCGTACTGGACGGCGCGCACGAAAGCGCCGACCTCGGTCAGAGCGGCAACTGGTGTTTTCCGGTCCCGGTCGCCGGTTGTGCTGATCGTCACCAGCTCGACCGCAAGACCGGGATGGGCGGCCGCGAGGGCGCGTCCCACCAGCTTCGACTGTGCGAGGGCCAGTTGGGATGCCCTAGTGGCAATCCGGATATCAGCCACGAGCCGGGCGGAACGCCTCCGCGATGGCCTCGACCACGCCGGCGTCGACGTCCGCGTTGTTGAGGTGTGACACCGGCCGGGCCATGATCGTGCGCGCCACCGTATGCGCGACCTGGCGCAGGATCGCTCGATCTTCCGGAGAATTCAGCTTCGATCCGAAACGGGCGACGGCCGACTCGACGATCTCGTCTGCGTCACTCATCAGGCGGCTGATGAGCGGCCCGACCTCGTTGTGACCGACGAAGCGGCGGTATGCCTTGGCGGCCGCTTCGCTTACGGCCACATCGGCCACGGCGGAGCGAGGCCCGGCGCCGGCCAAGCGGGCCAGGTCGTCGACGTCGTAGTGCGTCACGGCAGCATCTTGGGGAGGCTCGAAGTCGGGCGGCATAGCCATGTCGATCAACTTGAGAGGATTCGAGCGGACGCGTAGGACCTCGTCGAGGTGGTCTTCGCAGAGAAGCCGGCTGGTGGCACTGGTTGCCGAGATGACAGTTGGATGTGCGGCCATCACCTCTTCCAGCCGGTCGAACGACCACACCTCTGCAGATTTCACCGAAACAAACTCCGGGCGCCGGGCCAGCAGAATCGTCGGCGGCGGCGCCGGCCGGGTGGCCAGGCTCCGGAGTATCGCCATCGCCATTTCACCGGCCCCCAGGATCGTCACCCGGTCGTCGCCGGCGACGAGATCGGCGGCTATGGCTCCCATGGAGTCGTGAGGCAGGCGTGGCAGCAGGTCCCGCGCCCGCCGTCCGCTGCCGATGGCGGCCTGCAGGAGCCGGGTGAACTGGCCGTTGATTGCTCCGGCGTCGGCCGCCTCTGTGAGCGCGGTCCGGAACTGGGACAGGATCTCCCGCTCACCCACGATGGGCGACTCGAGGCCGGCCGCGACGCGGAAGAGGTGCAGGACTGCGTCCTGTCCGGATCGGACCTCCGGCTCGGGGGCGGTGCCTGGCTCGAACAGGCTGCGCAGGTCCCGGAGCAGTGAATCCGGAGGCAGCGGCGCAGCGATTTCGATTCGTACGCAGGTCGACAGGACGAACAATCCCGCGACCGGTGCCAGCTCGGCCAGTTGGGCAGCGAGCACGCCCCGCTGGGCGGTGTTGAGACGCGGGTATGCATATGTGGCGCACGTCACCGCCATCGGCGCGATCCTGTCTTGTCCGTCAGCTCCTGCAATGGAGGGTATTGCGTCGCGTCCAGACAGCCAGTCGGAATGAATCCGACACTGTGTCGGTCAGGTCCAGTCGCGCGCTCGACCTCGCAGCAGCGCCAGCAACTCTGCCTCGGGCGATCCCGCCGGTGGCTCGGCGAGTGGCTCCCACCGCACGTATGGCGGAAGGGAAGCCAGGATCGAGTCCGCCCGGCCACCGGTTTCGAGACCAAACCGGGTCCCACGGTCCCAGGCGAGATTGAACTCGACGTAGCGGCCACGCCGGTGGTGGTGCCACCGCTCCTGATCCGGCCCGTATTCTGTAGAGATCCGTCGCTCCAGGATCGGGCGGTAGGCGGGTTCTAGCGCGTCGGCCAGATCGCGCTGGAATGCCCATACGTCCGACGGTTCCCGGTCGAGGTGATCGAAAAAGATCCCGCCGATGCCCCGAGCCTCGCCCCGGTGGGGGAGGAAGAAGTATTCGTCGCATGCCTGCTTCCAGGCGCCATAGTCGGCTATGGGATGCCGGCCACACACGTCGCGAATGGTGCGGTGGAAATGCTCTGCGTCGGATTCGTTGAGATACCAGGGCGTGAGGTCGGTCCCCCCGCCGAACCAGCCGCCCGGTCCCGCTTCGAAGTACCGCACGTTGGCGTGGAAGGTGGGCGCGAACGGATTCTTCGGATGGACGATGATCGAAACCCCGGTCGCAAAAAAGGAGTCGGCATCAACGCGTGCTCGGAGCGACGAGGGAGTGTCGCCCCACACGGCGGAGAGGTTGACGGCCGCCTTCTCGATGATTGGCCCGATCAAGATACGGGTGTCGCCCCCTCCGCCGCCGGGGCGCTGCCACACGTCGCGGTGCAATTCGGTCCGAGGATCTACCTCCGCCAGAAAGGCACAGAACCGCTCCTGGAAATCGCGGTACCAGGCCTCGACCTCGTCACGATCGGGACCGCCGGCCATCAGCCGGTAGCCTCGCGGGCCATGGCGCGCACACCAGGCGATCTCACCGACACCGACATCGGTTTCTTGACCGACCGGCATCTCGGCACGCTCACCACCCTGCGCGGCGACGGTTCCCCCCATGTCGTGGCCATTGCCTTCACCTTCGACCCAGGCGCAGCGATGGTGCGAATGATCTCCAATGAGGGTGGGCAGAAGATCCGCAACATCGAGCGCGACGACCGCGCCACGGTATGCCAGGTTGATGGCCGCAGGTGGCTGGCGCTCGAGGGGCGTGCCCGGGTGGTGCGCGACGCGGACCGGATCGCAGCGGCGGTGGCGGCGTTCGAGTCCCGGTATCGCCCGGTCCGTGAGAATCCGCATCGCATTGCGATTGAACTCACGGTCGAGCGTGTTCTGGGTCGCTCCTGACGCCGGCCCGCCCCCGGATCAGATTGGCCACGGCGGTCGCCCACAGATCGCTGTCGTTCACACACGGCAACAGGAGGAGCTCCTCGCCGCCCAGCTCCATCCACTGGTTCCGTCCTCGGATCCCGATCTCCTCCAGGGTCTCCAGGCAGTCGGCGGCGAAGGACGGGGTGAGGACCGCTAGGCGCCTGACCCCGCCGGCATAGAGCTGGGGGAGAACCTTGTCGGTATACGGCTTGATCCATTTTTGGCCGGTCAGCCGGCTCTGAAACGTCGTGTGATACGAACCCTCTTCGATGCCTAGTTCGGCGACCAGCCCCCGGGTGGTGGCGAAGCTGTGGGCCCGGTAGCAGAACCGGTTGGCCTCGTTGATCGCCTCGCAGCAATCCTGGTTGGCGAGGCACCACTGGCCGGTGGGATCAGATTTGCGGATCTGTTTCGCTGGCAGCCCGTGGTAGCTGAACACAACGTGATCCGGCCGGAATTCGTCCAGGGCCGGCCGGGCCGCAGCGGCGACCGCGTGAAGGAAGCCAGGGTTGTCATAGAACGGGCCAATCGTCGACACGTCGAGCACGTTCCAGCGATCCGCCACCACCGCGAGCGTCTTCGCAACGGCCGAGCCGCCGGAGGCCGATGCGTACTGGGGGAAGAGCGGGAAGACGATCAGGCGATCGCACCCGGCGCCGGTCAGCTTCGCAATGGCCGAGGCGATGGAAGGGCTCTGGTAGCGCATGCCGTAGGCCACCCGGTAGCCATCTCCCAGGCGCCGGCCGACCTTGCGGGCCAGGCGCTCGGTATGGATGATCAGCGGCGAACCTTCGTCGGTCCATATCTGGCGGTAGGCGTGAGCGGATCGCCCGGGCCGCAAGGGCAAGATCACCCCGTTGAGGAGCAGGTGGCGCGCCGCCGCCGGCATGTCCAGCACCCGCGGGTCGGACAAGAACTCCCGCAAATACGTGCGCACATCGGAGGTTTTTGGCGAATCCGGCGTGCCCAGCTGCAACAGCAGGACGCCGATGGGTCGGTCGGTCACCGCGCGAGAGTATGCCCGGCGGCTGCCGACAGGGAGTCGGAACATCCTCGATCCTTGGAGTCGCCCCGCAGCAGCGCTCAGAAATAGGCCTGGCCGGCTTCCACCGGGAACTCCCATTCGCACGGCCCGAACGGCCCGTCACCTTGGGAGGCCGCGTAGGCCACTCGATCCGCGCTGGTTTCGCCCTCGACGAGGGCCCGCCTCAGCCAGTCCATCACATACTGATGACAGTCGAGGCCGCCGACATTGTCGAGGTGCCACAGCGGGTGGAACTGGTTCTCGAAGACCCACATCTCCTTGCGGCAGGTGAGGTCGTGATAGACCTCGATCGCGTCCTCGAGCGGGCACAGCGGGTCAAACTCTCCGGTGACGAGCAGCGTGGGGCACTGGATCTTGTCGGCGTGGCCCTTGACGGTCATGCCCCGAGCCATCTCGTCGAACTCGTCCTCGTCATCCATACCGGCCATGTACATGAACACCTGTTTGAACCGGGGCGACGACTGCGTGAAGATCGTGTTGTTGGGGTTGAAACACGCCACCGCGCTCACCAGGGCGGCCGGCCGGTGGTCGTAGCTGGCCAGGCGGAGCGACCAATAACTCCCCATCGACACCCCGTAGATGCCGATTCGATCTGCATCCACTTCCGGCCGCGTGAGCAAATAGTCGATGACGGCGGCTCCCGCTCGCTCGTAGGTGTCCCCTACCGCACGGATCTTCTGTATGTTGGACGAGCCCTGCCCGGGCCCGTCCATAGAGATCATGTGCATCCCCCGCTCGATGGCGAGGTTCTTGGCCGCCTTGGGCAGCACCTCTTTGGTCTGATCCATGCCCGGCACGTAGATCACGACCGGTGCGCGGCGGCGATCTGGGAGCAGGTGGAACAGACAGGAGATCGTGGTGGCGTCGTCAAACGGCACCTCGACCCGCTCGATCGGATAGTCGGCGACCTCTGACCGGGCGTCGACCATCTCGCACAGCTTCCCGTACAGGTGCAGCTTGATGGGGTTGTCGTCGTAGAAGATCGGGTGCTGCGCCATCCGGTAGGCCTCGATCGCCCGGTCGTAGTGCTCAGTAGCGGTCTGGCGGTGGCCCTGGTCGTGGGCGGTGCGGGCTAGACGCTCGTGATGGTCCGCACTCTCACGCCACATCTTCGGCAGCATCCGGTAGTTGTGGGCGCGGGCCGGTGTCTCCCATTCGTCCCGTTCGAAGTTCTGAACACGGCCCCGCATGTTGAGTGCCAGGTCGAGCATCCACTGCTGGTTGTCACGTTCCGTACGCAGTTTGCGGATCGTCATGACGGTCCCTCCCTTCCGAGTTCGTCCGAGCGTAAAGCCCACTCTCCGGCGGCGCCCTCGTCGTGGCCGTGTGCAGAGGTCAACCGTTCGGGCCGAACCGCATCGTCCGCGAGGACGAGGCAAGAAGGGGCCTTCGGACGATGCGCGACGATACGCAGTGAACGAGGATTGCGGCTGGGACAACGTGACGGAGGGATGAATGAGCGGACAGCGGGTGCTCGAGGTCAGCGACCTTCACAAACGATTCGAAGACATTCAGGCGGTTGCGGGCGTGTCGTTCTCTATCGAGCCGGGCGAGACATACGGCCTGCTCGGGCCGAACGGCGCTGGCAAAACAACATCGATCTCCCTGGTTGCGGGGCTGCTCGATGCGGACCAGGGCACGGTCCGCGTGTGTGGTCAGGAAATGAGTCCCGCCACGCTGCCGCCCAAGGCGGCCATCGGGCTCGTCCCGCAAGAACTCGCCATCTATCCGGACCTGACGGCTCGCGAGAACCTCCACTTCTTCGGCCGGCTGTACGGCATGGACAAAGCCACCCTGTTGCGGAGAACGAACGAGGTGTTGGAAGTCATAGGGCTGACGGACCGGGCGGACGATCGCGCTGACGAGTTCTCCGGTGGTATGAAACGGAGACTGAACATCGGGATCGGTTTGCTGCACCGGCCCCAACTACTGATACTGGACGAGCCAACCGTGGGCGTCGATCCGCAGTCACGTCACGCCATTCTCGAGAGCGTCGAGCACCTTTCGGGCGAGGGGCTGGCGGTGCTGTACACGACCCACTACATGGAAGAAGCCGAGCGGTTGTGCGACCGGGTGGGGATCATCGACCAGGGCGAGATCAAGGCCGAAGGGACCAGGCGCGACCTCGTGCGGATGGTCGGCGAACGCGACCGGATCAGCATTTCGGTCACCGGCTCTTCTGACGGCGCGGTCGCCGCGTTGCGAAACCTGCACGGTGTCAGCGATGCCACAGGAGCGGACGGCTCGATCGAGCTGCTGGTCGACGACGCCGGTGCGGTGCTGGCCGACGCGTTGCGCACAGTGACCGAGACCGGTGTGTCGGTGACGTCGGTTGCGGTGGAAGAGCCCGATCTCGAAGCGGTTTTCCTCCACCTGACCGGCAAGGCACTGAGGGATTGACATGGCCGCCGTGCTCAACATCGCTCGCAAGGACCTGTCCCAGCGGGTCCGCGACCGCTCGGTGTTCATCATTGGAGTCGTGGCCCCGTTGGCGCTGGCGTTCATCTTCAACGTCGTCTTCGGCGGTGGGTTCTCCGACGTCGGCGAGAACATCACGTTGGACCTGGGAGTCGTCGATCAGGACGCCGGTCCGATTTCAGATGCGTTCATGGGGGTGCTGGGTGAGATCGAATCGGATGGATTGATCACTCTGGCGACCTACCCGACCGAGTCCGACGCCCGCCGGGCGGCGGAAGAGGGTGAGGTGGGGGCCGTGTTCATGCTGGGTGACAGCCTCTCGGAAAGCATCCTGGCCGGGTCGGATGCCTCGATAGAGGTGGTCGGCAACGTCGATGCTCCCACCACCACGCAGATAGCTTCGTCCATCGCCGAACAGTTCTCGTTGGGAGTCCGGCGCGGCACCCTGGCGGCCGTAGCCTCGCTCATGACCGGCCTCATCGAACCCTCCGAGCTGGAGATGGTGGCCGAGGAAGCCGGCCGGACCGAACCGGCGATCTCACTCGGGGCGGCTGAGGCTGCTACCCGCCAGCTCGACGCATCCACCTATTTCGTGGGCGGCCTCTCGGTGTTCTTCTTGTTCTTCATCGCCGGGTTGTCGGTGACCTCGATGCTGGATGAGCGCCGGGAGGGCACGCTGGCCCGCTTGTTGGCCGCGCCGATCTCGCCGAGCTCCATCGTCGCCGGCAAGTCGCTCACGAGCGTGGTGATCGGTTTGGTGGCGATGCTCATCCTGGTCATCTCCTCCAGGTTTCTGATGGACGCTGATTGGGGGCCACCAGCCGGCGTGGCGCTGTTAGTGGTTGCGGTTGTGCTGGCGGTGGTGGCGATCATGACCATGGTGGGCGGCGCAGCCCATACCTCCGAGCAGGCAGGCAATCTCCAGTCGATCGTGGCGGTCACCCTGGGGATGCTGGGAGGCACGTTCGTACCCATCTCCAACGACGGGTTCCTGGCGCAGCTTGCCTTGATCACCCCGAACGCTTGGTTTCTGCGGGGTCTGGGCGACATGGCCGGCGGGACCGCAGCGGACGCTGTGCCGGCGGCGGGGGTGCTGCTCGGCATGGCGGTCGTCACAGGCCTGATCGGCCTGTCACTGGTGCGAAAGCAGGTGAGAGTATGAAAGCTGCAACCATCGCAGGCGCGAATCTGCGCCGGTTCTTGCGCGACCGCTCCAACGTGTTTTTCGTTTTCATCCTCCCAATCGGCATCGTGCTGCTGATCGGAGCGCAGTTCGGGGGCGATTTCTCACCCAGGATCGGCGTGGTCGCATCCGCTGACGCGCTCGGGTCGTCAATCAGGGCCGCACTCGAACAGCAACCCGATATCGCAGTCGTGTCGTATGACGATGAAGCAGACCTGACCCGGGCAGTCGAGAGGGGCGGTCTTTCGGCGGGTGTGGTCGTGCCGGCCGAGCTGGATGCCACGATCGAAGCCGGCGGCACGGGGGAGGTCAAGTTCCTCTCGCGACCCGACGGCTTCGGCCCCCAGATGCAGGCCGTGGTGGCGGAGGCGGTGGCGCTCACAGCTGCGGAGATCGACGCAGCCCGTTATGTCGAGGCACGGGGAGTTGGTCGACCGGCCGCCGCCGCCGCTGCCCAGGAAGCGGCTGCCGCAGTGCCCGACATCGAGGTTGGTGTGACCACCGCGGGCGAGTCCCTTTTCCCGACGTCGCTCGGGCAGTTTGATCTTGGCGCTTCGAGCCAGCTGGTTCTCTTCATGTTCCTCACCGGTCTGGCCGGCTCGGCCGCCGTCATACAGACCCGCAAACTCGGAGTCACCACCCGGATGATGAGCACCCCGACATCGGTGGGTACGATCGTCGGGGGTGAGGCACTCGGACGCTTTGCGATCGTTCTGGTCCAGGGGCTCTACATCATGGCGGCCACGATCCTCTTGTTCCGGGTCGATTGGGGTGACCCGCTCGGTGCGGCCACGATCCTGATCGTGTTTGCCGTGGTCGGCGCCGGGGCTGCCCTGCTGTTCGGAACCCTTTTCGCCAACGATCAACAAGCTGGCGGAGTTGGTGTGGTCGCCGGCCTCGGTCTGGCGGCCCTGGGCGGATCGATGCTGCCGCTGGAACTGTTCAGCGACTCCATGCAAACCGTGGCTAGGTTCACACCGCACGCGTGGGCCAACGAGGCATTCGCCGAGCTGGTGCGCCGCGATGGCAACGTGGTTGACATCCTGCCGGAGCTGGGAGTTCTGCTGGCATTTGGAGCGGTGTTTCTGGCGCTGGCGGCCTGGCGAATGAGAGCCATCATCACCCGCTATTAGGCCGAGCTCAGATCTGCGGCCGGCCGGATCCCACCCGCATCCCTATCTCGACCAGCGGATGAGGCGGCGCCGGCCACGTCAGAGGGGACTCCTGCCGGACGGCGCCCCCGGCGGGAAGCCGATCCGAGCAGGCCGGCCATGCACCCGGGCGCCGGGCCGCGGCTTCAGGATCAGCGCGATCACCCAGGCCCCGAAACCGAGCTCGGCCACCTCGGGCCGGGAAGTGGAGCGTTGCGAGCCTCAACCGTTTGCCATGTTCTTCAGCACCGTGTGCAGAATCCCGCCGTTGCGGTAGTACTCCACTTCCACCGGCGTGTCGATGCGGCAGGTGGTTTCGAACTGCACGCGGGATCCGTCCGACCGGGTGGCGGTCACCATGACCGGTTGACGCGGTTGGATAGTGTCGTCGATGGGGATGTCGAACGTCTCGGTCCCGTCGAGGCCGAGCGATTCGGCATCCTGGCCCTTTTCGAACTGGAGGGGGAGCACGCCCATACCGATCAGGTTCGATCGGTGGATCCGCTCGAAGCTCTTGGCGATGACCGCTCTGACTCCGAGCAGGAATGAGCCCTTTGCAGCCCAGTCCCGGCTGGATCCCATTCCGTAATCGATGCCGGCCAGCACGATCGTCGGGATTCCGGCCGCCCGGTAATTGAGTGCTGCGGCGTAGACACTCTTCACCTCGCCGTCGGTGAAATCGGTCGTCCAGCCTCCCTCGGTGCCCGGGGCGAGCTCGTTCTTGACGCGAACATTGGCGAATGTGCCCCGTGTCATCACCCGGTCGTTCCCGCGACGCGATCCGTAGCTGTTGAACTGCAGCACCGGCACGCCTTGCTCCTTCAGGTACTCGGCGGCCGGAGTGCCGTCGGCAATGGAACCGGCGGGACTGATGTGATCGGTGGTGATCGAGTCGCCCAGCTTGAGCAGAACCCGGGCCCGGCTGATGGGGCGGATCGTCCCCGGATCAGTGGTCAGCCCCTCGAAGAAGGGTGGCTCCTGGATGTAGGTGCTGTCAGGGTTCCACTGGTAGAGCGGCGATTCCACCGCGGGTATAGCCTGCCACTCTTCCGAGCCGTCAAAAACGGTGGCGTACTGCTCGCGGAATTGCTCCTGAGAGATGGACTGCGCGACGATCTGATCGATCTCGCTCTGGCTCGGCCAGATGTCGCGTAGGTACACCTCGTTGCCGGATTGATCCTCCCCGAGCGGTTGGGTGGTGAGGTCGATGTCAACGGTGCCTGCCAGCGCATAGGCAACCACCAGCGGGGGCGACGCCAGGTAGTTGGCGCGCACGTCGCCGCTGATCCGTCCCTCGAAATTGCGGTTGCCCGACAGCACGGACGCGACGACCAGATCGTTCTGGTTGATGGCTCGGCTGATCGGCTCGGGCAGTGGACCCGAATTGCCGATGCAGGTCGTGCATCCATAGCCGACGAGGTAGAACCCGGTCGCTTCGAGGTCTTCGGTCAGCCCGGCCCTGTCCAGGTACTCGGTCACGACCTTCGAGCCGGGGGCCAGCGATGTCTTCACCCAGGGTTTGCGGGTCAAACCCCTTTCCCGGGCTTTGCGCGCGACCAGCCCGGCAGCGACCATCACGTCCGGATTGGACGTGTTGGTGCAGCTGGTGATTGCTGCGATCACAACTGCACCGTCCAGCAGCGTGAAGGTGGCGTCGTCGAACGTGACGCTCTCGACACCACCGGGTTTGCCATGGTCGCCGAACGTGGTTGTCAGATCCTGCTGCCACTGCGATTTCATATTCGACAGGGAGATTCGATCTTGGGGGCGGCGGGGACCGGCGAGCGAGGGCCCCACCGTCGACATATCGAGTTCCAGGTGCGACGAGTACACGATGTCGTGGGTGTCGTCTCGCCACAGGCCTTGTTCCCTGTAGTACTGCTCAACGGTGTCGATCAGGGCTTCATCTCGTCCAGACAGGCGCAGGTAGGCCAGAGTCTGGTCGTCCACCGGGAAGAAACCGCACGTGGCCCCGTATTCGGGCGCCATGTTGGCGATCGTCGCCCGGTTGGCCAGCGGCATGTCGGCCAGTCCCGGCCCGTAGAACTCCACGAACTTGCCAACGACGCCGTGCTGGCGCAGCATCTCGGTTACCCGCAGCACGAGGTCGGTGGCGGTGGCTCCGTCCGTCAGTTTGCCGGTGAGCCGAAAACCCACCACCTCGGGGATCAGCATGTAAATGGGCTGGCCCACCATGGCCGCCTCGGCCTCGATTCCCCCGACCCCCCAACCCAGGACCCCAAGGCCGTTGATCATCGTCGTGTGGCTGTCGGTCCCGACCAGGCTGTCCGGATAGAGCTCCGTGCCGTTGTCCCACACGACCTTGGCCAGATACTCGAGATTCACCTGGTGGACGATCCCGGTCGCGGGCGGCACGACCCGAAAGTTGTCGAAGGCGGACTGGCCCCACTTCAGAAATTCATATCGCTCGCGATTGCGTTCGAACTCTTTTTGCGAATTGATCTGAAGGGCCATCGCCGTGTTGAACGCGTCCACCTGCACCGAGTGATCGATCACGAGATCCACCGCCACGCGCGGGTTGACTTTCTGCGCGTCTGCATCGTCGCCGGTCATGCGGACGATCGCCGAACGCATCGCGGCAAGATCGACGACAGCCGGCACCCCGGTGAAGTCCTGCAGCACCACGCGTCCGGGCGAGAAGGGGATCTCGGTCTCACCCACCTTGCGGGCGTCGTAGCCGGCCAGGTGGAGGATCGCCTCGTCGGTCACCGTGCGCCCGTCGTAGTTTCGCAGGGCAGCTTCGAGCAGAACCCGGATCGAGTACGGGATGCTTTCGATGTCGCCGTGGTCGCGCAGTACCTCGAGCCGGTACATCGATCGTTCGCCGAGGGGCGTGGTCAGTGTTTGGCGGGCACTGAAGGGGTCATTCGGCATGACTGCCCCCTTTCTGTGGGTTCGTGCGGGCGCCCGAGTCTAGCTCTGGCCCGCGGGGGCCTCCGTGAGACGGGCGCTCCAGGGATCGGCACACCGGACGGGCACGGTTCAGTCGGCGAAGTGGAACCGAACGGACAGCACGAGCGAAACCTCGGCCTCGCCCGGCTCGACGGGTACCGCCGCCATCTCGGACGCAGCCAACCTCGCCATCGGCGCCGGTGGCGTCCCCGGCTGGGTTTCAACGACTGCGGCTGCCCGGCCCAGCGGACGGCCGGCCAGCCGCGCCAACTCGGTGGCTTTGTGGACGGCGTCGGCCCAGGCTTGGGTCCGGGCCTGATCCATGCGTTGGGTGGTGGGGTCGAGCGCCAGTCGCAGCGAGTGGACCTCGGCGGCATCGCCGGCGACCCGGGTTGCTGCCTCCAGTATGGAACCTGTCCGCTCCAGTTCCCGCAGCGTGACCGACAGGACATGTTCGGCCACATATCCGCGGGGCGGTCCCCCATCGGGCCGGCGGTCGGGGTGCACGTGATAGCGGCTGCTGGCGACGTCGACCGACTGTGCAGCCTGCTCGCGGATAGCGGAGATGACAGCTTCGATCAGACTTGCGGCGGCGTCGGTGGCGCCGCGAACGCTCGAGTCACGGGCGGCGACGCCGAGCTCTATGTGGGCCAGGTCGGCGGGTTCGGAGACAGTGCCAATCCCGATTACAGCGATGCCCTCGTCGACCGTCAGGTCGCGACCTCCGTCACGCATACGTCGGCACTGTTCGTGTGGGGTATCACGACGGGCTCCCAGGTGCGGTCGATCGACCCGAGCAGCCCGGAGACCAGACCTTGATCCAGCGAACAGACGATCTCGGGGTGCTCCACGGCGATATCGCCGAAGGGGCATTGCGATGTCAGGAGCTTGTGGGGATCCACGTCCGGCCGCATGTCGAAGCCGATCCCGGTCATGGCCCGCGCCACCGCAGTGACCGCGTTCGCGAACCCGGCATCGCTGGGCAAGCCGATTTCGGCCGCCAGCCGGCTTCCGTATTCGTACCCCACATCGTGCGCGACCTGGGATGCCGCCCCGGCATCGAGCCGGCCGATCACCTGGAGCAGTAGGTCGGTGAGCAGGTCCAGGCGCCGGGTGGGATAGTGCACGTCGATCGGCTTCGAGGTTGCGCGGTAATGCTTGGCCGGCCGTCCGGCGCCGGGGCCCGAGCGCCCCTCCGCTCGGCGGGTCGTCACCTCTAGGTATCCGTCCTGCGCGAGCCGGTCGAGGTGGTGACGCGCCACGTTGGGATGGATGTCGAACGCCTGGGCGATGTGTGAGGACGTCAACGGCTCGGGCGATTCGCGGACCGTGATGTAGATGCCGCGGCGGGTCGGGTCGCCTAATGCTCCGGTGAGGTCCCCGACGGATTGATCGAACTGTGTGGCGTCCATGGGCCACCCCCAAAATGCTTGGGATGCAGGCTCACTATAGTTTCGAATCTCTTCTAAACACTACGGCGATCGGGTGAATTCAAATGGTTGACCAAGCGGCGGTCTCCGCGGCAATCGAACAAACGGTAGATCCGCTGCTGGGCAGAACCGTGGGTGAGCTGGGCTACGTGGAGTCCGTCAGAACCAAGCTGGGGGGAACCGTCTCCGCGGGTCTCCGCGTACCGGTCCCCGGGGCGGAGAAGGACGCTCTGGTCGAGGCCGTGACCGAGTCGGCTCGCGGTGTCGAGGGTGTGCGGTCGGTTCGGGTGGATTCCGAGCTGATGACAGACGCAGAGCGCGAATCGCTCATGTCCCGTCTGCGAGGGGATCGCCGCCAGGTAGGCGGCCAAGGCTCCCGCACCCGGATCATCACGATCGCCAGCGGTAAGGGTGGCGTCGGTAAGTCGTCGGTGACCTCGAATCTGGCGGTGGCGCTGGTGCGCAACGGCCGATCGGTGGGCGTGATCGATGCGGACGTGTGGGGTTTCTCGATCCCCAGGATGCTCGGGGCCGTTGGCGCCCCGGCGATCGTGGCAGAGAACATCATCCCCTTGCGCGCCCACGGTGTGAAGGTCATGTCGATGGATTACTTCGTGCCCGAGGATCAAGCCGTCATCTGGCGCGGTCCGATGCTGCACAAGGCGTTGGAGCAGTTCCTCAACGACGTCTTCTGGGATGAGCCGGACTTCCTCCTCATCGACATGCCGCCGGGCACGGGGGACATTGCGATCTCGATCTCACAGTTCCTGCCACGGGCCGAACTGCTGTTGGTCACAACGCCCCAGCCCACCGCCCAGCGGGTGGCGAAACGGGCCGCCCTCATGGCGGAAAAGGTGAACCAGACGGTGATGGGCGTCGTCGAGAACATGGCCTGGTTCACGGGCGACGACGGCAAGCAATACCCGATCTTTGGGGAGGGCGGAGGTGCGCTGCTGGCCGAGGAGCTGGGTGTTGACTTGTTGGCCCAGGTGCCGCTGCTCCCCGCGATGCGCGAGGGCGCCGACGTGGGTGTGCCGGTGGTGCTGGCAGCGCCGGGATCCGACGCCGAAGCCGCGTTCGATCAACTCGCCCATGCTGTCATTGCTAAACGACCGAAGCTACGGGCGCATCCCGAACTGGTGATCAGATAACGCGGATCACAACATCACGATGGCGGCGAAGCCGACCAGCCAGCAGTAGTAGGCGAACGGCTTGAGGCCCCACCTGGTCAATCCTCTTACCAGAAACGCTATGGCCAGGTATCCGGAGATGCCGGCAACCAGGACACCCACCGCCAGCTGGGGTCGCAGCCCGTCGGTGCCGGCCAGGTCAACTGCCTGAAGCAACCCGCCACCCAGGATGACCGGCAGGGCGAGCAGGAAAGCGAACCGGGCTGCTTGTTCACGGCTCAGACCACGGGCAAAACCCGCCGCGATCGTCATACCGGACCGGGATATTCCCGGTATGAGTGCCAGCGCCTGGGCTGCGCCGATCGTTACCGCATCCTGGCTCGACGCCTTCTCGAGTTCACTGGCCCCGGTCCGGATCCTCCCCGCCACGAACAGCACGACCCCGGTTGCCACCAGGGCCACCCCAACCGCCGTGGGAGATTGCTGGAAACGGTCGATTGCGCCCTCGAAGATCAGGCCGGCCACCACTGCCGGGATCGTGCCGACCGCAAGCAAGGTGAGGACCCGCCGGGCCAGCGGATCCCGGGGAAACTTCATGAGCCAGGCCACGTCCCGGCGATAGTAAGCCACCACTGCTCCCAGTGTTCCAAGGTGCAGCACGGCCGTCGTCGCCAGATCGGGAGGCTCGAGACCCAGGAAAGCGGGGACCAAGACGAGGTGCCCGCTGGACGAAACGGGCAGGAATTCGGTCAGCCCCTGCACGAGCCCCCACAAAATCGCTTCGAACACGTTGCCTTCTCACTGTGTCGCAATGGCCGGGCAGGCCTGCGGGCGAGCCTATAACGCTCACTGCACTATCCAGGGCTCCCGAGCAGCACCGTCACCCGGTTCTCGGCGACCGCGGTGGCGGCGGTGGCTGCCAGCTCCGGCGGTACTGCAATGCGGCCCTCCGAGCCGGTTGCGAGCGGGCCGGTTTCGGGACTTCCGGCAGAAACCACCACCGCCGGGATCGGGTCGGGCGGCTCGATCCCCTGGCTGGGCAGGACCACCAGGCGGACCTGTTGGCCGGGCACGACGTCGGAGGGCAGATCGAGTTCCAGCGACCACCAGCCGTCGGGAGGGTCGAGGTCGGTGGTGCTGAAGTCCGAAGGTCGAAGCGGCTCGCCCGCCCGCACCGGCCGGGCGAGCGCGCCGTCAAGCGAAGGGGCCTCCAAGAACCCGGCAGGCAGGTCGCGCCATGCGATGTCGCTCGGTGAAAGCGCAGATCCTGCGGCCAGGTCTGCCCGTGCAAATGGATACCGTTCGGTTGGGTGAGGTCGAAGCTCCAACCAGAGGGCGGCCAGGACCAGGCATAGGACCAGCGCATAGCGCATATAGGGAGGCCGGGGAAACCAGTACACCTTCGACGGTACCGAGCGACGCCGGGGTATGGAAGATGGTTGGCCGTCAGCTCAAATCGACCCGGAATCTCCGCTCTGCCTCCAGGATGGCTTCCTCGGTGTCGAGGCTGAACCAGGAACGGCCGTCTTCTCCCCACCGCGGCCATTCATCGTCAGGCACTGCGAGATGTTCATTCCGCGCTACGAGGTCCCGCAACGATCCGCCCCACCGGTCGACCTCTGTCGCACTCTGCAGCCATTCGGCCGGATACCGCGCGCAGGTCACCTGCGGGATGCCACCTTCGTACGGAATCAGAGCATCGTGCACGTTTCCCGTAGCGACCAGGCGGCGCACTGTTTCCGGCCGCAGCAGGGGCTGATCAACGGCCACCAGCACGATCGGTCGGCGGAAATGCCGCAGTGCGGTCACGAGGCCGGCCAGCGGGCCGCGCCGTCCCCGTCCCTCGTCGGGTATCGATGCGAGCCCGGCCAGCCCTCCTTTCCGACCGACCACGACCAGGTCGGGAAGGGCGGGTCGTAGGGCATCGATGACCCATTCGATCATCGGCCGGCCGGCCAGCAGAAGGCCGGCTTTGTCGGTTCCCATCCGGCGGCTGGCCCCGCCGGCCAGGATGACGCCCATCGGATTACTCACGATCTGTGAGAATATGGCACCCGGCTTCGGTGGGCGACGGTATTCGAGGGGGACGTCGGAAGGCGCGCGATGGATCGAGGACTCTGGCTGGCAGACAAACGGGACGAGATTCGGACGTTGTACGACCGGGTCTTCGCGGTGGATTATGACCAGCGGTTTCCGACGATCTCTCCGACGCATCAGACCTTCGTAAAACACGTCCTCAACCAGCTGAATTCAGATGCGTGGATCCTCGACGCCGGGTGCGGCACCGGTAAATACTGGCCGGAGATCTTCGACCTGGGTCTCGGAGTAGTGGGGATCGATCAGTCAGACCAGATGCTGTGGCGGGCACGGGAGAAGTTCCCCCCAATTCGCACGGTCGTGTCCGGGGTGCAGGACTACCAGGAACTGAATGCATACGAGGCGGTTCTCTGCATCGACGTTCTCGGTTTGGTGTCCCCGGAGGACTGGCAGTTCGCGCTGGCGAATTTTCTGGGCGCGTTGAAGCCCGGGGGACTTTTGTACATGACCGTCGAAAACGCCGATCCCGCCGAGATTGACTACGCCTACGCAGAGGCCGTGAAGCTGAAGCTCCCGGTGGTCCGGGGCGAGATCGCTCATTCGGGCTACTACCACTACCACCCGCCGGATGAACAGGTGATTGCGTTCCTACAGCAAGCCGGGTTCACTGCCACCCACCATGGTCTGGGTGGTGGGTACACCCACTACCTCGCGACCAAACCCGTGTGACCTGACAGCAGACCGATCAGAAGACTTCGCCGCAGAATGGAGCCCGGGCGGTGCGCAGCAGCGCATCGAGGTGACGAACCGCGTCGTCGCGACCGTCCAGGCGTTGTGCCCGCCGGCGCTGGATGGCCGACCCGCCGCCCAAGTAGAGGGCACCCAAATCGGCGAGTCCCACGCGGATGTCCGGCGGCGCGTCGCTGGGCCGGCAGCTGGCGGTGCCATCTTTGACGTCTAGTTCCCACGTGCCGCCACGGGACATGAACTCGTCAATCACTTCGAGCACCAGCCGGCCGTCCTGTTCGTAGCGTCGCTCCTCGAGTGCGCGCGGTACGTCGAGCACGCGCAGCCACAGCGTGTCGAGACGCCGGGCCGTGATTCGTCTGGGGTCGCTCGCCTCGGCCTCGATCGGATCGTCGACCGGGGCGTTCCACCAGTGAACGGTCGGGTAGAGATCGATGTTGGTGATGAAATGCCACAGCGCCCGACGGGCGTCATCGTCAAGGGCCACCAGCTCCACGATCTCGACCTTTCCCATCGGCAGGCCGCGTTTCCACCTCTCCTTCTGCCGGTATATCAGATACCCGCAGGGGCGGTCACCGTCTGAGGCGGTGACGATCCGTTGGGCGCTGGCACCCTGGCGTCGCTGCTCGGGATCGCGTAGGCGCCGGTGCTCCCACCACGCGGGGCTGCGGGACAGGAACCCGGGCGTTGCCGGCTGCACCTGCGCATACACCTCGGGCAACACATCCATCGCCGCCTGCGCGTCGATGGTTCGGATGGACAGCCCGTCCGGCCCGGGTGGGAGCGTCACCCGATCGGCCGGCACCGTCAGGTCGTGGCCGTAGCACGCCGGCCCGTAGCCGAAGCGGCCGTAGATCGGCGTTTCGGAGGCCCACAAGCCTGCCAGGGGTTGGCCGCGTTCAATCGCTTGTTCCAGGTGCATCCTCATCATCCGGGTGAGGAGACCCTGGCGACGGTGGGTGGGCTGGACGGTCACGATGGTGGTGCCGGCCAGTGGCAGGACGCCACCAGGAATCGTCAGGTCGAAGTCGAATGAGCCGAAGGTCGCCACGACCCGGCCGTGGTCGAAGGCGCCGATAGTCGTTTCGAGCGGGAACAGCTCTAGGAAGCGCTCGTCGGCACCCTCCTCCTCGAGTGTGTCGCCGCCGAATCCGCGCGCCACCGCCCGACGCACCTCGGGTACTTCGTCCTTGGTGATGAACCGGATTTCGCTCACCGCCGCGATTGTACGTGGCGGCACAATGCACGCCGCCCGAATATCGGACGGTCGGTTCTCGCCTCGTCGAAGTCGGAAACCGCGGTGGGCTCTACTCCGCGAACTCCATGAGGTTGAATTTGGCCCCGTGCGGATCGGCCGCCACGGCGAACCTGCCTATGCCGATGTCGGTGGTAAGACGCAGTACCTCGCCCCCGAGCGCCACGACCTTCTTCTCGGCGGCGGCGCAATCATCCACTGCGAAGTAGACCGACCAGTGAGCCGGTGCCGCGGCCGGGACCTCGTCGGGCATCATCATCATGCCGGCGACATCGTCGTCGTCGAGCTTGAACATCGTGTAGGCAGTCCCATCGGTGAGGCTGGTCACGGCTGTCCAGCCCAACACGGCGCCGTAGAAGGCCTCGGCTGAATCGGTGTCGCGGGTGAGCAACTCGATCCAGCACGGCGCTCCGTGGTTGCGGGAGAAGTAGATCCCGTGTGGCCTGGGCCCGCTGATGATGGCGAACATGCCTCCGGTTGGATCGGCAATCACCGCGACCTTGGCGTCCCCGGGAATGTCGAAAGGAGGCTCGAGGATCTGGCCGCCCGCGTCTTTGACCTTTCCGACCGTGTCGTCGATGTCGGCTACGTAGAAGAACGTCGTCCACGCGGCTGGGCTGCCCGGCTGCTCGGCTCCCGGCTCCATCATGCCGGCGATCTCCTTGCCGCCGATCTCCGCAGTGAAATACTCGCCCATGGACGTCGTTATACCGACGACGTCCCAACCGAACAGTTGCTGGTAGAAGGCCTGAGAGCCGTCGACATCGGGGGTCGTCAGGTCGACCCAGTTCGCTGCTCCGTGGGTGCCCGCGTCGATCATCGTGTCACCTCCTGGTTCCACTTTCAGGCTCGATCTCACGTCGCCGTAGTGCTAGTGCCATTCGGCATCTCTGGGCCGAGCGCGTGTGCCGCCCGCTCCTGCGGTGGCGGAACCTGCCTGGATAGGCACACGGTGGCGGCAGCGCCCGTGCCGGCCGGCTGGCGCAGGCTGATGGCGGATGTGGCGCCTAGCGGAGCTGTTCCCCAGCGGTGCCGCCCACCAGGAACAGCTCGTCGTTGTCGGTATGCGCGTGCGCGACGAACTCTCCCTCGACGCTGACGACCTTGAGCTCCATGTTGTCGACCCGGGGCGCGATCCTGGATGACCAGTGGTCGTCGAACGAGGAGAAAGCCTGGTCGAGGTTGAGGGGTGCGTGTTCGGTCATTCGCGCAGGCCGGCAATCTTCGGTATGAGGTGGTGTACCACCTGTCGGAGCAAGCCCAGGGACGCGTTGAAACGCTCCAGCACCATGGCGTGGGTCACCGGTTCGATCTCCCCTTCCACCCCAACGTCGTAGTCGGTCACCACCGCGATGTTCACGTACTCGAGCCCCAGCTCGCGAAAGAGCGGCACCTCGGGAATTTGCGTCATGTTCACGAGGTGGAATCCCGATTCGGCAAACCAGCGACTCTCGGCCCGGGTCGAGAAGCGGGGTCCCTGGATGATCACGTTGGTGCCACCCTCGTGCACCGTCACACCGGCGGCGTGGCAGGCTTCGACGGCCAGGCTCCGGTGCGGCTCGGAAAACGGGTCTGCAAACGACATGTGCTGCACGTCAGGGCCCTCGACAAAGGTGTGGTCACGACCCCAGGTTCGATCCACCAACTGGTCGGGCACCACGAAGTGCCCCGGAGCGTATTCGCGAGTGAGCGACCCGACTGCGCATGGGCCGATGACATCGGTGACGCCAACCTCTTTCATCGCCCAGGCGTTGGCCCGGTAGGGGATGCGGTGAGGCGGAAGCTGATGGCGGCGGCCATGCCGGGGAAGGAACGCAATGTCCATGCCGGCGACCGTGCCCAGCCGGAGTGGCGCCGATGGATCGCCATAGGGGGTCTCGACGTCTACGTCGTGGGCGTTGTCGAGAAAGTCGTAAAAACCCGTTCCCCCAATGACCCCGATCATGCTCAGTCGTCGCTGGTGACCTTGGTCGATTTCTTCTCAGGGTCCGACTTCTCGCGCTTCGCCGTCTTTTCCGAGCTGCTGTCCGCCGAACCCGATTTCTTGGACGGCGGTTTGGTCTTCGAGTCCGTCACGTAGAAGCCGCTGCCCTTGAAAACGACGCCGGTGGGAAAGATGACCTTCTGCAGGGACTTCTGGCCGCACTCGGGGCAGGTCCTGAGCGGCTTTGCCGAAAAGCTCTGCCGCTTCTCGAACCGGTGGTCGCATGACCGGCAGACGTACTCGTAGGTAGGCATGACCGCATTCCTCGGAGAGTTGGAGCGGCCGATCCCGGATCGGCCGAGCCGGATGTTACCAACCGTACGGACGCACTGAGCCGGGCCGGGCCGGGCGCGGTCAGGCATCCGGCCGGGTTAGCGATGCGCAGGGCCGGGCGTAGACTCGTGCGAGATGAGCTTCTGGGTGGTTCTCTTGGCCGTTGCGGCCTATCTGGTTGGCAGCGTGAACGCCGCGGTGTTGGTGGCGAGCACGCGTGGTGTGGACATCTATTCCGCCGGGAGTGGGAACCCGGGTGCCTCCAATGTGCTGCGGACTATGGGCAAGGGCCCGGCGGCGCTGGTGTACGTCGGTGACCTTGCGAAAGGTCTCATCCCGGCGCTGGTAGCGAACCTGGTGTGGGGGTCTCCAGAGGCATTCGCAGTTGGTTTCTTTGCCGTGATCGGTCATTGCTATCCGCTGTATCACGGCTTCCGGGGCGGCAAGGGTGTCGCAACTGCGGGCGGAGTGCTGCTCGCTGCCGTGCCGCTGGTGGTCGTGACCTTGGCTGCCATCTACGGGTTGATCGTCGGGATAACGAAGATCTCATCGGCGGGTTCGCTGTCGATGGCCGGCCTGGCCCTGCCGGCCGTTGTCGTGGCGGGAGTGCGCGGATGGGCCTTGGGCTGGTGGGCGCTGACGATCGCTGTGATCGTGTGGCGCCATCGCGGCAACATCGCCCGGCTAATGAGCGGAACCGAGAACAAGGTAGTGACTGAATGAAGATTGACGTAGCAGTGATTCCGGCTGCCGGCATGGGTACACGGATGCGCCCTGCCACCCGGGTAGTGCCCAAGGCCCTGATCACGGTCGTGGATCGTCCCGCGATTCAGTACGTGGTCGAGGAGGCCGCGCGGGGGGGCGCGACCAGCGTGATCCTGGTCGTAGATCCCGGTGTCGGTGAACTGACCGAACGGCATTTCTATGAGCTCGGTCCGCTCCCCGGTTTGGAGGACGTGCAGGTGCGGGCCGTCATTCAGAAGGAGCCGCTCGGGCTGGGCCACGCTGTGTGGTCGGCCCGCAATGCGGTGGGCGAGCGCCCCTTCTTCTGTCTGCTGGCCGACAACATCGTCCCGCCCGGGCGAGACGTCCTCCCGGCGCTGGCGGCCGCCTCCGATGGCCGCTCAGTGATGTGTGTACGTGAGCTGGGACCCGAGTTCCTCCACCGCTACGGGGTCGTGGTTCCCGGTGCGTGGCGCAGCGACACGGTATTGGAGATCACCGGAGCGATTGAGAAGCCCGGGGTGGAGCGGGCTCCATCGAATCTGGGTCTCATCGGGAGATACGTCTTCACCCCCGAAGTCTTCGACCTGCTGGAGGGCCAGGAGGCGGGCCACGGCGGGGAGATCCAGCTAACCGACGCCATCGAAACGCTGGCATCCACGGACCGGGCGCTGGCGTCGGTCGCTCCTGGCGACCTGCTGGATGTCGGAACCCCGCCCGGCCTACTGCACGCAACTGCCGTACTCGGTGCAGCTCACGAGGAATACGGCCCCGACTTCAAAGTGATCATGAAAGCGCTGACGGAGGAAGGGTGAGACCGCTGGCCGACGCCCAGCGCGATGTGCTGGCGACAGTGCCCGCCACCGAGAGTGTGACAGTGGCGTTGGAGCACGCGGCGGGACTGGCCCTGGCCGGGCCGGTGACCGCCCCCCACGACGTCCCGCCTTTCACCAACTCAGCCATGGACGGGTATGCGGTGCGTGCATCAGATGTAGCGGATGCGCCGGTCGAGCTGAAGGTGCTCGAGGATGTTGCGGCCGGCCACGTTGCCGCCACGGTCGTCGAACCGGGCACCGCCATCAAGATCATGACCGGCGCTCCGATTCCTAACGGCGCGGACGCCGTCGTCCGGGTGGAAGACACCGAGCCGGGCGAGGGGTTCGTGCGCATCATCACCGGGGCGGAAACCGGCACCGCAATTCGGCCGGCCGGTGGCGACCTGGCCGCCGGGTCGCCCGTGTTCGATGCCGGCACCCGGCTCACCGCCCGTCATGTTGCGGTGTTGGCGTCCCTCGGGATTGCGAATCCTGCAGTGCGGCGCCGACCACGAGTGGCGGTGATGTCGACTGGGGACGAGGTGTTGCCGCCTGATACACCGGAGCTGGCCCCCGGCCAGATCCGCGACACCAACCGTCCGCTGCTGCGCAGACTGCTGAAGGAGCTGGACGTTGCGGTCCTGGATCTCGGGATCATCCGCGACGACGAAGACCTGCTCCGCTCCACGGTGGAGCGGGCCGCCGCAGAGGCGGACGCGATCTTCACATCGGGCGGGGTGTCGATGGGCGAGTACGACCTGGTGAAGGCGGTGCTGGCCAAGCTGGGCGATATCGAGTTCTGGCAGGTGGCCATGCAGCCCGCCAAGCCCTTTGCCTTCGGCATGATCGAGGGGACGCCGCTATTCGGACTACCCGGGAATCCGGTGTCGGTGATGGTCGCCTACGAGCAATTTGCGCGCCCGGCTTTGCTTCACATGATGGGCGCAACTCGGATATTCCGACCGCAAATCCGCGGCATCATCGATGAACGGCTGGTGACCGATCCTCAGAAGACAGTGTTCAGTCGCGTCGAGCTGGAGGAACGCGATGGTGTTTTTCACGCCCGCGCCTCGGGAGGCCAGAGCTCGAACGTACTATCGGCGCTGGCGGCCGCAGATGCTTTCGGGGTGGTGCCGGTGGCGACCGGCACGCTCGAGGAGGGCGACCCGATCACGCTGGAGATGTTCACTTGGCCGGAGCGGCGGACGGCAGCCGAGGTGGTCGGTGGCTGACGAGGCCCGACTCACGCACCTCGACGAACAGGGGCGGGCGCAGATGGTCGACGTGAGCGACAAAGACGTCACTGATCGAGCCGCGGTGGCCGAAGCGGTGGTGTTGATGGCGAACGACACGGCTGCGCTGTTGTTCGGTGGTGAGCTGCCAAAGGGCGATGCGGTCGCTGCAGCCCGGATCGCCGGGATCATGGCCGCCAAACGCACGTCTGAGCTGATTCCTTTGTGCCATCCGCTGATGCTCAGCTCGGTCAAGGTTGAGATCGTGCAGATCGACGGTGGCGCTCGGGTCGTAGCGAGCGTCCGGACCAGCGAGCGGACCGGGGTCGAGATGGAAGCTATGACTGCTGTCAGCGTCGCCGCGTTGACGATCTATGACATGGTCAAGGGAGTCGAGCGGGGAGCGCAGATCGGTGCCGTCCGCCTGTTGGAGAAGTCGGGAGGCCGCTCTGGAACCTGGAGGGCTTGACCAGCGGTCGCGCACCCGCATCTCGAATGATCACCGGCCGTCAGGCGAGGATTGGATCGTTCCAGACTTCGCTGGAACGTTCCACGCTCTCTGGCATGAATTCCCAGGATGGTATTTGGTTCGGAATGTCATTCGGTTTAGTGTTCCGCGCGACTTGTACGGGCGGAGAGCGTTCAAGTGAATGCAATATTCATATTTCTCCTGATTGCTGGTGTCTGGGGCGCGTTTCTTCTTCCCCCTGTGTTCCGTTCCCGGAGAGACACCCCGATCAGCACGACCCAGGAATTCACCCGACTGACCGCGCGGCTGGCGGCAGTACACGGCCCGGCGGCGCAGACTGCGCTGATGCACCGGCGTCAGGTGCTTGCACGGCGGCGGCGGATGCTGATCGCACTTGCCGTCACGGTCGCGGTATCGCTGCTGGCGGCGGTCGCCCTCGGGTCACTTCCCCTCCTATTGGTGCATGTCATCGCCGACGCCGCACTGATCTGGTACGTAGCCATGCTCCTCCAGATCAAGCAGCGCCAGCAGACGATCAGCAATGTCGTCGACATCACCCCGGTGAACAGCAGCCAGGAGCAGAGCGAGACCCACATCCTCGCGTCGAGCTGATCACATGCCGGCGCCCGACTTCTCGGATATCGAGTCGATCGCCCGCGGCGAGCTCGATCCGAAGTTCAAGACTCGCGAGCTGGCAATCAACAACGGACGCAACATCATCCGCGCGTCCGCCAACGCGATCAGGTCGATCCATCGAGGCGAGTACGAGCAAGCTCGGGCGTTGATGGACGAGGTACACGAGCTGGTGGCCGCCGCCACCGCCGCGGTCGACGAGCATCCGGACATAAACACCGGCATCCTGAACGACGCCGCCAAGGAGTACGCCGAGGCTCGGACGTTCATGGCGTTCGCGCTGGGCGAGCCACTGCCCAAGCCGATCGATCTCGGCATGCGGGTCACGCCCTACCTACACGGGCTGGGAGAGGCAGTCGGTGAGCTGCGCCGGCGGATGCTCGATCAACTGCGGGCGGGAGAGCTGGACCAAGCGGAGGGTCTGCTGGCGATGATGGACGAAGTGGTCGACCTGCTGGCAAGCCTCGATTATCCCGACGGCATGACCGGTGGTCTGCGGCGCACCACCGACGTGTCCCGCTCACTGGTCGAACGCAGCCGGGCCGACCTCACCACGACGATGATCCAGGAGCGCCTTCGGGCCGACCTGGAGAAGCACTCGTCATAAGCGTCTGGTACCCCGTCGGGCTGCTGGTACCATGCAGACCCGCACCCGCCGTTTCCGGCGGCTTTGTGTTGGGGCTGTAGCTCAGTTCGGCAGAGCACCTCGTTCGCAACGAGGGGGTCAGGGGTTCAAATCCCCTCAGCTCCACGGCACCGATATCAGAAGCCGCTGCCCAGCGCCGGTCAGTTGGAGATGAATTCATCGTCCCACGCCGGGAGGAGTTGCGCGGTAGCCTGCACGATTGCCCCGGGTCGGAGGAGGATGAGGTGACCAACACCATGCTGGCTGAAGCGCTGTTCGCGGCCTTCGAGGCCGGCGATGCCGAGGCAGTCCGGGGCCTCTGCGCGTCAGATTTCGTCGCCCGCCAGAACAACAGCCCGCGGATGGATCTCGACACGGTCCTCGGGTTCTCTGCCGCAGTCCTCGGCGTCGTCGAGCATTTCCGCTATGAAGATGCCGTCAGGTCGGAGACGTCATCCGGGTTCGTGGAAGAGCATCGGGTGCGTGGCACGTTGCCGGACGGCACCGAGCTAGATCTGGCAGTGTGCGTCGTGGCCGACGTCCGCAACGGGAAGGTCAGCCATCTCCGCGAATACGTCGACGGCGTTGCGGCCGCGCCGCTCCTCGATGCCCTGCAGTAGACGGCGTCGATAATCGCGGTCAGCACGATCTGGATCTCGTGGCGTTGGCACGGTCACGCATGGTACAAAGCCCGCCGTTGCCCTGACCGGGGCTCCTGCCCGAAACCGGCGGTGATGCCAGGCTGGAGACCGCGCGCTCACCGGACGGAGCGGATCAAGCGAGAGGCCGTGCCTCCTCGCCACCGTGTTGCTCCGCCTACTCGACACCTCTATGAACGGCTGACAACGACCCCGATCACCCAATCTGGATCGAGAACACACATTCCGTAGCGTGCCCGTGATCGGCACGTCGGCGGGCGGTTATTCGAAGACATACTCTGGTGGGCTGGGAACGCAGGGGGTGATCTGGTGTTCAGTGACGCCGGAATGCGAGGATCGCCCAGAACCGCCGGTTCGGGGCGGAACGGAGTGCTCGTTGTCACTCTTCGGCCGGAGCGTTATGGGTTGTCGGTGGTTGGATCCGTTCGGTGAGCCATTTGGCTACCTCGGTCTCACCGACGTCGCCGGCGGCGATGGCGATCATGAGGTCGACTGCGTCGTCGGTGGGAACCTCGAGTGTGTATCCGTTGAGGATGCAGAACATGGTGAGTGATTGCCAAGCCAGTCGTTTGTTGCCGTCGGGAGAGGATGGTTCTTGGCGATCCGGACCGTCAGTAGGGCGGCCTTGTCGGCATAGTCGGGATAGAACTCGACCTCACCGAACCCGGCCTGTGGCGCATGGAGTGCCGAGTCCAGCTGAATCCAACCGAGATGCCCGGGCCAGCACCGCCGCACGGGTACCGGTGACGGCTTCGGCGATCGTGAGCGCCTCGGCGAGGGTGAGGTACCTCACTCAGCGAGACGATCCAGGATCTCCTTGTCCCGCTCGGTCAGCTCGCGGAGGCGCGCCATGAACTCCTCGTCATTGCGCACCCGGTCGATTTCGGCTTCGAGGGCTTCGAGCATCAGGGCGTTGACGCTGATGCCGCGTCCGCGGGCGATCACGTCGGCCTTCTCGGCGAGTTCTTCGGGCATGCGGACGGTGGTAGCGCGTTTCTCCATGCCGTCATGATAGCACGACGTCATCATGTGGAGGAAGGGGCTGGACTGCTCAATCCGAGCCAGCCTTGGCGCCGATCACCCACTACGAGCGATAACACGCCAACGCCGGAACCACGCCCATCGGCACTTCGTGTGTGCGAGTTTGCCACCACTCGGCGCGGGGAAGGCAGATCGACACCGACGTGTTCTATCCGCGCCACGTACGACGAAGCCCGACACGACAATCAGTTTGGGTGACTCGAAAGCGCCGCGGGTGAGTGCCGGAGTGGCCATGTCGAGTGCTTTGTGGGGACGCCGGTAGTTGTACTTCTCGACCCAGTCGTCGATCGCCGCCTGTGCCTCCTCCATGTCGGCGAAGGTGCGTCTGCGGAGCAGTTACGGTGCGCATCCTTTTGTGGAACCGCTCTACCTGGCCGGTGGTGGTGGGAGAGCGGGGGGCGGTGAGCCGCTGGGTGATCCCGTTCTCACGACAGATCCGTTCGAACAGCACTTCACCGGGCCGGGCTCGCCGCCGCCCGGTAAACACGGTGCCGTTGTCGGTGAGGACTTCGTCGGGGAGGCCCCAGCGTCGCATCGCTTCCCCAAACGCTCCGGCTACTGCTCGGGCGGATTCGGAGACCACTACCGCGGCCAGGACGCAGAATACAGAGCCGATCCTCGACCCGTTCAGAGACATTGCCGGAGGCTCGGTGCGCTTGCTATCGGCTGGTGTGCCGGTCCGGTCTTGGCCGTTGATGCACTGGGAGCCTTCCGTCACGGTCCATCGCGTCCCGGCGACGACCGCCACCTGCCTGATCAGAGCCTTTTGCCCCTGACCAACGATCGCCGCGCCCCATACGCTCGTAAAGACTATGCGGGCTAGGTCGGGACGCCGATGCCAATGAGCGGGGGATCTCCAGATTCCGCACCGAGGGGGCGTCCTAGCGGTGCGGGTTGCCATCGATGCGGCACTTCGGCGATCGCCGGTCGCGATCAGTTGCTCGCTCACGACGCGCAGGAATCACCCTTTCCAACGAGGATCCCTGCGCGTGGAGTTTCTCCGTGCATCACACCCCGAAGGAGGCCGATGCCACAACCACGTCTGCACTCTAATCCACATCGCTCCCTTCCGACTCGGTCGCGTCGGACGACGGACGATGACGGCTCGCCTGGACACGTCACGTGCGCACGGTTATTGCGTCGTCGCGTGGCCGGCCTGATTCGTCGTTCGGATCTCATAATCGGGATGCAGTAGAAGACCGCTCTTCTTCTCAGCCTCCGCTCGCACTCGAGCGCGACGACTAGAGAGAGGATCAAACATGAAAAGGCGTGCGCATTTACCGATGCTCATCGCGCTGGCGTTGACCATGGCCACGATTGCCACGGTCCCGGCCGCAGCGCAACACGCGACTGACCCGAATACCGTGCTCCTGGACGATTTCGACGGCGTCACACAGGGCGAGGAGCACGGAACCATCAGCTATGCACCGTCGCTTCCAGCGCTTGGTCAGGCCGTCGACTTGGAGCCCGGCGACTGGTTGAAGTACGCCGTGCCGCCTTGGGCCGGGCAACAAGGCACGATCGAGGCGTGGATCTACCCGGCCACCTATGGCTACAGCATCGCGCTGCTCCAGTGGATCAACACCAACACCAACCCCCCGGCCGGCTACATCGGGCACTTGAACATCAATCCCGACGGGCACCTGCAGTGGGGTTCCTGGGGTCCACCGTGGTGCTCGCCACCGACGCTGACTGGAAGCAGCGTCATTCCTCTCGAGGAATGGACACACGTCGCCGCCACCTGGAGCCCGGACGATACCCGCTTGTACGTCAACGGCGTGCTCGACTTCGTGAGCACATGTAACCGGGCGCCGGCCCTTTGGACCGATCCGACCTACGTCTACGTCAACGGCTGGGGCGACTTCGATCACGGTCTCATGGACGAGTTCCGTATCTCCAGCGTGCCGAGGAGCGAGGAGGAGATCAGGGCTTACGTGATCGAGATTCTTAACTCGCCGCCGGTCAGCGACCCGAACGGGCCGTACCTGGGCGCGATGGACGTGGATGTCGGCTTCGACGGCACCGCATCCTCCGACCCCGACGGCGACCCCCTCGTGTACGACTGGGACTGGGGCGACACCACGGCCTCCTCTAACGCGGGGGCGATGCCGACCCACACCTATGACGCTGCGGGGATCTACGACATATGCCTGACGGTGACCGACGCCTTTGGGGAGTCGAACACCGCGTGTACCTACATCGTGGTGTACGACTCCGACGGGGGATTCGTCACCGGCGGCGGCTGGATCGAATCGCCCGCGAACGCCTACTACCCGGCGGATATGCCGTTCTTTGATGGCAGCTACTACGACATCTTCTTCTCGGAAGAGCCGCTGGATTTCTTCGATGCGCGTGACCTAGTGGCCGGGATGAGTTGTGATCGGTGTGAGAGCGCCCATCTCGCCACGGTTACTTCCCAAGGCGAGTACGACACGGTCCTTGAGTTGTTCGACGAGTTCGGTGGTGCGGTGTTGGGTGGCTTCCAAGAAGAGGGGGTGTCCCCGCCCTATGCCGGTTGGCAGTGGGTCACCGGTGAGTCGTTCGACTTCGAGGCCACGCTCGATTGGTGGCTCCCAGGCGAACCAAACGACTGCGGCCCCTCGAACACAGACGAATGTGTTCCTGGCTCCGAGCAGGTCCTAGAAATGTACTCGGACCCGGAAGGCTGGAACGATGTCCCCTTCTACGAGCCGAGGAATGTCTTCATGGTCGAGTACGAGGACTGTGATTTTGGACCCACCGGCAAGGCGACATTCGCGTTTGTCTCCAAGTACAAGAAGGGTGCGTCGGCGCCGACCGGCAACACCGAGTTCCGGTTCAACGCTGGAGACCTTAACTTCCATTCGACCAGCTACGACTGGCTGGTGGTGACGGGTTCCGACTACGCCAAGTTCAAGGGCACGGGAACCATCAACGGTGAGGGTGAGTACAAGTTCCAGATATGGGCTGGAGACGGTGACCCCGACACCTTCCGTATCAAGATCTGGTACGAAGACGGCGGAGAGGTTGTCGTCTACGACAATGGAATGAACCAACCAATCGGCGGCGGCAGCATCATTGTTCATGCAAGGAAATAGCCCCACCAACGCACGTCTACGGGGAGCGACCACACCGGGTGGCTCCCCGTTCCCGCGGATCATCTCTCCGTTTCAGCGCGGCCCTCCCCGCAGCAAGCTCACCTGCACGGTGACCGCTGATAGCGCACCTGTATGGCGTTCCTAGCCATGGACTGACACGTGGGTCAGGCCGCCAGCACCATCGACGGCCGTCCTGCGCTGGTGGCGGAACGGTGGGGCCGACAGTCGATGGCGAAGCGTGACCTGCATCGCCTATCGTCTCCCTAGCGGGCACTCATCGCAAAGTGGGGGGTTGAGCCAATGGCCTATGCGAGCAGACGGAGCCTCGTCGTCCCCTTCGTCGTCGCCCTCGTCGGATCCGTAATGCTCGCCATCGCCTCCGATCGGCCAGCGCTGGCGGCCGGATCCGAGATCAGTACGATCTCCAACCCGAGCGCGCTGGAGGGTGGTGACTCCGGGACCACCAACGTCACGTTCGTGGTCACCGCCACCTGCACGGAGGCGCTCAATGTCATCATCGACTGGCGTATCGACGACGGCACGGCCACCACCGCCGACAACGACTACGACGACGCCACCGGACAGCTCGACGACGTGTGCCAGGCAGCCGGCACCGAGACGTTTAACATCACGGTGTCGGTCAACGGCGACACCAACTTCGAGGCCAACGAGACGTTCGACCTGGTGCTGGTCAACCCGTCGATCGGCACACCGAGCTTCGCGCTGACCGCCGACACCGGCACCGCCACGATCCTCAACGACGACGCAGCCAACCAGCCGCCCGCCGTCACCGTCGACCAAGCAGCGGTGACGGTCGGCGAGGGGAGCACCGCCCTCAACGGCGGCACCGTCGCGGACCCGGACGGCGACCAGGTGACGATCTCGGCGTCGGTCGGTTCGGTGACGAACAACGGCGACGGCACATGGAGCTGGTCGTACCCGACCACCGACGGTCCCGACGAGTCCCAGACCGTGACCATCACCGCCGACGACGGCAGCCTGACCACCTCTACCGCGTTCCAGGTTGTCGTGATGAACGTGGCGCCGAGCGTCGCTGCCGACAACGCCTCGGTCGTCGTGGCCGAGGGCGCGACTGCGGCGAACACGGGGACGTTCTCCGACCCGGGCGCCGACACCGTGACGATCGGGGCGTCGGTGGGCACGGTGACCCAGGGCGCCGGCACCTGGAGTTGGTCGTACCCGACCACCGACGGTTTCGGCGACTCCCAGACCGCGACCATCACTGCCACCGACAGCGACGGCGCCTCGTCCGCCACCACGTTCGACCTCGGCGTCACCAACGTGGCGCCGACCGCAGATGCCGGCCCCCACCAGACGGTGTTCCGCTTCGACCCGGTGACGGTCACCGGCACGTGGACGGACCCGGCCGGCAGCGCCGACGACGACTATTCGTGGAGCTGGGACCTCGACGGAGATGCCGTCGTCGACGACTCCGGCACGGCGGGCTCCGGCTCGACGATCACCAGGGCAACGTCGTTCGCCCTCGAGGGCGTCTACACCCTGACCTTCGGCGTCACCGATAAGGACGGGGCGAGCGACAGCGACACGGTCGAGATCGAGGTGCTCAACCAGCCCCCGGTGTGCACGGCCGCCCGACCGAGCGTCGGCACCCTGTGGCCGCCCAACCACCGCCTGGTCGACGTAGCGGTCCTCGCGGTAACCGACCCCGAAGGCGATCCGATCGTCGTCACCATCGACTCGATCTTCCAGGACGAGCCCGTGGGAGGCCTGGGCGACGGAAACACGGCACCTGACGGTTTCGGCGTTGGCACGTCGACGGCGTCCGTCCGGGCAGAGCGCGACGGCGCCGGCAATGGGCGCGTGTACCACGTCGCCTTCACCGCGGGCGACGGCCATGGGGGCTCGTGCTCATCGGTGATCCAGGTGAGCGTGCCCGTCAGTCAGCGCATGGGCGGCGCTTTCGTCGACGACGGAGCCCTGTTCGACTCGACGGCCGCTCCGTAGGTCCGCCGGTCGCTGCCGACCCGTTCCACGAAGCGTCGGGCAGGCTCACGGCTGGCACCAACGCCATCGCCCAGGCCGGCATCACTTCGGATGCGGAAGCAATGTCGACTGCCCCAAGCAGCTCATAGCCCGAGTGGAGCATGGCGTCATAGAGGTCGTTCTTGGTGGCGAAGTATTGATACAGCGAGGGAGCCTTCATCCCAACGCTGGCCGCTACGTGGCGCATGGAGAAGCCCTCGATCCCTTCCGCTCGAGCAAGCTCCCAAGCGGCTTCAACGATCTCGGCCCTGGACTCAAGGTGTCGTCTCGTTCTTCGGTCGAGCTCTTGACTCGGAGATCGCTGGGTGATGCCCAGTCACCGCGAGGGCTGACCGCAATCCAGAGCGACCTTGCCGGTCTCATCGATGCTGACACCCTCGCGACGCAGCAGTGGTTCCTGTGTCGGGCGGTGGGTCCGGTACAGGCGGCCCGACGAAGGTATGACTCGCCACCAGGGCAGATCGGGGAACCGTCGCAAGACATTCGCCACTGCCTGCGCAGATCCCGGATGTCCTGCCTCCGCTGCCACCTCCGCATACGTGGCGACGTCGCCAGGTCGCAGCGACGCGACGATGGCTGTCACTGCCCGCTGGAAGTCTGTCGGTTGCTGAGGCGGGTTCGGCATCCCACCGGGCGGCATAGTCATGACGTCCAGGATGACATCTCCCCGAGGTTCGATGTTCGACCGGCTGGACCGTTTGAACGTCGCCGGCCTGGTTGGGCTACTCAAACGTATAGACACATTTCGGATAATTCTCATGGAAAGACCGTCCACCTTTGCGCCAGACAACGATAGGGTGCGAACGACGGCCAGTCAGGACCGCGTGCCAGGCGCGGGGCCGCAGTGGGGAGGGGCACATGACGGGATCTCGGTACGCTCGAATGCGAGGGGCAGCGGCCGACAGGCTTGCACTGCTGTTGGTGCTGAGCTTAGTTGCGTCCCTCGCAATGGTTGGTTCGCCCGAGGAAGCCGCGGGCTCTGAGCCACCGGTGCCGTCGCTGTGGCTTGTTGACGACGGCACTGACATGACGTACAACGTCACACCCGACGGCGACCTCAACTTCTCGTTTGCCACTCCCAGGAATGCCGTCTCGTCCGTTGCGCTCGACCCAACTGATCAGTCGTTGTGGGGCGCGAATGACGGGGCCACGAGCCGGCTCGTCAACTACACCTACGAGGTCGTCGACGGGCAAGCGGTGGCAGTCGTCCTGCAGGAGATTCTCGGGTCGGAATTCGGGGCTGTGAGCGGCGAGGGTGTAGCCGTCACATTCAACCCCGGGAACGACACCCTGTGGGTGGTCGATGATCCCCTCATCTCTTCTGAACTCGAGCCAACCGTATTCAATATCACCCAGGACGGAACGCTGATCTCGTCATTCCCTACGAGCACGTTCGATCCTGCATCGCGTAGCCCACAGGCCATTGCGTTCGACCAGTACACCGACACGCTGTGGATCACCGACAATTCCGCAGACAAGATCTACAACGTGACGTTCAATGGGACCTTGATCAGCACCATCCCGCTGAACGTGGAGCCGTTTTCGATACGCAACGTGCAGGGCGTCTCGGTCGAATCCGCCAACGTCCTATGGTTGACCGCCCGAGATACCGATCTGGTCTACCGGATCTCGACCGACGGGACGATATTGTCGACGTTCTCGATCAGCCACGTCGACGCCAACGCCGGCAATCCGACCGGCGTTGCGTATGACCCCGGTTCGGCAGCCTTGCGGCTGGGGGAGGCGGGATCATTCGCGATGCTGGGGCTTGCGGGCGCCAAGCTCAAACTGGAGGATGTCGCGCAGGCGTCCGG
The DNA here is from genome assembly GCA_041576165.1 of Acidimicrobiia bacterium. GTDB lineage: Bacteria > Actinomycetota > Acidimicrobiia > Spongiisociales > Spongiisociaceae > JBFGLM01. The sequence goes on from JBFGLM010000018.1 coordinate 56,814, forward strand.
TGTCGTTGGCGACGTTGGCCTCTCGGCCGGGGCGAAGCAGGAGTTCAATGACGGCTTGCTGACCGGAAGCTATATCGTCGATCCGGATGCCGACAATGACCAGTCCCACGATGTGGTGATCTCCGGCGAAACTCTGACAGCCGATCTCTCCCAAGCCGTCACCGACGCACTGGATCTCGCGTCGACTTCGGCGGCGCTGCCATCCGATTTCACGTTCGACGAAATCAAAACCAACACGGTCGTGGTCGGGGCGCCGGGCATCAACGTCATAGATACAAACAAGATCGAGCTGGACGGCGAAACACTTCGACTTGAGGGCTTCCCGACGTCCGTCTTCATCATCAACGTCGGACAATCGTTCAAACTCAAGAACGGCAGCTCGATGCAACTGACCGGAGGCGTCGATCCAACCAACGTGCTGGTCAACATCACCGGCGGATCGGACTCTGCGATCGAGGGTGGAAGTGTGGCCGCCGGCACGATCCTGGCCCCGGCCGCCAAGATGAAGATCAAGGACCAGGGCTCGTTCTTGCTTGGTTCGATCATCGGCGGCGAAGAAATCAAGCTAGAGAGTGGTGGGCGTTTGCGCTCATTCAGCGAGGCCATCACTCCTGGAACTGCCCTGGCTCCACCGGGCGTCGCCGTCGTGGCTTTGCCTGGGACGAAAGCGAAGCTGAAGGACCCGAACTCGCTCGTATCAGGTGATGTCCTCCTGGGGCCGGCCTCTGAGCAGGACTTTGACAGCGGTGTTATCGCGGGGACGCTGCAGCTGGACCCAACGGCCAACGCTTCCAGCAATCACGCAGTCGAGATCAGCGGCGGCACCGTCGAGATGGATCTCTCGCGCGTCGTCGCCGACCTGGTCGACGCGTCGACAGCCTATGCGAACATGACTCCTGCGCAGAGTTTCGACGAGATAGAGAGCACGACGACGATCGCCGGAGTGACTGGACTCAACGTCATCCACGCCGAGAAGATCGAGCTCGACAACGGCGAGCAGCTGATCCTGACCGGTGATGCCACCGCCAAGTTCGTATTCAACCTGTCGGACAAGTTCAAGCTCAAAGAGGGGAGCGCGATCGTGCTCTCAGAGGACCTACCCGCCGAAAACGTGGTCTTCAACGTGCGCGGCAATTCCGACTCCGCGGTGGAGGGCAGCAGCGTTGGTCGGGGCACCATCCTCGCTCCATATGCAAACAAAGTGAAGGTCAAGGATGCCGGATCGGCGGTGTTCGGTGCATTGATCGGTTCCGGTGAGGTCATCATCGAATCAGGAGGTGCGGTAGATCATGGCCTTCCACCAACTCCTTCGCTCGCACAAACGAGCTTTCGTGTTCGGGACGACTCCACGGCGCTGGCCGCTGATAGCGGGTGGCTGGGCTTGCTCAACGAAGCCGTGACCGTCGCCGCGGAGACGACATTCCGGCTACGACTGGAGATCGAAGAGACAAATGGTGCACGGGCGGAGGCCGCCTTCCTGCTCCAGTACCGCCAAAACGGCGGGGCGTGGACAGATGTCCACACCAGCCGCCCAATAGACGAACGCGATCGTTCCGCTACCCACGGAGTCGAATCGTGGCCCACCACGCACTACGCGACGGGTGATCCCACCGACGATCTGCTGGCCGGGTCAGGTCGTGATTTCGTTGGCGGCATCGCCAGCGCCGCCCCATCCAACGGCACGGCGTCGGTGGTGTTGGAGGGGGAGCACACCGAGCTGGAATGGGCCATACGGATCCACAAGTTCTACGACGGCAGATCGATCAACCAGGTGGGAGACACCTTCGAGTTCCGGGTGGTCCTCGCCGACGGTACACCGCTCGACAGCTACGCAGCCACCCCGGTGCTCAGCCTCGATTGGCCCGATGGGCTCGTCGGCGGGACCTATGTCGAGAGTCCCCACCGTCTCGGACCATTCCGCGACGGCAACGGCAATCTGTATTTCCCCGTCGAGTATGCCGAAACCGATGCCGAGTGGGTGATGTTGAAATCTCCGGATGGCGGCGTCACCTGGACGCCGGTGGATGAGGCCGGGGCGCCGGGGAGCGGCGACCTCGAGAGCGTGGATATCCACCAGGTCGGAGACACTCTTCATATCCTGCACACCGGCGGTTCGACGGCCTCACTCCATCTCCGCTACTACACGTTCTCGATGTCGGACCATCCTTCGACGCCCGATGCATGGGGCGTGGATGAGCTGGTGACGAGCGGTTTCGCAGCCGGTGACCAGTCTTCTGCGCTCGGCGTGCTCGACGATGGGCGAGTCCGTGCGTTCTTCCGCTACGACCGTGGCGGATCGGATCGGATCGGCTACCGGACCCGGGCGGTCGATGGCAGCTGGGATGCCACCACGACCGAGATCGACAGTGAGGCGGTGGATTTCACCGATGTGGTCGTCGCCCGGTCCGCTGCTGAGGGGGATCTGGTCCATGTCTTTTACAACGACAACAGCAATGGCGTGTTCTATCACCGCGCCCTGGATGGTGACGGCGCATTGTCGCCTCGGTCATTGATCGCCTCCGGCACCGGGACGCAGAGCGCCGACGAGCAGCCGCTCGTCCCGGCCGTGGTCTGGGACGACGGCAACGATATGGTGATGGTTGGTTACTGGAGCGAGACGTCCGGGAGGCGGCTGCGGGCGGCAGTGCTGAAGAACGGTGGCGTCGTCTCGGACCGCCGCTGGTCGGATGACGTGCCGGCCCAGGATCGGGGAACATCGTCGCAACCCGTGGCGGACCTGGCGAATGACGGCAGCACCGTGTACGGGTTGTTTGCCGATACCGGTTCCCCAGATCAGCTCTACGCCGATGTGAATGTCGACGATACGAGCTGGGGCCCCGACATACCTCAGTTTGCGAATCCTAACGATGATTTTGGCTGGATCCGTGGCAGGATCTTCACACACGCGGCATCCAACGGCGGTGCGAAGGTGTACGGCTTCGTCTACGACATCGGTAACGAGGCGGACCGGGTGGGCTACGGCACCGGGTACGTCTACTACGGAGAGCTGGCCGTCCCCTTCGGATGAGCCGGCCTGGAGGCGTGCGATAGCCGGGACCGCTCTCCAGGCTGTCCGGCCGCGCAGCGAGAATCGTTCTCGGCTGTGTTCGGGCATCGTTGTGCTTGAGTGATCCGGTGACTGAATCGGAACGCGATCGCTGGGATGGCCGGTACGCGTCAGGCGTGTACCAACCGAAGACCGAACCGTCGGAGTTCCTGGTTGACGCGATCAGGTTGATGCCGCCGGGACCCGCGCTCGTGCTCGCCTGCGGTGCCGGGCGCAATGCAATCCGACTGGCGGAGGCGGGCTTCGACGTGAAGGCAGTAGACATATCTTCGATCGCCATCGACGTGGCGCGGGCCGAGGCCGACCGGCGCGGTGTCTCTGTTGATTTCACGGTGGCCGACCTCGACGCCACCGAGCTTGAGCCCGGCATCTATCGACTCGTGACGATGATCCGGTACGTGAACCGCGATTTGTGGCCGCGAGCGGTGAAGGCGCTTGCTCCGCATGGCTGGATGGTGATGGAACAACACCTCCGGACGCATCAGCAAGCGAATGGGCCTCAGGATGACGCCTTTCGGGTCGGGCCCGGTGAGCTGCTCACGGCACTCTCGATGTTGCGGACCGTGCATTATTCGGAACGGTTGGAGGTGGCCGACGGTGATCGGCGGTGGGTGCTCGCCCGCTATCTCGGCTGCAACGGTGACCCGGGCTGGTGACCAGCGGCCCTGTTACGCGCAAAAGGCACGGTACGTTGAATGCCTGTGTACACCAGAGTCCAGGGTTCGACAGGGGCTGGGCGCAACGGAGGCTCCCCGTGACGGTGAGGCAGCCAATTCGATCACAACTTCGGTCGTCATCCGGGTGGGTGGGGCTGGCCGGCCTGGTGGCCGTCGCGCTGATGGTCACCTCGTGCGGTCAGCGAGCCGAAACCGAGCCCGCGCCGGTATCCCTCGTCGCCGAGCCCACCACCACCGCAGTATCCAGTCCCAGCACGTCGGCCAACGCCGGCGGCACGGGCGCCACCGTTACCGGCGTGCAGGCTTCTTCGACACCATCTCTGGTCCAGGTGGCGTTCCGGATCCGCGACGACTCGTTCGAGCTCGGAGCTGATGCCGGATGGCTGGGGGCGCTCAACCAGGATGTGACCGTCCCGGCGGAGACCACATTCCGGATCCGGGTCGAGATCGAGGAGGCGAATGGTGCCGGTATCGAATCGGCCTTTCTCTTGCAGTACCGGCACAGCGGTGGCGTATGGACCGATCTGCCCACCACCCGCCCGCTCGACGAGCGCGATCGGTCGGAGACACAGGGGGTCGAGTCGTGGCCGACGTCTGAGTTTGCAGTTGGTGCTCCGACCGATGATCTGCTGGCCGGGTCCGATCGCGCGTTCGTGCCGGGCAGCGCAACGGCCGCACCATCCAACACCGCGGAAAGCGTGTTCCTGCAGGGCCAGCACACCGAGCTCGAGTGGTCGGTCCGGATCCACAAGTTCTTCGACGGCCCAGCCAGCAACCACGAAGGGGCGAGCTTCGAGTTTCGGGTGGTGCGGGCTGACGGCACGCCCCTCGACGCGTACGCCGCCGCGCCGATGCTGACGCTCGACTGGCCTGACGGGCTCGTCGGCGGGACCTATGTAGAAAGCCCCCACCGACTCGGACCGTTTCGCGACACCAACGGCAATCTGTATTTCCCTGTCGAATACACAGAGACTGATGCAGAGTGGGCGATGCTCAAATCGGAAGACGGCGGCAAGACCTGGACGCCGGTCGATGAAATCGGGGCGCCGAGCAGCGGCGATCTGGAAAGCGTCGACATCCAGCAGGTCGGAGACACACTTCACATCCTCCACACCGGCGGATCCACGGCCTCCCTTGACGTCCACTACTACACGTTCGCGATGTCGGATCACCCGGCTGCGCCCGACGCATGGGGGCTCGACGAGCTGGTGGCCGGTGACTTCGCCGCCGGTGATCAGTCATCGTCGCTCGTTGTGCTGGCCGATGGCCGGGTGCGAGCATTCTTCCGCTATGAAGACCGCGGCACGGATCGGATCGGCTATCGCACCCGGACGGTCGACGGGAGCTGGGAAACGATCACGACCGAGATCGACTCCGTGGCGGCCGACTTCACCGACGTGGTTGCGGTGCCGTCGGCGGCCCGGCGGGACCTCGTGCACGTGTTCTACAACGACAACGCCAACGGCATGCTCTACCACCGGACGTTGGACGGCGAAGGAAGACTCACAGACCGGGTGCTGATCGCCTCCGGCACCGGTACGGAGGGCGAAGACGAGCAGCCGATCGTCCCGCCGGTCACCTGGAACGATGGCGCCGACATGGTGCTGGTCGGGTACTGGAGCGAATCATCCGGGAGGCGGCTGCGGGCTGCGGTCCTGCGCGATGGCGTCGTGGTTTCGGACCGGCGGTGGTCGGATGTGGTCCCTGCGCAGGATCGAGGCACGTCATCCCAGCCCGTTGCAGACCTGGCCGGCGACGGCGGCACCGTCTACGGCCTGTTTGCCGATGCCGGTCAGCCCGACCAGGTCTACGCCGACCTGAACGCCGGCGACACGAGCTGGGGGACCGACGTAGCGCAGTTCACAAACCCGTATGACGATTATGGCTGGATTCGCGGGAACGTCTTCACCCATGCAGAACGCAACGGCGGCGCCCGGGTCTACGGCTTCGTATATGACACCGGGAACGAGGCCGCCCGGGTGGGCTACGGCACCGGCTACATCCATTACCGGGAACTGACCCTCCCATTCGGGACGGGATAGAGACACGAGTGAAAGAGCGCCGAATGGTTCGCCAGCCGGCGCTTGCCCGAGGGATCTCTCTCCGCCCCGGCGCCCCGCTGGCGGCCCGCAATCTCTCATGGACCCGTTACCTGACCGAGAAGTCTCGCTTCGGCGGCCCGGCCCTGATTAAGGCATTGACCTTCGCTGGGAATGGTGATGTACTGTCGCTTCACAACGCGCTCATCAAGAGCGGTGGAGGGACAGGCCCTGTGAAGCCGCGGCAACCGGACGAGTACGGTGCCAATGCCTGTCGATGAGTTCTAGCTGACGGCGGTTTTCCGCTCGCAGCGCTCGGAGAGCGCGTACAAGCGATTAGGAGCCAACGTGGAATCGTCGTTGATCGTACACCGCACGCCTCCTAGCCGGGCGCCCTGTCGGTGCTCTCGGGTGGTCGTTCATCGGGCGGGCCGCTGACGCCTGCGACACAACGCCAGCCACCCGAGAGGCTTCGGGCCATCCCGCCTGATCCCGGCGTTCCCGCACGCGGACTGCGGTTCGCAGCAAATCGGTCAAGGAAGAAGGAGAGGTAATGACCACAACCCAACAACCTGTCAACAACGGCGTCAACGTGCAAGCCCTGCTCGAGGCACGCCAAGCCCTCACCGATGCGCCCGAGGCGGCGCAATTCACGTGGAGGGCGACCACCGAGTGGGCGGGCGGTACGCACAGCCAGTCCACCGTGGAGGGCTTCCACGGCCTGGGAGAGGAGCAGGCACACAAGACAACGTTCACCTTCTCGGCCGATCATCCAGAGATCTTCGCCTCGGAGGATTTGGGTGCCACTCCCGTCGAGCTCGTGCTGGTCGGCCTGGCCAGCTGCCTCACTGCCGGTGTTGCGTCGGTGGCGCAGAATCGTGAGATTCAGCTGAACTCGGTCAAGGCGACGATCGAGGGCGACATGGACATCCTTGGCATCCTCGGGGCCGATCCCGAGGTCAGGAACGGTTTCAGCGGAATCCGCGTCAACTACGAAATCGACGCTGACGCGACCCAGCAGGAGATCGAAGCGCTGGTGGCGCAATCCCAGAAGCGCTCGGCGGTGTTCGACGTGGTCACCAACCCGACCAACGTCACCGTCAGCGTCAACTGAGTCCAGTCCCGGCATCGTGTACATCCCGGCGGTAGTCATCGGGGCCGGCCATGCCGGCCTGGCGATCAGCCATGGTCTGACCGAGCGGTCGGTGGACCATGTCGTGCTCGAACGCGGCGAGGTGGCCCAGACGTGGCGGAGCGAACGGTGGGACTCTCTCCGCTTGCTCACGCCCAACTGGCAAAGCCGCCTCCCCGGCTTCGCGTATGACGGTGATGACCCCGATGGGTTCATGACGATGCCCGACGTGGTCCACTTCATCGAAAGCTATGCCAAAGCAATCGACGCGCCCGTGCGTCCCCATACGACCGTTGAGTCGGTGAGGCGGGCTGCGCGTGGCTACGAGGTGATCACCACCAGCGGGACTTGGGATTGCTCAGCCGTGGTCGTGGCGTCGGGCGGCTTCAATCTGGCAAGAATGCCGCCCGCCGCCGCGGACCTGCCGACCGGTGTCGATTCCGTCACACCGCTGGAGTATCGACGCCCCGACCAGCTGCGCGATGGCGGGGTGCTCGTCGTGGGTGCGTCGGCCAGCGGCGTGCAGATCGCCGACGAGATCCAGCGGTCGGGACGGCCGGTCACCATGGCGGTAGGGGAACACGTGCGCATGCCTCGTACCTACCGTGGCAAGGACGTCCTGTGGTGGATGGAGGTCACGGGACGCTTCGACGAGCGCTACGACGAGGTCGACGACCTCGTGCGGGCCCGCCATGTGCCTTCGCCGCAGCTGGTGGGCACGCCGGAACGGGCCACTCTGGACCTCAACACGCTGACGTCCGCCGGGGCAAACCTGGTGGGCCGGATCACCGCCATCACCGATGGCACCGCCCACTTCTCCGGGTCATTGCGCAATGTGTGCACGCTGGCCGACCTCAAGCTCGTGCGGCTGCTCGACGAGTTCGACGAGTGGGCAATCCAGGACGGAATCGATGATGAGGTGGGACCCCCCGAGCGTCATGCGCCCACGCGAGTGGACGAGGCACCGCGCCTGTCGATGGATTTGGGTCGGGAAGTCACGACGGTGATATGGGCGACTGGCTACCGGTCTGACTATTCATGGTTGCACATACCGGTGCTGGACCGAAAGGGTGAGTTACGCCATGACGGAGGTGTGGTCGTTGAGTCACCCGGCCTCTACCGGATCGGGCTGAACTTTCTGCGCCGCCGGAAGTCGAGCTTCATCCACGGCGCCGAAGACGACGCGCGGTATATCACGAATCACCTGGCGGCGCATCTCCGCGCGAACCGCTCGACCCAGCTGATCGCCACACGGCGTTCCTGAGCACCACGGGTCCCTGGTCGGCGCGAACCGCCACCAGGCCCACCTGGCATTCGCTAGACAAGGAGACGGTGCGTCCGGCGAGGCGCGGAACGCCAGCAAAAGGGTGGTGTCATGGAAGTGTCGACGGCTGAGCTGACAGAGCGCGCAGGCCGCTTCCGGGCGTTACATGAGCGTCCGGGCACATTCATTCTGCCCAACCCCTGGGACGCGGGTACTGCCCGGCTGCTCGAAGTGAGCGGATTCGCAGCGCTGGCGACCACCGGGGCGGGCTACGCCTTTTCCACCGGGCGTCGTGACGGGACCGTCCCGCGGCCCGAAATGCTGGACCACATCCGCACCTTGGTCGCGGCCACGACCTTGCCGATCAGCGCCGACCTCGAAGACGGCTACGGCGACGATCCCGCCGTGGTGGCCGAGACCATCCGAGCCGCCGCGGCGGCGGGGGCGGTCGGAGGGTCGATCGAGGATCGGGCGTACCGATCCGAGCACCGGGGCCTGTACGAGCTGGATCACGCAGTCGAGCGCATCCAGGCCGCGGTCGAGGCGAAGAACAGTCTTCCCTTCCCCTTCACGCTGACCGCCCGGTGCGAGACCTACCTCGTCGGCCGGCCCAGCCTCGACGACTCCATCCGCCGGCTCCAGGCCTACGAGCAGGCTGGAGCAGATGTGCTCTATGCCCCCGGAGTCGTGTCACGAGCAGAGATCAAGACCCTCGTGGCGGCGCTCGACCGCCCGGTGAACGTTGTGATGGGGCTGGTCGGTGACCCGATGAGCTGCGCGGAGCTGGCTGAGATCGGCGTGAAGAGGATCAGCCTCGGGAGTACCCTGGCCCGAGTCGCCCTCGGTGCCTTGATTCGGGCGGCAGACGAGCTGCAGACGACAGGCACCTTCTCGTTTGCCTCAGATGCGATCGACTATGCCCGCCTCACCGAGAGTCTCGATCGGTAGCTCAGCCGAGCCCCTTGGGCTTGCCGCCTCTAACCTGGCGCTTAGGTTGCCGGTGCACACTTCCGGGTACGAGTCGACCGAGGATGCGGCCAATGACCCCCGACCTAACTGACGAACCCCACGACGATTTCGGCGGCTTACAGCGCGACCTGCCCGTTTTGTTGGGACGGCGGGATGCCCTGCGCTGGTTGGGAGGTGCCAGCCTGGCCGGCCTCCTGGCAGCGTGCGGCATCAACTCCAGCCGCCCGTCTACCGCCCCACCGACGACCGGTACTTCGCCGACCACGGCCGCCGGGGTGTCCGGGCCGACGGACGCCACTGCCGCCCTGACGACACCCACCACAGCCGCGCCGGATCCCTCCGTCGCCGGCCCGGGAGACGAGATTCCCAATGAGACTCCCGGCCCGTTCCCGGCCGACGGCTCCAACGGCCCCAACGTGTTCGTCGAAGAAGGTGTTGCCCGGGTCGATCTCACCTCGAGCTTCGGGCCGCTATCGGGTGTGGCGGAGGGAATTCCCACCAACTTGCGACTCACGGTTGTCGAGGCCGAGACCGGCGATCCCATCCGCGGGGCGATCGTCTACCTCTGGCATTGCACGGCGGATGGTCGCTACTCCATCTACGAGATCGCCGACCAAAACTACTTGCGGGGGGTGCAGGCATCTGACGACGCCGGCCGCGTGACCTTCGCGACGATCTTCCCCGGGTGCTACCCGGGGAGATGGCCGCACTGCCATTTCGAGGTGTACCCATCGATGGCCGGTGCCAGCGCCGGATCGACCCCGCTGAAGACTTCGCAGCTCGCGCTGCCTCAGGCAGATTGCGAAGCCGTGTTCGCCGATCCCCGGTACGGCGACAGTGCGGCCAACCTGGCCCGTCTGTCGCTCGCCGGCGACATCGTGTTTCGAGACGGATGGGCCGACCAGCTGGCAACCGTTTCTGGCTCACCGTCGGATGGGTATACGGCCTCGCTGCTCGCGAGGGTGTGAACAAGCCAGCGCTGGTGCCTGTAGTCGATTGGCTCTATCGGTCTGCCGCAGGACGTCGTGACGGGCCGCCCAGGCGAGCCCCACGCCGGCCCCGCCTCCCAGGACAGCGAGATACTAGAGCGGACTGGGAAGGTCGGAACGGGAGTCGGCCACCGGTTGTGTTGTCGAAACCAGACCCTGGGTTCCTCGATCCTTCGTCCTTTCTGCTGTTCGCCCATGCGAGTACACCGGTGACGTCTGGCGAGTTCTACGGAAGCCGGTAGACGTCCTCGATGCCCTCATCTGAGAGATTGTCCGGACTTTTCTGGACACCATCTGCTAAAAGTCCGTACAATTGTCGGCTCCGACGTGGAGGTTGTGCTGTGTTCGATCTGCTACCCGACCGGGTGCCGTGGTACGTGGTGGGGCCGGCCCTTGGTCTGTTGATCGTTGGCTTGTTCCGATTGGCCAACCAGCCGCTGGGGGCGAGCGGGGCATATGTGCAGACTTCGTGGCTGCTGCAGCGGCGCTCCAACGTCGCAGTGTGGCGGGTTTGGTACTTCGCCGGGATGTTCACTGGCGGCCTGCTGGTGACGCAGGTGTTGCGGGACGCCGCCCTACGTTCGGGTTACGACGCCATGGTGGCCGTGTGGCCGTTGTGGTTCGTCGTTCCGCTCGTCTTCGTCGGTTCTGTCGTGATGGGGTACGGTGCCGGGACGGCCGGCGGCTGCACCTCGGGACATGGTCTGTGCGGCACGGCGCAACGCTCGGCCGCCTCGTTGGCCGTGACTGGAACATTCATGGCGACTGCGATCGCAACAACGTTCGTGTTGCGCATCATCACGGGAGGCTCGTTGTGAGCTCGCGCAACCTGAACCTGACCGGCCTGCTGTTCGGGATTGCCTTTGGCGGCTTGATTGCGGCGGCCCGCCTCCACGAATACGACACCATCCACGCAATGCTGCGGCTCGATGAGCCCGACGTGTTCCTGTTGATGGCCTCGGCGATCGGGGTTTCGGCGCCAATGCTGTGGTGGCTCGAGCGAAACAAAGCCAACACGCCGCTCGGCGGCCGGCTCACGCTGGCCCGTTCCCGTCCGGCCGCGCATCACATTCGGGGCGGTGCACTGTTCGGTGTCGGATGGGCGATCGCGGGCACCTGCCCGGCGCCGGCGCTGGTCATGGTCTCATCCGGAGCCCTGCTGGGGCTGATTGCGATGGCCGGCATATTCCTCGGCTTGCACATGCGGGAGCGGCAGATGCCGGCGGTGGCGCCGGCGCGGGCAGAGCCCGGCCAGCCGGTGGCCACCCGCTGAGGACTGAGACCGGGGATCGCGTTTCTTCACACAGCCGTCGAGTGACGCGGCTCGTAGAGGAGGACCTTCACGTCGCCGGGCAGCACCATCGTTGTCACGACGCCCCAGCCAACGTGGGTGGGTGTGCCTTCGAAGACGATGTCCTGCGTGGTCAGTTCGGCGACGGTGGCTTCGATGTCATCACACATGAACGACAGCTCGTGGCTGGCGGGTCCATCGGTCGGATGAACCCCGAGCTCGGCCGGCGGGAGCCGGAATATCAGCCAGCCGTCGCCGTCGTCGACATGGTCGAAACCGAGCACATCACGCAACACCGTCCGGAGCGCTTCGGCCTCCTTCGAATAGAACAGTGCGTGTGTCCCGGTGATTGGCAATCGTCCCTCCTCGTCACCAGCAGCCTATGCCAAACAATCAGCCAGCCCGGTCCGGCAGCGACCCGAGCTGCGGATTAGCCTCGACTCAGGAGGTGGTTGGGATGATGGACATGATCGTCAGCCGGGAAGTGGGGGCGTCACCTGAACGGGTCTGGGAGGTGGTTACGGACCTGAGAGGGGCGGCAGATCGGATCTCGGCGATCAGCCAGATCGACATCGTCGATGGCGGCGAGGAATTCGGCGTCGGCACGACGTGGCGAGAGACCCGCCAGATGTTCGGACGGGAGACCACCGAGGTCATGGAGGTGACGGCGGTCGACCCGGGTCGTTCGTACACCGTCGAATCAGACGGTCGCGGCGCCCACTATCGGTCGGTGATCACGGTTGAGCCCCACAACGGGCATACGAATCTCTCGATGACGTTTGGCGGTGAGCCGGAGGGAGCATTGGGCAAGGTGATGGCGGCAACGGTCGGCCGACTGTTCACGGGTGCGACCCGCAAGGCGCTCGAGCAGGACCTTGCCGACATTGCGACCGCAGCCGAGGCGGGCGGTTAGAGCCGCGCCCGGGTGCGGGGCGCGGTCAATCACCGGGGCGCGCGCCCTTCGGCCAGCATCTCAATCGCCCTGGCAACCCGCCGGTCCTGCGTCGCCGGTCGCTTCGCGTCGTTGATCAATTCCACATACTCGCGCTGGTGGCTGGAGGACAGCTCCTCGAAGTACACGCGCGCCTCGTCCGTCTCGGCAAGGGCTTCAGCCAGAGCGGGCGGGACCTCCACGCTTCGCGGGTCCGTGTCAAGCTCCAGAATCACCGCCACCTCGTCACCGGGAGCCAGCCCGGCAGCCTGACGGTTCTGGCGGTTGAGGGGGAGAAAGAACCAGTCGCCGTAGGGCGCCACCGTGCTGCGGTACGGATGAGATCCGCCCGTGACCCGGACCGGGGGCCGCTTTCGTTCACCGAGTGCGGCCACGACAGCCGCCGGGACCCGAAAGCCGGTAGCCGTTTTGCCGAAGAGCTCAACCGTCGCCTGAAATGTCTCACTCACCGTGTCTTGCCTCGCCGTAGCCCGAGGATACGCCGCTTGCGCGGGGGCCGGCGCCTTCGTGAGCTCACGAGAGCCTGATGACATTGCGCAGGTCGTCGCCCCGCTCGACACCGGTCATGGCCTCGTTGATCAGGTCGAGGGGATAGATGTCTGAGACCATGCGCTCCAGCCGGAGTTCCCCCGATCGGTAGAGGTCAATCAAATACGGCACGTCGACCTGCGGGTCGGCCGAGCCCATCTTCGAACCCAGAATCGTCAGTGACGCATCGCAGAATTCGGCCACTTCGATCTCGGCCGCAACGCCCGAGGGCGGCATCCCGATGAAGACCACCGTCCCGCCCCGGCGCACCATCTGCAGGCCGTCAGAGATCGCCTGGGCGACGCCGGCAGCCACAAAGACGTAATCCGCGCCCAACCCGTCGGTGGCAGCCTGCACTGCTTCGATCGCATCATCTTGTGATGCGTCCCCGGCCACGGTGGCGCCGAATGCCAGCGCGCGCTCGAGTTTTGACGCAACCAGGTCTACGGCGATCAGAGTGGCGGCCCGGCAATGCGCCGCGCCTTGAACTGCGCTCATCCCCACCCCGCCGACCCCGATGACCGCAGCGGACGAGGCCGGCTGCATTCTGGCGGTCTTGGTGACTGCACCAAACCCGGTGATGACGCCGCACGCCAGCAGGCAGGCCGAAGCCAGCGGGATATCGTCGGGGACTGCCACGACCTGGGAATGGTGGACAACTGTCTGCTGGGAGAAGGCGCCGGTGCGCAGGCCCTGTGCGATCGATTCGCCGCTCTCACTCGAAAACGGGGACCGATCGTCGAACAGACCGTTGCACAGATGTGTTTCCTCCCGCTGACAGTGAAAGCAGGTGCCGCACGATCGTACGAGTCCCACGACCACCCGCTGCCCGGGAACCACCGAGCCGGCCCCCGGGCCGATCGACTCGACCACACCTGCCGCCTCATGGCCGAAGATCGACGGCAACGGCCCACCCCAGCCTCCACGGGCGTAGGTGATATCGCTGTGACAGATTGCACACACCTCGATGTTGACGCGGACCTGGCCAGGGCCGGGCGGCGCCACCTCGATGGCCTCGATGACAAGCGGTTTTCCGTGAGCGCGACAGACCGCCGCGTTCATAACGCCGGTGGGTGATGCCGGTGGGGGCTAGGCCTCAGCGCGCGCCTCGGCCGCCGATGCCCGGAGCATTTCCCGGCCCATGCGGTAATGAGCCAACCCTGCGATCTGGCGGATGGAGCGCGGAGAACGTTTGAACCGCTCGGCCACCTGCTCGTGTGATTCACCCGCATCCAATAATGCCAGCACGCGCGACTCGATCGCCCGGGGATAGTTGCCGCTGGGAGGCCGAGAACGTGGAATCTCGGTCCAGCTGATGATCCGCTCCACCTGGTCTGCGCTGCGACCGATCCGACGTCCAATCTCGTCTGCTCCGAGGCCTTCGTCGCGCATGGCCAGGACTCGTCGTTCCAGTGCTCGCAGGTGCTCCATTCGTACTCCCTTGGCGGACAACTCCGTATGGTGAGGCTAGCGATTTGTTCGATGAACCGGCGCCGCCCGCGTTTGAGGGGGTGCCGGCGCCGGGCCGACGTCGGAGCTGGCGTAGGCCAGCCAGAATTCGCCCAGATGGAAATCGGCCGGGCGCTCGAACCGGGATCCGGTGGTGCGGGCAGCGGTGAAATCGGCAACGGGGTGCGCCGCCACCTGCCCGTCAGCCACCGTCACCAGATACCACTCGCCGGCCTTCAGCACGAGCGCCAGCGGGTGATGGACCACCTCGGGGCCGCCGGCGACCGCGGCTGCAACGACACGGCGCCGGCGGATGGTGCTCGCGAAGAACGCAATGCTCTCCACCGGCGGCGCGGCATCCCACGGGTCGATGTCATGCAGAAAATGCTCCCGGCTGGACTCGGCATGACTCCGCGCGCCCGGGGGAAGGGATTCCAGCAGCTTGAGGCCGGCTCGGTCGAGGGCATCGCCGAGTCCGAGCAGCCGTGCAACCGCCGGCATCCCCATCAGAAAGAGCGATTCTGCTTCGTCCTCGTTCAGCCCGGTCAGCTGGCTCCGGAAGCCGCGCCACAGCTCGAAGCCGCCTTGCGGCCCTCTGATCGAGTAGATCGGCACACCGGCGTTGCCCAGCGCCTCGACGTCGCGCAGAATCGTCCGGCGAGATACTTCCAGTTCTTCAGCCAGCTGCCCGGCTGACATCCGATTCCGGTTTTGGAGGAGCAGCAGGAGCTGGAGGCGTTGAGCCTGGCCGAGGTGGAGCACAACGCCCGCAACAATCGGATGCGGGCCATCTAACCGGCGACGGGCGGACACCCGCCGCCTGGGTGCGCCGGCGAGTGTTGTCGCGCTGAGGGGGGTGCGGTCACCCCCCTCAGCGTTTGCCTTGGTTGTTGGGACCGGATCAGCCGTCGCTGTCGTCGTCTTCGGTTCCGTCGTCCTCAGTACCGACGACGTTGAACTGTTCGTCTAGTTGAACATCTACCTGGCGGCCGTCATCCATAGTGACTTCGACCTCGTAGTAGCTCTCTTCGTCGCCTACCTCAGTCTCGGTGACTGTTCCGCCGCCCATGTGAGCTATCGCGGTCTCACTGGCCTGCTCGAGCGCAGGACCGGTGATCGGCACCTCAGGATCAGCGTCGCTGGTCGCCCCGGCCACGGTCGGGATAGCCGCTGCGGCCGCGGCCACCGCGGCACCGGCGAGCAAGAGCTTCGTTCTCGTTTGCATATACGTGTCCTTTCAGATTTGTTCCGGATCGTACGAATCGAACCTGACCGCGGCCTGACAGCACTCCGAGGGTACGGGACAGCAAAGAGTCAGCAAAGAGTCAGCAGGAACCAGCGAGAATGTGGGGGTGAAGCTGCTGCTCGTAGAAGACGATCGCAAGATCGCGACCGCGGTCAAGCGAGGGCTGGAAGCGGAGGGGTTCACGGTCGACGTTGCGTTCGACGGTCTCGACGGCTTGTGGATGGCGCAGGAAGGTAGCTTCGAGGCCATCGTGCTCGACATCATGCTGCCCGGCCGCAACGGGTACCAGATCTGCCGGGACCTGCGGGAGGCGGGCGACTGGACCCCAATCCTCATGCTCACCGCCAAGGACGGCGATCTGGATGAGGCGGAAGCGCTGGATACCGGGGCGGATGACTACCTGACCAAGCCGTTTTCCTTTCCGGTGCTGGTGGCGCGACTGCGCGCGCTGCTGCGGCGGGTCAGCAGCAAGACGCCGCCGCCCCTACAAGTGGGGGACCTGAGGATCGATCCCGTGCAGCGCAAGGCGTGGCGCGGAGAAGATGAGCTGGAACTGACCGCGCGCCAGTTTCAGGTTCTCGAATTCCTGATGCGCCGGGCCGATCAGGTGCTGTCGAAGGACGAGATTCTCGCCGGGGTGTGGGAATACGACTTCGAGGGCACCGCCAACATCGTCGAGGTCTACATCAAGCGCCTCCGCAGTCGGATCGACGAGCCGTACGATCGGCAGGCGATCGAGACCGTGCGGGGGGCGGGCTACCGGTTGCGGAGTGATGGAGGATAGGCGCCGCCGGCTGCGTCTCGGTACCATCCGCGCCCGCATCACCGCACTGGCCGCGGTGGTCGTGGGGATCGTTTTGTTCGTCACGGCCGTCACCATCCTTCTCATCCAGGAGCAGCAGCTCACCGCGGCAGTGGACGGGGCCTTGCGGGTGCGGGCCGACGAAATCGAGGCGCTGGTGGCCAATCGGGCCGAGCCGGCAGAGGCGTTGGGTGAGGCCGGCACATCCGATCGTCCGATCCAGATAGTTGGCCCGGGAGGCATCGTGGTGGCGGCCAGCCCGCCAATCGATGCGTTCGGTTCGGCGGTCGACCAGGAGATCACCCGCGAGACATTTCGCACCTTCGAAACACTGCCGATCGAAGACGACCAGTACCGGGTCCTGTCGCGACCAATCGGCGAGGGACGCGTGCTACACGTCGCATCCAACCTGGAAGAGGTGCGTGAGAGCACCCGGGTGCTGGCCGGCTCGCTGATCTTTGCCGTCCCGGTTGCCGTCATCGTGCTTGCCGGCGTCGTGTGGTGGTTGGTGGGACGGACCCTGCGGCCGGTGAGCGCCATTCAGGCCGAGGTACAGTCGATAACTGCCGATCAACTGGACCGGCGGGTTCCCCGGCCGGACACCGACGACGAGATCGACCAATTGGCGGCCACGATGAACGAGATGCTGGATCGGGTCGATCATTCGGTACGGGCGCAGCGGCGGTTCGTGGCCGATGCCTCACATGAGCTGCGGAGTCCCTTGACGCGGATCAGAACCGATCTCGAGATTGGGTGGGCGGAGGGCGAGGCCGAGCAGGCGCTTGTTTCTCTCCACGAGGAAGTCGCTGGACTGCAAGCGCTGGTCGAGGACTTGCTCCATCTCGCCCGGAGCGATGCCGGGGTGCAGGTGGCAGGTAGTGAACTGGTCGACCTCGACGACGTCACTCAACGCGAGGTTGCTTCGATGCGCGCGACCGCCCGCGTCCCGGTGGTGACCGACGTGGAGAGTGTCATCGTGCGGGGCAGCCCCGAGCGCCTGGCCCGAGTGGTCCGGAACCTGTTGGACAATGCCGTGCGACACGCCCATCAAGAAGTACGAGTGTCGCTGTTCGAGGAGGACGGTCACGCCGTACTCGCCGTCGCCGACGATGGTGCCGGGATCCCCGAGTCGGCTGTGGCTTCTATATTCGAGCGGTTCGTGCGGACCGACGAAAGCCGCAGCGCAGACAAGGGGGGCACGGGTTTGGGGCTGGCGATCGCCCGCGACATCGTTGAGCGTCACGGCGGCACAATATTCGTGGATACCGAAGTTCAGTCAGGGGCGCGATTCGTGGTGCACCTCCCCACGGAATGACCAGGAATCACACCGTCAGCCGGCGACGGCTGCGGCGCAGGTTCGTCGCGGTCAGCACGATGAAGAAGATGAGCACGGGCGTCACCGCCATGGTGGCGGATCCCGAGGTGTCGGCATGAAAGCTGACGATCAGGCCCAGCACCACACTCACCAGTCCGATCAGAGCGCTGGTCGCCATCATCACCGGGAGCCGTCGGACGAGCAGGGCGGCGGTCGCCGGGGGCGCCACCAGCAAGCCAAACACCAGGAGAGTGCCGATCGTTTGGTAGGAGCCGATGATGGCGAGGGTGATGAGCGCGAGCATTGCCGCATTGGACCACCCCGGGTTCAGCCCCAGCAAGCGGGCCTTCTGTTCGTTGAATGACAGCGCCAGGAATGGTCGGTAGAGAAGGATCGACGCGCCGACGACGACCGCGGCGAGCACGGCGAGCACCACCAGGTCGCCGACCGTCACACCGAGCGCGTCACCGAAGAGAATGCCGGTCAGGCTGCCTGAATACGACGGTGTTCGCGAGATGAGTATCACGCCCAGGCCCAGCATCCCGACAAACAGCAGCCCGATGCCGGTGTCTTCCGAAAAGGCGGTCTGGCGGTGCACGAGGTTGATGCCGGCGATCATCACCCCGGCCGCACCGGCGGCGCCGACCAGCACGTTGAAGTCGAGAAGCACCGCCAGAGCGATTCCCGGGATCACCCCGTGCACCAGGGCATCGCCCAAGAAGGTCATCCCCCGGGTGATCACCCAGGTGCCGACAACCGACGTGGCGATAGCCGCCAGCGCACCGCCGACCAGCGCTCGTTGCTGAAACGCCAGTTCAAATGGGTCGAGCAGCCAGTCCACAATCGGCACGCTAGCTCGCGCCGTCCGCGCTCATGGCCGCAGCGCGTCCACGATTCGTGAGGCATTCAACTGGTGCAGCTCGATCAGCGTCTCCGCTCCAGACCCGGCCTCGCCCAGGGAGCCGCCGTGCAGTTCGACAACTGCGACGTCCGCATCGGACGCCAAGGCTGTGGTCAGTGCCGACACGTCAATGGTGTCCGTGAAGATCGCCGGCACATCTCGTTCATCGATGATGCGCAGCAAATCAGCGAGCTCGGAAGAACTGGGATCCGACAGTGTCGAGCCGCCCGGTATCACCACACCTGCGATCTCGAAGCCGTAGCGGTGGGCGAAATAGCCCATGAAGTCGTGAGTCGTGACCAGGACCCGCCGCTCCCCAGGTATTGCGGCCAGCTCCGCCTGTACTGCGCCATCTGTTGCCAGCAAGTCCTCGGCGTACTGATCGGCTGCGGGCGCCCAGTCCGTTTGGGGTGCGACCTCCGCCAGCGCGCTGGCGATGATACCGGTTGCGCGGGCCATCCTCGAGAGATCCATCCACACATGCGGGTCGACAGCGACGTCGTCCCCCGCGCCATCGGCCGTTGTCAAAGGTATCGGATCGAGCTGCGGTCCGACCCGGAGGATACGGGCGCCTTCCGCGACGGCCGCGTCGAGGACGGCGTCCAGCCCCTCTTCCAGGGCGAGTCCGTTGGCGACGACGAGATCGGCCGATCGAATTCGAGCCGCTTGTTGTGACGACAGCTGGTACTCATGCGGATCGGCACCGGTCGGGATCAGCACCTCCACCTGGGCCCGGTCGAGCACGACATTGCGGACGAGATCACCCAGGATGCTGGTAGTCGTAACCACCAGGGGACGGTCGCGACTCCCCTCCGACGGCTCGCCGGCGGTCCCGCAGGCCGTAACGAGGCCGGCTGATAAGGAACCCGCAACGATCAGCATCAACCACCTGGGGGGCATTCTCACCTTCCCAATTGAAATGAGAATCATTCTTATTTATCGTGTGCAAGATACTCGCGGGGTTCGGTGGATGACAAACACGCTGGAGCACCAGGTCCGGGCGCACTTGGCCGAACACGGTGTGCGTTTCACCCGCGGCCGGCGGCTGGTCGTCGAAGCTCTGGCTGCGGCTGATGGCCCGCGTTCCGCGGCAGAGCTGCATGATGACCTCGGCCGGTCCATACCGGTTTCGTCCCTGTACCGGTCGCTGGCGGTGATGGCAGATGCCGGGGTGCTGGCGCCGCATCACGGCACCCGCGGGCTCACCCGCTACGAGCTGGCCGAATGGCTGGGCGGGCATCACCACCATTTCGTGTGCATCGGCTGTGGATCGGTGGACGACGTCGAGTTGCCGGACGAACTGGAACATACCCTCGAGGCGCTGGTGTCGCAGGTGGCGGGCGCAAGGCGGTTCGCGGCTCATGGTCACGTGTTAGAGATCGACGGCCATTGTCGGGCCTGCGCATGACGTCGGTGGCCATCAGCGCGACCGACGCCGTATTCGCCTACGACGGACGGGTTGCCCTTGATCGTTCGAGTTTCGAAATCCCCACGGGGGTCATCACGGCGCTCATCGGACCCAACGGTTCCGGCAAGTCCACCCTCTTGAACGGCATCGCCGGTCTGATCGAGCCGGTGACCGGCTCGCTGGCAGTTGCTCCGGTCGATGGCCGTCCGCCGCGGATCGCCTACGTGCTGCAGGGCACCAAAGTCGACGAGGCGCTGCCGGTGACGGTGCGCGAGGTGGTGATGATGGCTCGCTATGCCGGCCGGGGGGCCTTGCGCCGGCTGACGGTCGACGACCGGGCAGCAGTCGATGAGGCCATGCGTCGCATGGACATCATCGACATCGCCAACCGCCATCTCTCCGAGCTGTCGGGGGGTCAGCGACAGCGGGTGTTTGTCGCCCAGGGGCTGGCGCAGGCACACGACGTGTTGCTGCTGGACGAACCGGTTACCGGCCTCGACCTGCTTTCAGCTCAAGCGATCGACGATGTGATTCACGACGAGCATGCCCGGGGCTGCACCGTCGTCATGACCACGCATGATCTCGCCGAGGCCCGCGTAGCCGATCACGCCATCCTCTTGTCCCGCCGGGTTGTGGCCTGGGGCAAACCATCCGAGGTTCTGACCGTCGAACATCTCACGGAGGCCTACGGTGCCAGCCTGCTGCACGTGGACGGTGAGCGCTTGTTCATCGACGATCCCCACCATCATCCGGCCATGAGCCGCCACACCCATGAACGGAGCATCCACCTCGAGACCTCCACCACCGACGTCCATCCGCCCCACGACCACTGAACGACGCCACGGCCCATGAGTCATAGCGGTTCCAGCAGCACCAGTGGGATCTCGCGGTCGCTCGCAGACTGGTACACGTCAAAATCCGGCCATACCGCCACCGCCACGGGCCAGAGGCGGGTGCGCTCCGTTCCGCTCACCGGCTGCGCCCGCAAGGCGTGAATGGCGGCGCCGTCCTGGAGGTGCACTTCGGGATTCGCCCGGAGGTTCAGATACCAGGCGGGATGGTGCGGTGCTCCACCCATCGAAGCAACCACGATGTAGGCGGATTCGTGCTTCACCCGAATCAGGGGCGTTTTGCGAAGCGCCCCGGTCCGGCGCCCGACGGTGGTGAGGATCACGACCGGGGCACCGTTGTCCATCAGACCACCACGTGCTCCGGCCGACTCTTCGTAACGAGCGACCTGATCGCGGACGAAGGGGATCGGGCTGGGTACGTAGTTCACCGATGGACCTCACTGCCGGTTCTCCGATTCTGGCGGCCTCGCCGGTCGCCGTCACCTCGCCGCCGCGCGGGGCTGTCAACTGCGCCGGTCGCGAGCAGGCGTGCGGTAACGTCCCCGGGGCGTCGTCCAGGAGCTGCAGCTGCTCTCGCCCATTCTCCCCATACCCGAACCCCTGCGAGGTAACGAGATCGGGACATTTGCACATTCTTCGGTGGCCGTCCGGCTGCCCGGCATCGCCCGCCGCATGATGGTGGAGAACGACCTGAACCGGGTCCATATCGACGAAGTCGAGCATCTGATCGATGAAATCGGCTCGGGGCACATCACCGTGGTGGACGAGCCGGCCGCCCCCGACGCCTCAGCCTGGGCGGCCTACATCGAACCGTATCTCGGCTTGGGATGGTTGGATGCGCCTTGGTTTTTCGTCGAGACCTATTTCTACCGGCGCCTTTTAGCCGCGGTGGGCTACTCCCGGCGAGGTCCCCGCCGCCTGCTCGACCCGTTCCGGCGGCAAAAAGAAGCGAGCCTCGGACGATCGATGGGGCTGGCGACGGCCCTGGCGGACCTCAACCACGATCAGGAGCGGTTGATGCACTCGTCATTATGGGCGAACCAGGTCGACCTCAGCTTGTGGCCGGCCGGCGGCAGTGACCGTGCCGCCGAGACCCGGACCGACGCCGTGACCGGGTCAGACCGGAGCCACAAACTGCTGGCCGACGACACCGAGGCAACCCTGGCCGCGCTGAACGTACCGGACCCGAGCGTGCACATTGTTCTCGATAACGCCGGCGCCGAGCTAGTCGCCGATCTGGCGCTGGTCGCTGCGCTCGTCCAGAGCCGCGCCCGGGTGGTGATCCACGCCAAAAGCCATCCGACGTTCGTGTCCGACGCGACGCCGTCCGACGTCACCGCGACGCTGCAGCAGATCGAGGTGCTCCAGGGGAAAGCGGCTGCGATGGCTCGTACGGTGGCGAACGCGATCGATAGCGGGGCCGTTCGGCTCACCGCCTCTCCGTTCTGGGTTTCCCCACTGGCGATGTGGGAGATGCCTCCCCGTTTGGCGGCGGGGTTCCGCGACGCAGCCCTGATCGTCGTCAAGGGCGACGCCAACTACCGCCGGCTGCTCGGTGATCGTCACTGGCCGTTCGACAGTCCGTTCGGTGACGTGGTCCGCCCTCCCGGTCCGCTGGCAGCACTCCGGACCCTCAAGGCCGAGGTAGCCGCAGGTATCCCGGCGACCACCATCGAGCGGGTCGCCGCCCAGGATGAGGACTGGATGGTCAACGGCGAGTGGGGCCTGATCCAGCTGGCGCCGCCCGTCCCCACAACCGGGGCGGACGGTTGACGGCCCCAGCTGGCTGCTGTGTAGATTGACGCCCGTGGCAACGTCCGACATCCCTGCGGCGATGCTGGACGCCGCCCGCAACATTTGCCTGTCGTTTCCCGACGCGGTCGAGCAGGAAACATGGGGTCATCCCACCTTCCGGGTGCGGGAAAAGATCTTCGCCACCATCGGCGTTTCGGAAGAGGACGACAGCGTGACGATGGCAATGAAGGCGCCACCCGGCGAACAAGAGATCCTGCTCGCGACAGGATATCCGTTCTTCTTCCCGATGTACGTGGGTGTTCGGGGATGGATCGGCGTGTACGTGGATCCAGCTACGGACTGGAGTGAGATCGCCGAACTGGTGGAGGACAGCTACCGGATGACTGCGTCCAAGCGCCAGATTGCCCGCCTGGATCAATCAGCCTGATGTCCCTGCGGTGGCGAGACGTTGAATCCGAGCCGCGTCCGCATCGGCTCAACGTCGGCGCCTTCGGGCATTTCCGCCCCATGCGCCATCGACGCGAACCAGCCGGAGTACCTGGATGCCAGCGGCACCGATGTCAGCCCGTGCAGGGCGACGCTGCCCAACACGGTCCAGGTGATGGTGGCGATGATCGTCTCCGTATGGGGCAGTTCGGCTTCGGCCACCACCGCCAGCCCGAACAAGATCGAAGCAAGCCCCCGCGGGCCGAACCAGCCGAGAAAGGCTACGGTCGGTCTCTCGAGACCCAGGCCGAGCAGACTCAACGCGACCGGGAGCATGCGAATCACTGTGAGGCTGAGGAGTGCGTAGACGGCAAGCCGCCAGCTGAGGTCGTCCAAGACCGGCGCAGCCAGCGTCGCGCCGAAGAAGAGAAAGGTGATCAATGCCAGCAGTTGTCCTTCATCCTCGGCAAAGTCGGCGGCTGCTTCACAGTGGCCGCGAGCAGCGAATCCGAAGGCCACACCGGCTGCAAACGCAGCCACGAACCCGTTGCCACCCAGGATTTCGGCAACCGCGAACGCCGCGATACCCACAGCCAGAGTTGCCAGCTGGCGCCACGTGCCCTCGGTCCAGCCCCGGCGGGTAGCGACGTCGATGAGGCGACCTCCGGCGGAGCCCACTGCGGCGCCTGCTACCACCCCGAAACCGATCTGGCGAACGGCGAACAGCACCCAGAAGCCGGGACTCTCGAGGTCGACCTCCACTGCGGCGATCGCCAGCAGGACGGTGATGACGGGGAGCATGATGCCGTCGTTGAGCCCGCTCTCGACATTGAGCGCCTGGCGGATGCGAACCGGAACCCGAGGATCGCTGACCACGGCCTGGCCGAGCGCCGCGTCGGTCGGCGACAGCACCGCCCCCACCAAAGCGGCTTCCCACAGATTGACGCCCGGCAGGACGACCCATGCGAGCACGGTTCCCAAGAGCAGGGTTAGCGGTAACCCGACGCCGAGCAGGCGAGCCGGCAGCGCCAGCTGGCGGCGGAGACGGGTCAGGTCGATCCGGGTGGCGTCGGTGAACAGCAGCAGGACGAGCGTCACCTCCGCCAGTACCTCGATTGCGCCTTCGTCGAATTCGCCGCCGAGCACGGCGAAGCCGGCCGAACCCAGGGCTAGCCCGGTGGCAACGAAGACAAACGGACCCGTGATCGACCACCCATTGAGCCGTTGCGAGAACAGCGCATAGGCCACCACGATCGCCGCGACAACGGCGACCGACCCGAACTCCACGACGTACCTCCCGGCGGGAGGCTACCGGGCGCGACAGCACCCGGGCGGGAACCCGGGTGCCGGTGCGTGAATGAGCGGGCGTCAGTCGAGTTCGTCGATCGGGCCCTTGTAGTTGCCCTGAATGAGCTTGGTGACCGTATTCAGCGCGGCCTTCTTTGTCGAGTAGCCCTGACCGCCGTCGGTTGCGACGCACTGGCCGTTGCTGGCCTTGACCCGGAAAGCCCACTTGCCGTCTTTCCGTTTGTACACCTCTGCCTTGCCTGCCATGGAGTGCTCCTCCGATCGAGTTCTGGCTACTTCGGTCCGTTCGCGCGCGCACCTGAGGACTCCCGGCAGCTCCAACCGTTCGGCTCCAGCTGGTTGGGCGGTTCTTCCGGATCGAATGCTCCTAGGCTGCGGGCCGTGTCGACCGGGATCACAGTACCGCCGGGAATCGAAGCGGAACCGCTCTCGAAGTGGCTGGTCGCCCACGTCGAGGAGGTCACCGCCCCATTCACGTTCGAGCTGATTCCGGGCGGAAACTCGAACCTGACGTACCGGGTCCGTGACGCCACCGGCAGGAGTCTGGCGCTGCGACGTCCACCATTGGGACACATCTTGGAGAGCGCGCACGACATGACCAGAGAGCACCGGGTGATCTCGGCCCTGCACGGCACGCCGGTCCCGGTGCCGGCACCGTTGGGCGTGTGCGTAGACCCGGACGTGAACGGAGCCGACTTCTACGTGATGGCCTATGTGGAGGGCGTCGTGCCTCATGATGCCGAAGCGAGTGAGGCCATCCCGCCATCCGAACGGAAGGAATTGTCCTCTCACGTCATCGGCATTCTTGCCGAGCTTCACTCGCTGGATCCGGACGAAGTCGGACTGGGCGACCTGGGACGTCGGGAGGACTATGTGGCGAGACAGCTGCGACGCTGGTCGCAGCAGTGGGAGCAGTCGAAGCAACGTGAGATTCCCGAGATGGACGAGCTTGCTGCCTTGCTACGCGCCCGCATCCCCGCCCAAGCGCGCACATCGATCGTGCATGGCGATTACCGGCTGGGCAACATGATCACCGCCGATGGCGAAGTGAAGGCCGTCCTGGATTGGGAGCTTTGTACGCTGGGAGACCCGATGGCCGATCTGGGATACCTGCTCAACAACTGGTTGTCGCCGGACGAGCCGGTGATCTGGCGATCCAGCGCCACCCAGGCGGGTGGATTCCTGGAGCGCGATTCGATGATCAGGCGGTATGCAGAGCTGACCGGTGCCGACGTCGGTCACGTCGATTATTACCAAGCCTTCCAGGGCTGGCGGCTGGCAGCGATCCTCGAAGGCGTGTACGCCCGGTACCTGCACGGAGCGATGGCGTCGACCGAGGGCATAGACCTCGAGGACATGGCCGACGCAGTCGTCCGGCTCGCCCATGCTGCACTGGAACGGCTCGCCTGACCAGCGAAGCGGCCGCGGGAATGAGCCTCTGATGCCGTGGGACCCGAGTCTGTACGAGCGTTTTGACCAGCAGCGCCACCGCCCGGCGCTCGACCTGCTTGCGCAGGTCGTGACTCCGCCGGCCCGGGTAGTTGATCTCGGGTGCGGCACCGGTGCGCTGACGGCTGTCATCGCCGAACGCTGGCCCGACGCCGAGCTGTATGGCCTCGACAACTCCCCCGAGATGCTCGAGCGCGCCCGACGGGATCATCCACTGCTGCAGTTCGAGCATGGCGACATCGAGCATTGGCGCCCGGGCCATCCATTGGACTTGATCTACTCGAACGCCGCGCTGCACTGGCTCGACCGCCATGCTGAGTTGTTCCCGCGACTCGTCGGCCACCTGACCGCCGGCGGCATCTTGGCTGTGCAAATGCCGCGAAATCATCATCATGCGGCCTACCGGCTGGCGTCAGAACTGGCGCTGGCCGGACCCTGGATCCACCGACTGGAGCCGGTCCTGCGGCAGGCTCCCGTCTCGGACCCGGAGTTCTACTACCGGGTGTTGATCCCGCACGTGGAGACGATCGATATCTGGGAGACCGAATACCTCCACCGGCTCGAGGGCGACAACCCGGTCGCCACCTGGCTCGAGGGCACCTACCTACAGCCGATCCTGGCGGCCCTCGGCGACGAAGCTGAGGACTTTCGGGATGAATGGGCCCGACGTGTGGCTGAGGCGCATCCACCGCTCCCCGACGGAACCACTCTCTTCCCGTTCCGGAGGCTGTTCATCGTCGCCCGGCGCTGACGGGGCCGTCGGTCCCTGGGGCGCATGACCTCCGGCCCGTGTGCTGTACCTGCCGCATGCTGCATTGTTCCGGCTGAACCGACGAGAGGCTGCTTCGTGCAAGAGAACAACGTATTCGATCGATTCATCCTCGGCTTGATCGCCATGGGTGTCCTGGTGGCGGCGATCGGTGTCATCGCCGTTGCCACCCGACCCGCAACCGCCACCGGCAGCGCCGGCGCCGAAGCTGCGCCCTTCACCGCGGTGATCAGCCTCAAGGAGTTCTCGATCACAGGTGACTTGGTGGTGCCGGCCGGACGGGTGCACCTCGATGTCGTCAACGACGGCAGTGCGGTCCACAACCTGTTCCTGCGCGGTACCGATACCGGAACGGTCGATCTCGGTCCGGGGGAGCGCCAGGTTCTCGACCTGGGCGTTCTCACTCCGGGGGACATCGAGCTCTTCTGTGCGGTTCCGGGTCACGAGCAGGCCGGGATGGTTGCCACCCTCACCGTGGCGGAGGCCGGCACCGAGGTAGAACCGGTGGCAGGAGACAGAGACTCGCCGCCGGACTGGGAGGAACTCGACCGGGCCATGACGGAATCAATGCTGGCCTTCCCGGCCGAGACCGAGGGCAAGGGCAACGTGGCCCTCGAACCCGTGATCCAGCCCGATGGCACCAAAGAGTTCGAGATCACCGCGGAAATCACACCGTGGGAGGTCGAACCGGGCATCTTCGTTGACGCCTGGACCTACAACGGCATCGTCCCGGGCCCCCAGATCCGGGTCGATGTGGGGGACAACGTGCGCGTGATCGTCCACAACCGTCTGCCCATGGGCACCGATGTCCACTGGCACGGGATCGACACTCCCAACAACATGGACGGCGTCGCCCCCTACACCCAGGACCTCATCAAGTCGGGCGAAGACTTCGTGTATGAGTTCGAGGCGGACGCGCCGGGCATCGGCATGTACCACGCCCACCATCACGCCCAGATGCAGGTTCCCAATGGCCTGTTCGCCACCTTCATCATCGGTGATGTTCCGATCCCCCGGGGTCAAACCGTGAGCGGCGTCGAGATCCCGAACGATCTCGAGATCGCCCAGGAGATCCCGATGGTGCTCAACGACGCCGGCGTCATCGGATACTCGCTCAACGGCAAGTCCTTCCCGGCCACCGAACCGTA
>JBFGLM010000019.1:0-82714 GCA_041576165.1 Acidimicrobiia bacterium
GCAAGCGAAGTGCTGATCGAAGTGGAGATTCCGCGCGGCGGTCGCCGCCGCGCGCAGGTCAACCGCCAGCGTCTGGGTCGGGTGGCCGACCTACTGGGTCATGTCCGCAGTGTTGTGTTTCTTCCCGACGATCTGGACATCGTGAAACGGAGCCCCTCATACCGTCGTGATTTCTACGACGAAACCGCAGTGCAGATCTGGCCGGTCGCCGCCGGCGATCAGCAGGACTACGAGCGGGCCCTGCGGCAAAGAAACACTCTCCTGAAGCAAGGAGGCCGGGAGACGGACCGAGTCACACTGTCGGTGTGGAACGAACGTTTGTCACAGGCGGGGGGCAAGCTGATGGCGAGGCGCCGCGACGCGATCTATGCGATCGCCGAGGAGGCCCAACGCGTGTACAACCATTTGGCGTCGACCGATCTCGAGGTGCGGATCGACTATCAAGCAACCTGGGGTGCAGATCTGGCCGGCACTGCACCGTCGTACTCGGAACTGCTTCGGTCGGCCCTGGCCGAATCGGAGCGGGCCGACCTCGAGCGGCGGGTCACGACGATGGGGCCACATCGGGATGATCCTGTGATCCGTCTCGGGGGTCGTGACACCCGTACCCGCGCGTCGCAGGGCGAGCAGCGAACCCTGGCGCTTGCCATGCGGATTGCCGCCCACCGGGCCGTGGAACAAGCGATCGGAGAGCCGCCGCTGTTGTTGCTGGATGACGTGTTCTCCGAGCTAGACATGGCTCGGGCCAAGGCGTTGGCCGCGGCGCTCCCGCAGGCTCAGACATTCATCACCACAGCCCGTGATGAGGAGGTGCCGGTGGCCGGGCGACTCTGGATCGTTGACGGGGGTTCGTTGCGGTGACGGGCGAGCTGCGCAGCCTGACCGATCTGTTGTCGTCGACCCTGGCCGGGCTGGGCGTGGACGACCTGCCGATGCTGCTGACCCTCATCGATGAGTGGCCGGATCTCGTCGCAGCGCCCTGGGCCGAGCACTCGCGACCCGTGATCATGCGACAAGGAACCTTGATAGTAGAGGCTCTCAGCGCAAGCGCGGTGCGGCTGCTGCGCTACGGCGAGCAGGATCTGGTTCGCGTCTTGCAGGCCCGGTTCGGGGCGCGATCGATCACTGCCGTCGAGGTAGTGGCGCCATCTCGACCCGGGGCGTCCGGGAATCACAAAACCCCTGGTCAAAGGGGTTTTTGAGGGCCCTCCAAAGCTTGGGTCAGTTCGGGAAACCGACTATACTTACACATGTGTAAAACGGACCGCGGCGGGGGCCACGCGAATGGCCCTTTTTCGTGTCCAGCCGAAACGCAACCTGGAGGAACGTGGAGGTGCGTGCCTGAGCACGTTCATCAAGCTGGCCGACCAGCAGGGCCGACCAGCAGGGCCGACCAGCAGGGCCGACCAGCAGGGTTAGCCACCAGGGTTCATCAACGGTCAGGCACCAGACCCGCGTGCTTTGGGTACGCCGGAGGTCCAGACCTGCGGTGGTTGTGCGTGAGACCCACCGGTGGTGGGCCGGGGCGAATCGACACCGCCTCGACGTGACGTCGGGATAGCCCATGAGGCGGTGAAACGGTCGGACAGTCCGACCGGGCCCCCGGCTGAGCGGAGTCCATATGAGCCACGGCGCCGGCGTCGGGCCCGGACGACGAGTCACAGAGCCAGGTTAGGAGCTTCGTGGCATCAACAAAGAAGAGCGCGAGCGATTACAGCGCAAAAGACATCAAGGTTCTAGAGGGTCTCGAGGCCGTCCAGCGGCGCCCGGGGATGTACATCGGCAGCACCGGACCGCGCGGGCTGCACCACCTCGTGTGGGAAGTCGTGGACAACTCAGTCGACGAGGTGATGGCTGGCCGTGCCACCCGCATAGCGGTGACCCTGCTGGCGGAGGGAGGCTGTCGGGTCGAGGACAACGGCGGCGGTATCCCGGTGGACAATTACGCCAAGACCAAGAAATCGGCGCTCACCACCGTGCTGACAACTCTGCATGCCGGCGGCAAGTTCGAACAGGGCGCCTACACCGTCTCCGGCGGATTGCACGGGGTCGGCGTCTCGGTCGTCAACGCGCTCGCCGCCCGGCTCGAAGCCAAGATCGTGCGCGACGGATTCACCTGGACCCAGGAGTTTCGAAAAGGACGGGCGCTCGGCCCGGTCAAAAAGGGCAAGCCGGCCAAGAAGACCGGCACCACGATCACGTTCTGGCCGGACCCGGACATCTTCACGGAAACCACCGAATTCAATTACGGCACCGTCCAGCAGCGGCTGCGGGAGATGGCGTTCCTCAACAAGGGACTCGAAATCCGCTTGATCGACGAGCGAGAGGACGGCCAGGAGGAGACGTTCCTCTACAGGGGCGGGGTCATCGACTTCATCAAGCACCTGAACTCCACCCGTGAGCCGCTCCACTCCCACATCGTGGCGCTCGAGGACAAGGACCCCGAAGCTGAGCTGGAGCTGGCGATGCAGTGGACGACCGGCTACACCGAAACCGTCCTCAGCTTTGCCAACAACATCAACACGCACGAGGGCGGCACTCACGAAGAGGGTTTCCGCACCGCCCTGACCAAGGCCCTCAACGACTTCGGCCGAGCGAAGAACATCCTCAAGGAGAAGGACGCCAACCTCACCGGGGAGGATGTCCGCGAGGGGCTGACGGCCGTGATGTCGGTCAAGGTGCGCCAGCCCCAGTTCGAGGGTCAAACGAAAACGAAGCTGGGAAACACCGAGATTCGCAGCTACGTGCTCAAGACGCTGAACCGCATCCTGCCGGAGTGGCTGGAGCGGTACTCGACCGACGCTCGCCGGATCGTCGAGAAGTCCCGCCAGGCGCAGCATGCAAGGGAAGCTGCTCGCAATGCACGAGACATGACCCGGCGCAAGAGCCTGCTGGAGTCGTCCTCGCTGCCCGGCAAACTGGCCGACTGTTCCTCTAAGGAAGCTCATCTCAGCGAGCTGTTTATCGTCGAGGGTGATTCAGCCGCCGGCCCGGCCAAGCGGGGACGCAACTCGGAGTTCCAGGCGATCCTGCCCATCCGGGGCAAGATCCTCAATGTGGAGAAAGCCCGGCTGGCCAAGGCTCTGCAGAACACCGAGATTCAGTCGCTGATCACGGCGATCGGTACCGGGATCGGCGACGAGTTCGAACTCGACAAGGCCCGGTACCACAAAGTGGTGCTGCTCACCGACGCGGATGTGGACGGGGCTCACATTCGAACGCTGCTCCTGACATTCTTCTTCCGGCAGATGCGCCCGCTGATCGAAGCCGGGTACGTGTACATCGCGGTGCCGCCGCTGTACCGGGTCAAGGTCGGCAAGAACGTGCACTACCTGGATGACGACGCCGCCTTGGCCGCCTTCCAGAAGGACCATCCCAAGGCCAAGCCAACCCGGTTCAAAGGCCTAGGCGAGATGAATGACAACGAGCTGCGCGACACCACGATGGATCCGGCCACCCGGACCCTGGTGCAGGTTGAGTTGGATGACGCCGCCGCGGCCGACCAGATCTTCTCGACCCTGATGGGAGATGACGTCGCGTCCCGCAAGCAATTCATCCAGGTGAACGCCAAAGACGTTCGTTTCCTCGACATCTGAGACCCAGGAGAACCACGTGGCAGACGACATCACAACCATGGAGGGCGTCCCAGAGCGTCCTGCGATCGACATCAACGACGAAATGGCGAAGTCGTTCGTGGACTACGCGATGTCGGTCATCGTCTCGCGGGCGCTCCCCGACGTGCGGGACGGCCTCAAGCCGGTGCAACGGCGGATCATCTATGCGATGGATGATCTCGGGATTGGGCCGGCGTCGCCACATCGCAAGAGCGCCACGGTGGTCGGTGAGGTCATCGGCAAATATCATCCGCACTCCAACGATGCGATCTACGACGCTCTCGTGCGAATGGGGCAGGACTTCTCGCTTCGCTATCCGCTCATCCACCCCCAGGGCAACTTCGGCACCACCGATGATCCGCCGGCGGCGATGCGCTACACCGAATGCCGGATGGAGCAGATCACCACGGCACTGCTCGACGGCATCGATGAGAACACGGTCGATTTCGACGACAACTACAACGGTGAGGAGTCGGAGCCGATCGTGCTGCCGGCTCGCTTCCCCAACTTGCTGGTCAACGGCTCGCAAGGCATTGCCGTCGGGATGGCCACGAACATCGCGCCCCACAACCTGGGCGAGGTGATCGACGCCTGCCTTTTCGGTCTCGAAAACCCGGACGCAGGCCCCGAGGACTATCTATCGATCGTCAAAGGGCCCGACTTCCCGACCGGTGGCTACATCGTCGGCACGAAGGGGATCAAAGAGGCTCTGGTATCCGGCCGCGGGTCCATAAAGATGCGAGCCGTCACCGATGTGCAGGAAGTGCGAAAGGGCCGAACGGCCATCGTCGTCACCGAGCTGCCATATCAGGTGTCCCAGGATCGGCTGCTGGCCAAGATCGCCGAGTTGGTGAACGACAAGAAGATCAGCGGGATTGCGGATCTGCGCAACGAGTCCGATTCGCGCACCGGGATGCGGCTTGTCATCGAGCTCAAACGGGACGCAGTACCGCAGGTGGTCCTGAACCAGCTAATCAAGATGACGCAGTTGCAGGACAGCTTCGGAGTCAACACCGTTGCGCTGGTCGACGGGGTGCCACGCACCCTGAACATCGCCGAACTGATCGGCTACTACCTCGACCATCAGATGGAGGTGATCGAGCGACGGACCCAGTTCCGGCTCGAGAAGGCCGAAACCGAGGCGCACATCCTCGAAGGCTTGATCATCGCCGTCGACAACATCGATGAGGTCATAGCGATGATTCGGGCGTCGGATGACGTCGACTCCGCCCGCCGCGCCTTGATGGAGCGGTTCGAGCTTTCTGAGCGGCAGGCGCGGGCAATCCTCGACATGCCGCTCCGGCGCCTGACGTCGCTAGAGACGAACAAGCTCCGGGAGCGCTATCAGGAGCTGCAGGCCCTCATCAAGGAACTCCAGGAGATCCTGGCCGACCCGGCCAGGCGGCGGGGCCTCATCGCTTCCGAGCTTGGCGAGATTCGGGAGAAGTTCGCCGACGAACGCAAGACCCGCATCGTGCCCGACGAAGGTGACATGTCACTGGAGGACCTGATCGCCGACGACGAGCTCGTGGTCACCGTGTCGGCCAACGGTTACGTGAAGTCGGTTCCGGCCAACACGTACCGGGCGCAAGGTAGGGGCGGTCGCGGTGTGAGGGGCGCTGAGATGCGCGAGGACGACGTGCTGGAGCACGTGCTGCACACTACTGCGCATGCCTATCTGCTCTTCTTCACCAACCAGGGCAAGGTCCACCGCATCAAGGCGCACGAGATTCCGCGCCAGCAGCGAACGTCGAAGGGGGTGATGGCCCAGTCGGTGTTGCCGCTCGAGCCGGAAGAGCGAATCAGAGCCATCGTTGACACCCGTGACTATGAGACTGCCAAATACCTCGTGATGGTGACCCGCCAGGGCCAAGCCAAGAAGACGCCGTTCCGTGAGTACGACAGCCGTAATGCGACGTTGATCGCCATCAACCTGGCGGAGGATGACGAGGTTGTCGAGGTCCGCACCACCAGCGGCGACAACGAGATACTGATCTTCACCAAACAGGGCCAAGGCATCCGGTTCGCCGAGAGCGATCTGCGTCCGATGGGCCGAGCCACGCAGGGTGTACGCGGCATCAAACTGAAGCAAGACGACGCGGTGGTGGCGGCCGCCGCCAATGTCGACGGCGATGAGGTGTTGCTCCTGACATCCGGTGGGTACGGGAAGCGCACGCATATGGACCAGTTCCCGCTGCAGAAGCGGGGGGGAATGGGCGTGAAAGCCATCAAACTGACCCGGGTCCGCGGCACACTGGTGGGCGCAAAAGCCGTAGACGGCGACGGGCAGATCTTTGTCACGTCGTCGGACGGGATCGTGATCCGGATGGACGTCAAGTCGATCAGCCGCCAGAAGCGCGATGCCAGCGGCGTCAAGGTCATGAACGTGGGCGAAGGCACCGCTCTGACTGCATTCGCCCGAGTTCCGAGCGACGAGGTGCTGTAGTGATCGTCGGGAACTTGCGTCCCCTCGGTGAACGTTTCACTCGCTTGAGGCGGAAACCCCTGGAGAACTGGGCATGACCACGGCCGTTCCCACAACACGGCGCAGGGTGCGGAGAATCGTCCGCAAGGTCGACCCGTGGACGATTCTCAAGGTCGGCAGCATCTTCTTCCTAATCGCAGGATTGGCTATCGTGCTGCTTTCGATCATCGCATGGACGATCGTCACGAATCTCGGTCTCCTCGACACCATCGACAGCGTGGCGCGAGACGTCAGCTTCATCGAGGCGAACGAGTCTCTGTTCCGCAGCGGCGAGCAGTACTTTCGGGTGGTCGTGTTTTTTGCGTTTGCGTGGAGTGTCATGATGACCGGAATGGCGACCCTGGGCGCCGTTGCCTACAACCTGGTGTCCGACATCGTCGGCGGCCTCGAGTTCTCCGTAATGGAGGACGTTCCGGTCAGCCAGCTGCCGGAGCTGCCGTGATGCGCCGCTCACGGACCCGGAACAGCTGCTGATGGCCCAGGTTCGCCGGATTCGTCGCGTCATCCGCAAGTTCGATCCGTGGACCGTGCTCAAGGTCTCGTTGCTGTTCCATGTCGTCGTGACCATCGGCCTGATTCTCGGCTTCGTCATTCTCTGGTCCGTCATCCTCAACGTCGGCATCCCACAGGCGCTGGACAGTTTCTTCGAGAACATCACCCTGCTGGAACCGGACCTGTCGTTCTTCAACAACGGCCGTCAGTACTTCCGGGTCGTGATCTTCCTGGGCATGATCTGGACGGTGGCCATGACGGTCGCCACCACGCTCGCCGCCATCCTGTACAACTTGATCTCCGACGTCGTAGGTGGCGTCGAGGTGGTCATGCTGGAGGAGAGCCTGCGAGTTTCGACGCCCGTCACCGGCACCCCGCCGGTCCGCCCCGCCCAGGCCTGGACTGCACCCGGCGCACCGGATCCCAGGCACGCCGACATCCCTACCGAGACGCAGGCGGTCATCGGTGCAGGCGGTCCGCTGCACCAGCCCCCGGCTGACGCCGCCGAATCGGACGAGACCGGGGAGTTGGTCAGGGACGAGCTCGACGACGTCGCTCCCGTCTCGAGCAAGGACTGATGCCCCGAGGACGGGCCCGCCCGGCCCGCCTGCAGCTCACCTCACGCCGATCTACCGCTCCTACGCTTGCGTGAACGTGGCTGCCTCGAGCCCGGCGCGCCGCACGGCTCGTAGATAGGACCCGCCCGGGTCGGCGGGGGAGCAGAAGCCGGACCCATATCCACCTTCGGCCGCGGCGATTGCGGCGCCCGCCACCATGACTGCGGCCAGGAAGTCACCGTCGTCCACCACAGCCGTCGTGGTGGTCTGTAAGCCGGATTCGGTCATTGTCGTGACCCGAGCGAGGGCACCGGTCCATGGTCCCGGACCGGGGGCCTCCAGCGCCCTGTGGACGCCGGCTTCTTTCACCGCTGTCTCCCCGGCCCAGCGCGCGCCGATGGGAGCGGGAAAGGTGACCGCCTGGCCGCGCCGGCGCGGTCGACCCTCCCGCGCCCATGCGATGGTCACCTCGACTGCCTCAGCGGCGGATCCGGCGGTGGATATCGCCAGCGCGTGGGCCAGACCTCGTGGGTTGGCCGCGTCGCCGACGATCGCGCACAAGCAATGCTCGACCGCAGGTGGCTCGTCCAAGGTCACTATGTCGGTGCGCAGGGCCAGTGCTTCCTCGAACAACTCCGACCCGCGCCGGTCCAACCGGTCGATCAGTACGACGTCGTAGCCGTCCACTGAGTCGATTCTCTCGACCTTGGGATGGCGCACGTCTTCGCCTACTACGCCAAGCTGATCGAGGTGGCGCTCAGCGAGCAGGACCCGGCCGAGGCGCACGCCGAACGTGTCGTGACCGTACAGAGCGATGCGCACGGCGTCAGCGCTCGCTGCCTACGTGGTCGGCAGGTTTCCAGTTGCCGGATTCGGCGCTCGGTGGACGGGGCTGCTGCAGCTTCCACGCGACCAGCGCCGCGGCGGCGGCCGCGAGCACGGCGGCGATCTGTGCGGGTTTCATGAACGTCGAGTGTATCGGCCGCCGGGATCTGCGGATGCCTCGATCCCGCCGCGCAGCCGGACCGTGCGGGAAGGTGCGGCTGGCGGCTACCTCCGCCGTGGACTCGGCACCCTGGCCGGTTTCAGCGACTGCGGGCCGGAGCCGGCACGACGACGATCCCGTCTTCGATCTCCACCACCCGGACGTGCGCGTCGTAGTACTTCTCGATGTTGTGCTCGGTGAGGACGCTGCGGGCATCTCCCTCGGCCACCACCAGTCCTTCGGACAGGAGCACCAGCCGGTCCGAGAACTGGCCCGCCAGAGTCAGATCATGCATGGCGCTGACGATGGTCACGGGCCGGTGTGCCCGGATTGCCCCGATCAAATCCAGGGCCGTCTGGCGGTGACCGATGTCGAGTGCGCTGGTCGGTTCGTCCAGGAGCAGGATGCTGGGTTCCTGTGCGAGGGCCCTCGCCAGGGTCACCCGCTGCCGCTCACCGCCGCTCAAGTCGCTCAACATCCGGTTGGCCAGCGACCGCAACTCCAGGACCTCCATCGCCGATAACGCCGTCGAGAGATCGTGGCGGCTTTCACTGCCCAGGTACGGGAGGTACGGCGTGCGGCCCAGCAACACATACTCGGTGACCGTCATTCCCGCCGGCATCACCGGCTCCTGGGCCACAAAGGCCACCAGCTGGGAGAGCTGACGGCGCGCAAGCGTTGCGATGGGTGTCCCGTCGAGTTCGATCTCGCCGTCGGCGGGGATGAGCCCAGCCAGGGCCCGGAGCAACGATGATTTGCCCGCGCCGTTGGGACCGATCAGCCCGACCCACTCGTTGGTAGCTACCTCCACGGTCACCGCGTCGACGACCGCCTGGCCCGGTGTGTAGGCCACCGTGAGTCGGCGGGCCCCGACACTCATCCGATGTACCTGCGGCTGGTGCGCAGCACCACCGCGAAGAAGGGTGCCCCGAGGAACGCCGTTATCACGCCGATCGGCAGCTCGGCGGGTGTTGCCACGGTTCGGGCCGCGAGGTCGGCCAGGATCAAGAACGCGGCACCGAACACCATCGAGAGTGGGATCAGAGATCGGTAGCTGACCCCGACCATCAACCGCACCGCATGCGGCACCACGATGCCGACAAACGCAATGAGTCCGCTCACCGCTACCGCTGCGGCGGTGCCCAGCGTGGCAAAGATGATGACGATCACCCGGACCCGACCCGAGTGGATGCCGAGGCTGTCCGCTTCTTCGTCGCCGACGCTCATGACGTCGAGCAGCCGGCGGTGGAGCAGGAGCACCACTGAGCAGACAGTCACGTACGGCAAGAGCACCAGCACCTCGTCCCAGCCGGTTGTCGACAGCCGGCCCAATATCCACGTGTACACCTGGCGGAGAGCGTCGGAGTTGCGCTGTTGAATGTACGTCTGCAGCGCCGTGAAGAACGCGGCCACTGCAATCCCGGCCAGGATGAGGGTCACAGAGCTCCGGCCTCCGACGGAGCGTCCGATGAGATACGTGACCAATACCGCCAGCAGAGCGCCGGCGAACGCTGCCAGCGGGAGCAGCCCCGTCCCGGAGCCCGGCTGGTAGGCGATGATCAGGGTCGCGCCCAGGCCGCCCCCGGCAGCGACGCCCAGGAGATACGGATCTGCCAGCGGGTTCCGGAAGACCCCCTGGTAGGAGGCGCCAGCCACCGCCAGCATGCCACCGACCAGTCCGCCCAGCACCACTCGCGGAACCCGGATCTCCCACAGGATCGCCTGCTGGGTCTGTGTCAGTTCCGACGGCCGATCGATCAGCAGCAGCGTCCCCAACAGCTCCCGTATGACCTCGATCGGATGCAGCCCGGCCGGGCCGAGGCTAGATCCGACCAATACCGCGACGGCCAGGACGCCCAACCCGAGCGCCATCCACCGCCACTTCAAGCGAACTGACGCCCGCTCCAGCGCGAGCTCGGACGTGCCGGAGAGTGCCATCTATGCCGCGGCCTCCTCCATTCCAGCCAGCGAGTCGCCGATCAGGCCCACGAAGTCCACTAGGCGCGGGCCCCAGCGACTGATGATGTCATCGTCGAGCTCAAAGAGCGCCCCGGATTCCACCGCAGTTATCCGCTCCCAACCAGGCCGTTCGGCGATCGATTCCGCCGAGGTCCCGCACCAGACCGCGCAACCGTAGAAGATCAGGTCGGGGTCGGACTCGATGATGAACTCTTCCGACAACTGCGGAAACCCGCTCCCGTTGCCATCGGCCGGGTCGGCAATGTTCCGCAGTCCGAACAGCCCGTAGATACTCCCGATGAACGTGTTCGAGGTTGCCGAAAACAACGTGTTGTCAACCTCGTGGTAGTAGGTGAGGGAGCCGTCGGGTATCCGGTATGAGTCGACCAGCTGGCTGATACTTGCCGACATGTCTTCGATCAGCGCTTCGGCTTCTCCCACGTGGCCGGTCGCAGCGCCGAGCTCCCGGAGTTGGGCGTAGCTGTCTTCGATGTTCGTGGCCGCAACGTGGCGGATCACGGGTATCTCGAGAGCCTCGAGTCCGCTGGTGAAACTGCCCGGGTCGTGGAAGATGACGACCAGGTCGGGTTCGAGGGCGGCAACGGCTTCAACGCTGGGCTCGAACGCGCTCAAGTCGGTGACCGGTGCTTCCGGCGGATGATCCGAGAATGAGTCAACCGCGATGACTTGATCACCCGCTCCGATTGCGAACAACATCTCGGTAGATGTCGAGGACATCGAGATGATGGCTTCCGGTCGATCAGGAATCTCGGTCCCGGCGACATTCACCGGGAAACCGCCGGCCACTGTTGCGACCGTGGTGGCGGTCGTAGTCGTGGTGGCCGCAGTGGTGACTGCCGTGGTCTCCACTGCGGTGGTTTCGGTGGCGGCCGACGTGACCTCGGCAGTTTGATCGGTCCCCCCGCAAGCTGCTGTCAGCAGCGCGCAAGAGACCACGAGCGCAACGCTTCGTCGCATGTAAAAACACCCTCCTGTGGAGGATGAAGAGAGTTCGCCGGTTGCCCGTACGAGCCGCCCTTCCTCCGAGGACCTGTTCGTAGCCGATGGGCAGGCGACCTGGCTCGTCCTCCGTCAGGAGGCTTCACAGTTGCGGGACAGCGCCGGATTCTCACCGGACTTCGCTGACACCAGCGGCTCCCGGCTGTGTCTCCGGGCTGCAGTCGATTGTAGAGATACGGCCAAGCGGGTGCCACAGCACCGTGCACCCACCATCAAGCGAGCAAGACCGCCTCACCCTGGCCGGGCATGAGCAATGTCTGCCCGAATCGGGCGCCCACCGCCTGTGCGAGGCTTTCCATTGCGTCTGAGTCTCCATGCACGGCCACTATTCGATCGGGGTTGCGCGGGGCCGTGGCCATCCAATCCAACAATTCGGACCGATCGGCGTGCACGGAGAACGCCGGAACCGAGGCCACGTCGGCCTCAACCTGCCAGAACTCACCGTGGATCTTGATCGAGTCTTCCCCGCTGAGCAGCCGCTGGCCCCGCGTCCCCTCCGCTTGATATCCGACGAGGACCACGCTCGAGTCGCGGTCGGGAAGGATGCGTTTGAGATGGTGGAGCACCCGACCGCCGGTCGCCATACCCGAGGCCGAGATGATGACAACCGGGGGATCCACGAAGTTGATCGCCTTGGAGTCCTCCACGGACTCTGTGATCCGAAGGTCCCCAGGGTTGAACACATCGGGATTCCCGGCGACCTCGGGCCGTATCTCGTAGTGCGATTCCGCCACAGCTCTCAGGTAGAAACCCAGGGCCGACCGGGCCATGGGCGAGTCGAGGTAGACGGGAAGTTCCGGTATTTCACCCGCGTCGGTCAGTTCCTTGAGGGCGACGAGGATGACCTCAGTGCGGTCTACTGCAAAAGCAGGGATGACCACGGAACCGCCTCGTTCGGCAGTGCCGGCTATCACCCGCCCAAGTGCTTTGGTGCCGTCCTCCTCGTAGTGCTCTGTGTCGCCGTAGGTCGATTCCAGCATGACCGTTCCAGACCCGGGGCAGGGATCGGGCGGCAGCAGGACCGGATGCTCTGGTCGACCGAGATCGCCCGAAATGTGCAGCGGCTCGGTCCCGTCATCGAACTCGACGAGTATCGAGGCCGAACCCAGGATATGGCCTGCCCGACTCAGCCGGATCGAGATGCCGTCGGCAATCGGAACGGGGCTGGCCCAAGGAGCCATCCGGAGCTGGGACGACGCCCTGATTGCGTCTTCCTGGGTGTACAACGGTAAGGCCGGCTTGTGTTTCGTGTAGCCCTTGCGGTTGGCGCGCTCTGCGTCGGCCTCTTGGATGCGGCCGGAATCGGCCAGGATCAGTTCGGTGAGGCGTCCGGTCGACTCGCTCGCCCAGATGCTGCCGCCAAAACCGCGATTGCACAATACGGGGACGTATCCGACGTGATCCAGATGCCCGTGGGACAGAACCAGGGCGTCGATGGTGGCGGGATCGACCGGGAACGGCTCCCAGTTCTTCTCCCGTAACCGCTTCACACCTTGAAAGAGGCCGCAGTCCACCAGCACCCGGGCACGGGGAGTATCGATCAGAAACTTCGACCCGGTCACGGTTCGGGCTGCGCCGAGCAGGGTCACCATGGGCCGTTGAGGACGATTCATGGCGGGTGACGTTACCTGCGACCGACTCGAGTGATCAGCCAAAGTCGAGGGGCCACGGGTATCCCGTGGCCCCTCGGGCGGCGCGACAGACCTGCCTTCCTCCAATCAGGGCTGTCGCAAGATGGCGACAGGCTCACCGGCCAGCGACGCCGCGACACTTGTGAGTTCGGCGAATTCCCACACTTCAGGATCGTCGAGTTCGGCGGCGAGACGGCTTGCTTCCTCAGCCACCCAGCTGAACGTCACCTCGTTGGCCCACGGGCTGTCGCGCAGGATCTCGGCGTAGGCCGCTGCCACCACATCCAGCTGGAACCGCTCTTCAGCCGATGTGAAGGAATCCGTCAGCACCGTGGCGGGAAGGAGGCCGTTGAACTCGGTGAACACCACTGCGCCCGGCTCACGCCAACGCAGGTTGACCGTGGCCAGCTCCGCCGAACCCAGGTCGGTCAGCGGACGGGTCAGGGTCACCTCGTACAGTGCCGTCACCTCGTGACCGGCGCCGATCTCGCCGGCGTCCACCGCATCGTTGCGGAAGTCGCGATCAGCGATGGCCCGGTTCTCGAAGCCCAGCAATCGGTAGGAAGACACCGCCTGTGGGTTGAAATCAACTTGCACCTTGGCTTCCTCAGCCACGGTCAGGAGTGTTCCGGTCAGACCCTCGACAAAGAGCCGCTCGGCTTCGGCCAGCGTGTCGACGTAGGCGTAGAAACCATCGCCATTGTCCGCCAGCTGCTCGAGCAGCACGTCGTTGTAGTTACCAAGGCCCACTCCTACGGTGACCAGGTTGATGCCGATCGACGCCTGTTCCTGGATGCGAGCCAGGATGCCGCCCGGACTGGTGTTGCCGACATTGGCGACCCCGTCCGACGCCAGAATTACGCGGTTGATGAGTCCCGGCTCGAACGTCGCGCTGGCAATGTCGTAACCCAACGTGAGG
This sequence comes from Acidimicrobiia bacterium, assembly GCA_041576165.1. GTDB lineage: Bacteria > Actinomycetota > Acidimicrobiia > Spongiisociales > Spongiisociaceae > JBFGLM01. The sequence continues at coordinate 13,663 of JBFGLM010000019.1, forward strand.
CCCGCTTCTGCGTTGGTCGAGCCGCCCGGCTGCAATGCGCCGATGGCGTCGAGGATGACATCTCGGTCGGTCGCGGCGGTGGGGCTGAGGACGGTCCACGCGTTGGTGTCGTAGGCCACGATGGCGACTGTGTCGGTCGGACGCAGCTGGTCGACCAGGGTCGCCAGGGCTCCCTTGACCATCTCGATCCGGTTGCCTTCCCGCATCGATCCGGACACGTCGACTACGAACGTCAGGACGGCATCGGCCCGCGACTGTTCGGCGACCTCCCGGGCCTTGATACCCACCCGGATCATGTGATTGTTGGCGCTCTGCGTGAACGGGGTCGGCGCACCATCGGCGAAAACGGCAAAGGTGTCGCCGGCGGGTGCGGGGTAGCCCTGGTTGAAAAAGTTCACGAACTCCTCGACCCGGACCAGCTCGGGCAGCGGCAGCTCGCCGGCCTGAACCCAGCTGCGGGCCAGCGTGTACGAGCCCGTATCGACATCGAGCGCAAAGGTGGATTGGGCGTCCTGGCCGGTGGGCACGAACGGATTGGTGCCGTATCCCTGCGTGATCACTCCATCCGGTGCGTTCTCGATCGGCGGCTCGTAGAGCTGCTCGTCGGTCACCTGCCCGACGGCATCGGCGGCCGTCGCGGCAGTCGTCGCCGTTACCCGATCGGTACCACGTGCATATTCGGGCGCTGCAGATTCGGCCTCGACCTGTCCGGTCAAGTTCTGGCCTCCACCGGACTGCTCCTGGAACCCAATGATGGTGGTCTCGGTGGCGTTGAAAACCTCGTCATGGTCGCTATCGCCGCATGCGGTCGCAACGATCGAAAGCGCCAGTAGCACCGCTATCAATCTGACGTGTTGCATCCTGTCTCCCTCTCATCTCTGGGTCTCGACTCTGACGCAGAGAGGGGAGTCAGGGGTTCCCGCGACTATTCGCGGACCCGCGCGCGGATGCGAACTGCTCCTTCGAGGAAGATCTGGTGCGGGATTTCCCATGAGCCGTCGTCGCTGGTGACCCGGCTGGAAGCAAGGCCGATGCTTTCTAGCTCGCCGGTGATGCCGGCGACCTCCACATGGTCGCCGGCAGAGAAGCGGTCATCTACGTGGCGGCCCGCGGCGATCTGTCGGGCGAGCGGCAAACTGCCGAGCCCGAATACGAGCCCGGCCGCCAGGGCAACGGCGGCAAGTGCGGAACCAATGACCAAGAGCATCAAATCGGTCGTGATTCCAAACTGGTCCGCTGATATCACAGAGCCCATGACGATGATGGACACGGTCAGCGCCTTCCCGACTCGGTTCGCCATCAGTGGGGAGCGATTACGGAGTGCCTGACCCACTAAAACACCGATGAGACGTCCCAGAACGATCGAAGCAACGAGGATCAATGTTCCGGCGATCGCGCGCGGCAAGAAAGCGATGACGCCCTGGGTCAGCTGCTGTTGAACGTCGGGATTGTTGGACGCGACCACAAAGAGAAAGCCGCCCAATACCACAAGGATGGTCAGCGACCGCAGCACCATCTTCCGGGCTTCCTCGTCCAGCAGACTGGCGATCCGGCCGCGACCCAGGAGCCACCGGATGATCAGAATGACCACGAGGACAACCGCGAGGGTCACCCCAATTTGGATCAACAACATCATGTTCCCGTCCTCCCCGTCAGATAATGCACTGCAGCCGAGGTGATTCTCGACGCCACGCCCACGCCGGTCGAGAGCATTCCGCTGACCAGCCAATCGACTCGGATCGCCCGGAGCACCGGCTCGGCCACGTTGACCTCCAGCAGGTCATCCCACAGCAGCGCGAGGTCGGCCTGGCACTCGTCACACGTGAAGATGTGGTCCTCGATTTCGCTGGTTTCACCATCGGCGAACGAGACCAGTTGCTCGTCCGTAATTACGCAGCTACGTGACATCCCACTCCTTCATGAGATCCCGAAGCTGAGCCTTGGCCCGAAAGATCCTGGTACGCACGGTGTTGAGGGGTATTTCGAGTTGCCGGCTGATGTCTTCGTACGACAGCAATTCGAACTCCCGCAGCATCAGCGGTTCGCGCAGCAAGTCCGGCAACTGGCCGAGCGCCTCGCGGAGCTCTTCTGACTGCACTGTGACCTCGACTACCCGGGCGGGAGTGCGATGTGACGGCTGCTCGGGTACGTGCTCTACCGGCCGTTCCCGCTGCCGCGCCACGAGGTCGATTGAAAGGTTGGTAGCGATCCGGTACAGCCAGGTTCGGAGCTTGGCTTCGCCCCGAAAACTCGCCAGTGACCGGTACGCCCGAAAGAAGGTTTCTTGCGCAACTTCCTCCGCCAGGGTGCCGTCCCGTGTCACCCGTAATGCGGCGCCAAAAACAAATGCTTGGTGCCGCCGCACCAGCTCTCCGAACGCGTCGGGATGTTCCAGCGCCGCTTCGACAAGTTCGGCGTCTGAACGGGTGTCCACCTGGCAGAACCATAACCAGTGAGACGGAAATCCCCCGGAATAGTTCCCGGGAACCATTCCTCATTCCTAAAGTCACAGTCATGTAAGCCCTGGGAGACAGGAGGGAAGGGAATGTTCCTGGCACAGAATTTTGTCGATGGACTTACGGACGGTTTCGTCGAGGTCGGTAAAGCGATTGCCGAATACCTGCCGAAGCTGATCGGCGCGTTGTTGATACTGATCATCGGCTGGTTTGTGGCACGCCTGATTCGGAATGTACTCAGGCGGGTTCTCGACCGGCTCGGGTTTGATCGTTTGCTCGATCGGGCCGGCGTCGGTGACACGATCAGAAACGCCGGATACACGGCGTCGGGAATCGTGACGTCCATCATCTACTACATGCTGATGGCCGTGGTCCTGCTGCTCTCGGCCGAAGCACTGGCAGTCGATGAGCTGACCAACCTGCTGCGTGACTTGATCGCCTACATTCCGCGTCTGATCGTCGCAGTGATCATCCTCGTGGTCGCAGCTGCGATTGCGAGCTGGGTCGCCGATTTGGTTCGGCCGCTCGCGGCGTCGCAGAATCTGAACTGGGTTCCGACGCTGGTCCGGGTCATCATCCTCGCCTTCGGCGTCATTGCCGCTTTTGAGACCCTGGATCTGGCTACGACGCTGGTCAACGCAGTAGTGACGTCGTTCTTCGGCGCACTTGGGATAGCGATCGGAGTCTCCTTCGCCATCGCCTTCGGGGTGGGCGGGATCGACACCGCCAAGAAGTGGTGGGCCCGTCTGGAGCCAGGCGCTCGCAGCGGTGCTACTCGAGTAGACAGTTAGACACTGATTCGGCGGGTCAATGCGGCGTTCCCCCCTTGCCGCTTTGGCCCGTCGGACGGCTGAACGGGTCCGGCGCAACAAGCAACAACTCCCGGGGTCGGACCCGATCAGGACCACCAGTGATGGTTAGTGGACAGGTAGAGGCGATCGAACGCGGGCGATTCACGGGCCCCGCGCGGTGGGTGATGATCCGTTGAAGACCGGGACCGTTATCCGGACGGCGGCGGTGCCGCCGTCCGGTCGCGAGTGTGGCAGTCTCGCACCATGCAGGGTTCCACGCTTACGGCCCGGTTGGCCGACGGCCTCACCGCCGGTCGGATAATCCTGGCCGCACCCCTGGCGGTCGTCGCCGCTCGGGGCTGGTGGTACGGCGTCGCGGTGTTGCTCTCCCTGGCGTGGTGGTCCGACTTCGGGGATGGTCGGCTGGCGCGGAAGGTGCCCGGCGAAACCAGATTGGGCCAGGTCGATCTCGTAGCCGACACCCTGGTCGGAGCCGTCTTGCTGGGTGGGATGGTCGCCGGCGGATATGTCCAGCTTGGCTGGACCATTGCCGGGACGGTGCTCGGCGCCGGCTACCTGCTCCGGCGTAACCCCGCGTGGGGGATGCTTCTGCAGGCGATCGGCTACGGAAACGCCCTGTGGCAGATCGGCTTGAACGCCCGCCCGGCGCTCGGGCTGGCGCTGGGAACGGTCGCGGCGATCGTGGTCCTCGATCGATCGCGGCTCTTCGGCTTTGTCCTCCCCACGTTCTTCGATGGACTAATGGGACGCCACCCAGATGAGGGCTGAACGGTCCATCGCTAAACGGAGCCTGGCCTCGGCCGACGGGGATCGCTAGGAGAGTGGCCGATGTTGCCGCTCGACATTCCTTCCGAGGAGGAACGTCTTGGCGCGTGACCGGATTCTTTTTGTGGACGACGAGCCACAGATCCTGCAAGGACTGGCCCGTATGTTGCGCTCCATGCGTCACGAGTGGGACGTCGCGTTCGCCGAGAGCGGGGCGGAAGCGCTCGCGATGCTGGACGCGGAGCCGTTTGACGTAATCGTTTCGGACATGCGTATGCCCGGAATGAACGGCACCGAGATGCTCACGACCATCGCCACCAGTCATCCATCGACCGTGCGACTGGTGTTGTCCGGTCAGGCGGGCGAGCGGGAATTGATGCAAGCCGTCAACGCAGCTCACCAGTACATGGCCAAACCTTGCGAACCCGAGACTCTGAAGGCTGCTATCGGGCGCGCCGCTGCGCTCCGCGACCTCATGCACGAGGAGGCGCTGGTGGGGGCCGTCTCCGCCATGACCTCCTTGCCCAGCTTTCCTGCGGCGTACAACGAGATCATGGACATCGTGAACTCCGATGATCCATCGCTAGATGCCATCGCGGATGTGGTGGCCCGTGATCCGGGCATGACGGCCAAAGTACTTCAGCTGGTCAACTCGTCGTTCTTTGGTTTCTCGCGAACGATTGCGGACGTGAAGCAAGCCACGTCGATGTTGGGTGTCGACCGGATACTGTCGCTCGTCTTGGGCCAGCATGTCTTCCGCGAGCTGGAAGGTGCCAAACGGGCGGGCGTCGACCTCGACGTGTTGTGGCACCGGTGTGCCCAGATGGCTGAGGCGGCCCGGTCGGTGGCGGTGGCGGAAGGTGCATCAAAGGAGCTGGCCGGATTCGCCCAGGTGGCGGGTCTCCTCAGCACGGCTGGAACTCTGGTGCTGGCGGCCCAGTTCCCGGATCGGTACGTCCAGGCGCTGATGGCGAGTGGCGGCGGGGTGGCATCCGAGGAGGCCGAGCTGGCCGAGTTCGGGGCCACCAGCCCTCAGGTTGGGGCGTACCTCCTCGGACTGTGGGGCCTGCCCCCGTCAATCGTGGAGGCAGTGGCCTTCTACCGCGAGCCCGGTGTGCTTCCCGCCACCGAAGGCTTTCGCACTCTGACCGCGCTGCACGCCGCTGCGGCGTTGCGCCCAGGTCAGGAACCCGTGGTCCCGCTCGATCACGGGTATCTGGAATCTATCGGCTTGTCCGACCGGGTTCCGGACTGGACTTCCCGGCTGAACGCGGAGCCGGTATGACCTCGCGAGCACCGCTCAGCATGGTTGCCGCTTCGGGGGGGCCGGCCCATGGGGTGAGCCGGCGCCAACTTGATTCGTCGGAGATCACCCTCTGGCGCCGCCGGTTCGACTCGATACCCGTTGCGATGTACGAAGAGGACTACTCGAAAGCGGCCGAGTCATTGGAAGCTCTCAGGCGAGAGGGTGTCACCGACCTCACGTCGTACCTCACTGAGCGACCAGACGAGCTCGAACGGCTCATCTCGCTGATCGTCGTCGAGGCGGCCAACGCGCAGGCCATCCGGTTGGTGGGGGCAGAACGCGAGGAACAATTGGTCGGCAGTCTGCCGCCGGAGATGTTCAAGGACCGAACCCGGCACTCCTTCATCGCCCAATTCCAGGCGATCTGGGACGGCAAGGATCATGTCGCAATCGAGCTGCATGGCCAGCCTTTCGGCGGCGAGTCCATCGACTGCGTCATGAACTGGGCGGCTCCCGTGCTCGATACCGGGCCCGACTACGCACACGTCCAGGTGGGTTTCCTGGACGTCACGGCCCGGGTACGGGCCGAGCGCATTGCAATCGAAACCGCGGCGAAGCTGTCCCAGTTGTACGAGATCGGCACGTCGCTCACAGCTTCGCTCGACGTCGAGGAGATCCTTGCCATGACCCTCGACGGAGCAGTCCGGCTGGTCGACGCCGACAAAGTGGCGCTGTTCATGTTCGATCACGATTCTCGTCAGATCACACAGAGGATGGCGCGCGGCATTGACTCGGACGAGCTCGCGCAGCATACGTACGACGAACTGGAAGCCGGTATCACCGGCAGCGTCTGGCGGGACGGTGTCGGCACCATCTCGGAAGACATCGCCAGCGACATGCGCAACACGGGCTTGGCCTACGAGCGGGCACTCAGCCACGGCCGATGGTCGGTGATCGTGGCGCCGCTCATCGCCAACGACCAGGTCTTCGGGACCTTGACGGCGGTGCGGGAAGCCGGTTCTGAAACGCCGCTGGGTGACAACGAGCACCTGTATGTGGAAATGCTCGCCTCACAGGCATCAATCGCCATCGAGAACGCCCAGCTGTATTCGGGCCTCCGTGACACGATGAGCGAGCTGCAGCGTACCCAAGCAAGTCTGCTCTCGGCCCAAAAACTGGAAGCCGTTGGTCAGCTGGCTGCGGGGGTTGCGCATGAGATCAACACTCCGGTGCAGTTCGTGTCGGACAACCTGAGGTTCATGAAGGACGCCTTCTCGGATGTGATCTCGGCGCTGCAAAGCGCCGCCCAGATCACCGAAGCCGTGAAATCCGGTACCAACGTGGACGCTGCGATTGCCACCCACGAGTCAGCGCTCGAGGACGCCGATTTCGATTTCCTCGTGGCCGAGCTACCGGACGCGATCGAGCAGTCGCTCGACGGCGTAGAACGGGTAGCAGTGATCGTGCGAGCGTTGAAGGAGTTCTCACATCCGGGCGGCGAGCAACTCTCGCCGGTCGATATCAACCGGGCTCTCGAGAACACGCTTGCCGTGGCGCGCAACGAGTGGAAATACGTCGCCGAGGCCGTCACCAACCTCGATCCCGCCGTGGGCTGCATCCCCGCCCTGTCCGGGCCGCTCAACCAGGTGATCCTCAACCTGCTGGTCAATGCCGCCCACGCCATCGGTGATGTGGTTGGTGATTCGGGTGACCTGGGCACGATAACGGTGACGACTCGACAGGACTGCAACTACGCCGAGATCCGCATCCAGGATACGGGCGGCGGCATACCCGAACACATACGTGACCGGATCTACGACCCCTTCTTCACCACCAAGGACGTGGGCAGGGGCACCGGACAGGGGCTGGCTATTGCGCACGACATCATCACGGTCAAACACGGCGGCGAGCTGACATTTGAGGTCGAGGAAGGGGTGGGCACGACCTTCATAATTCGTCTTCCAGTCGAACCACCGGATGGCGAGGCGTGCGAATGACCACCAAGATCCTGCTGGTCGACGATGAGAAGAACGTCCTGGATGGTTTTCGACGCAACCTCCGAAGGTACAAGCTGACAACGGCGCTCGGACCGCGGGAAGGCCTCGAGGAGATCGAGAAGAACGGCCCATTCGCGGTGGTGGTGTCCGACCTGCAAATGCCGCACATGAACGGCATCGAGTTTCTCTCCAAGATCGAAGCGGTGGCACCGAAGACGATCCGGATCATGCTCACGGGCCAGGCTGACGTGAACGTCTCCATCGCCGCGGTCAACGAAGGCCATGTCTTTCGCTTTTTGACCAAACCGTGCCCGCCGGAGCTGCTGGCGGCGACCCTGAACGATGCGCTGGAGCAGTACCGGCTGATCGAAGCCGAACGAGAGTTGCTGGAGGAAACACTCCACGGCGCGGTGCAGGTGCTCACCGACGTACTTGCCCTGGTGGACGAGGGAAGTCAAACGTTTGCAGCTCAGGTGCAAGCGACCGTGACCAAGATGTGCAACGCGGTGGGACTGGAGGGATGGCAATACGAGCTGGCCGCAATGCTCTCGCAACTCGGCAACCTCACGTTGCCCGGCGAGACAACCGCCAAGCTCAATCGCGGCGCGCCGTTGACCGACCACGAGAAGGCTATGGCCGATCAGGCGCCTCAGGTCGCCTTCCGCCTGCTGGAACGCATTCCCCGGCTGGATGTAGTCGCGGCCATCGTGCGCGGTCAGGCCGAGCCTCCCCCATTCATCCCCGGTGACCCGACCGACATCGTGGCCGCGGGCGCCAACCTTCTGCATTTCGCAGTCCGCTACCACCGGCTCGTCGCGTCGGACCGGCCGGATTCCGAGGTCAGAACGGTGCTGGAGAACGCCGCCGACGACGAATTTCGCGCTGCGTTGGTGGCCGCCCTGTTCACCACCGACGAAGCTGCGTGGGAGGAGGCGATCCTGCCCGTCCGCTCGCTGGACGTAGGTATGGTTCTCGGCCAGGCGGTTCGGGCAAACAACGGCGTGTTGCTGCTCTCAGAAGGGCAGGCCCTCAACGCAGCGTTGCTAGAGCGTTTACGGGTGTTCGCCGGCGGCGTCGGCGTGGAAGAACCACTCCGGGTCCGATACCAGACGAACCGAAGCGTCGCCGCCTGAGGTACCGGCGCCCGGCGTGGTGAGCCGACCGGTCTATTCGTTCATCCGCCCGGCGGGCGATATTCGACTACCACCTCGGCGATCTCGTCGACTTCCTCCGGCGTGATCAGCACCGTTGTTGACGGGGCCACCGAACCGGACGCGGCCACGGTCATCGCCACAGCAGCCGCGGTCGTGTTGTCGGGCATGGAACCGATCACGATGACGTCGTCGTCGCCGAATGCGTAGTAGAAAGCGTCGAGGCTGCCGCCCAGGCTCTCGAACAGCTTCTCGATCGTGGCGCGTCGGGAAGTGCCCCCTTCCTTGAGAGTCCCCTTCAATCCATCGCCGGTCAGCTTGGCCCGAATCAGATACTTGGGCATCCGTTTCCTCCTTGATGGAACCCGACACAGTGTCGCGCCGCGACCTGCGGCACGACAAGTAGCGGTTCGCTCAAGGCGACCTCGGGGTGGCCAGTGTGCCTGCCTGACGGTCTGTTATGTGCCCCGCTCGGTGGAGCCAGACGACGGTGTCGAGCATCGTCGTGTCCAGCGGTGTGAATTCGATCCCGAGATCGTGCACCGCGGCTGAGGACTCGGCGACGTCGCCGTTGGCCAGCAACCAGGGAGCCTCGAACGAGATTGCCGGCTCTATGCCGAACCGGTTGCGCGCCCAATCGGCCAGACGTCCCGTCCCTATCGCCACCCCGTGCGGCACCGGGATGGACCATAGGTTGCGCCCGGCCAGCTCGCCGACGCGGGCGATGGCGGCACGGAAGTCGATGTTGTGGCCCACAACCACATAACGGCGGGGCCCGCCACCGGGCTCGAGAACAGCGACGAGGGCGGCGGCGACGTCCCGGACGTCGCTGATCGGGAGGTTGCCGCCGTTGAGCACCCGCATCTTGCCCTGCAGCGCGTTCTTGACCAGCTGCGCACTCTCGCCGAGGTACGGGTCGTCGGGGCCCCAGACGGACCCTGGATAGATGATGACCACCGGGTGGCCATCTGCCTGGAGCCGCCGGGCGATCAGGTCCGCCACAGCTTTGGAGTTGCTATAGGCCGGTTCGGGGGTCCCGACCTCGGAGTCGGGAGTGATCGGGCCGTCGGACGGCAGCAGGGCAACGAAACTCGACACGTGCACGATCGGGTCCAGTCCGGCCTGGACCGCCTCGCCGAGCACGAGTTCGGTGCCGTGTTGGTTGACGTGGTTCATGGTCTCGACCCGTCCAGGATCGAACGTGAAGACGTTGGCCGCATGGATAACCGCCTCACAGCCCGTCAACGCCTTCGTCACGGCGTTACGGTCGGTGACATCCCCGACCTGGACCTCAGAGGGATTGACGCCATGGGGGCTGAGCGCGGGCTCCACCCGGTCCTCGGAACGGACGAGGAGCCGCACCGAGTGACCCTGCTTGATGAGCGCCGCCACGGTGTGGGAGCCGACAAAGCCGGTACCGCCGGTTATCAATACCTTCATAGGGGCCTGCCTCTCGCAAGTGTCCCAATGCTACCGGGAGCGACGCTGGGAACCCCGGGAGCAGCTATGAGGCCGAGCCGGACTCGGGTCCGGGCTGAAGCGTCCGCATGAACACTTGCATCCCGTAGTGAATGGCAATCAGGCCGCCCAGCTCCATGATCTGGGCCTCGGTGAAATGCTTCTTGCCCTCGTCGTAGAAGGCTGCGTCTACCTTTTTGGGATCCCGGTACATGAGGTGGGCGTAGCGCAGAGCCCATTTCTCGGCATCGGTGAAGTGAGGATCATCCTCGAAGTCCTCGCGTCCTGCCTCGATTTGCTCTTCAGTCAGCCCGGCGGTGATCGCCGGTTGGGAACGGAGTGCCGAGAAATAGGGGTCTCGTGCAGTCCGGGCCAGCTGAATCCGGATGATCTCCTTCAACCGGTGATCGACGCCGCCTTCGAACAACGCCTCCGCCATGGCCCCGGTTATGGCTTCGGCATACCCGGGCACGTGCGCCAAGATCTTGGCAAACCTCCCGTCAGCGTCTCCCAGGCGTTCCATGAATTCAAAAGCCGGACCTAATCGCTCGGTTTCGTGCTCGTCGAGGACCTTCGGACTGGGCATGTCTTCTCCTAAGTCGGTGCGTCCGCCTCGGACTCAGCCAGCGCCTTCAGCACCGCTTCGCTGCGGTGCGAGCCGGGTGTGTCGCCATAGATCCGTTGCGATTCCTCTTGGCTCACCAGGCGCCCGTCGGGGGAGAACATCGGGTAGAAGTCGAGTGTCCGAAAGAACGTGTGGTAACCGACGTTGAAGCCGATGAAGGTCCCAAGCTCCACGATCTCAGCCTCGCTGTAGTACTGACCGAGCCTGGCGTAGAAGACCGGATCGATCTTCTCCGGGGCAAACTGCATAAGCTCGCTGTATTCGAGGGCGATCTTCTCGGCTGGCGAGAACTCGGAGCTGTTGCGCCAATTGTCGATCCCCTCGTCGATCCGCTCTTCGGTCAGTCCGTTCCGCTTCGCCGAAGCGGATCGCACGTTGCCTCAGTAGTTGCAGCTGGCGGCTCGGGAGAGTTGAACCCGGATGATCTCTTTGAGGTTGTGATCGATCGCGCCGGTGTTGAACACCGTACCCCACGCGACATAGAGCGCCTTGGACAGTGCCGGATTGTGACCCTGGATGGCGTGGAAGGCCGGGTCAGGGGCCCGGTGCTTCAGGCACTTCTTGACGAACCCGGCAAGTTCGGACTCCATGAGTTCGTCGATGTCGAGCAAGGTGATATTTGACACTGGTCTCCTCCGGGTCTTCCGAGACTCTATCTCACAGCGGTTCGAGTGGAATCGGGCTAGGCCTTCCAGCCGGACCCTCCGAACAGGCGAACCGCGTAATAGGCCAGTGTTCGGCGCCAGGCGGGTACACCTTCCTGTTCCATGATCCGGCGGAAGAGCTGGTCGGCCTCTTTGCGGGTATAGGTCCGGGGTGGCTCGGCTGCGCCCGGCGGTGGACGCCCTCCATAGGCGTAGAGCCAATCGTGCATCAGGGGTGCGGTCACCGATAACTCGAACGGCGAGATGAGCCACCAGAAGGCGCGCGGCACCGAAGCCAAGTCGAACTCGAACCCGGCGGCGACGGTCAGACGAGTCGGCCCGTCCACATACAGGTAGTCCTCTTCGAGTCTCCAGACCTCGCGTTCCGGCAAGTAGGTGAGGACCGGCGCCGGCAGTCGCGATGCGGTGATGTCGACCGGTTCGTGCTGAAGTCGGTACGCGGATTCGTCCACCGCCTCCCTCCCCATGTAGCCATACCGCCAAGCCTACGCCCACCGTCCAGGTTTGAGCCGCGGAGCGCGCCGCAGGCGCCAACCCCACCATTGGGTGGTGCACCGCCGCAGATCATCGGACTTCGCAGTCCGTCACCGGCAGGCCAACCTCGAGCGCGTACGAGCGGATGGCCTCGCGGCGGCTCGATTGGATCTGGATCGCGTCGCATGTCGCCTCCAAAGCCGCTTCCGGCAACGAAACCGAGGAGTACAGCGACGCGGCCGCCAGCAGCATGGCGGCGCCGTCGAGTGGACCAACCGCATGGCCGAACTCAGTCAAGCTGTCGGCCGCGCCTACCCGCCCGCGCCGTTCCTCGACCGGCGTGTAGAAGGTGAAGAAGCTGTCGACTTGCTGCTTGGTCCAGCCGGAGACATCGGGTTGGGCTCCAAGCAGTGCCACGTATACCGGCGCATCCTGTGGCACCAGATTCGGGTCGGCCGCGATGTGCAAACTGAGGGGTGGGCGCAGGTCTCGTCCTGTGTAGCGGGGCCAGCCGGCGAACGGTGTTCGATATAGGCCGAACGGGCGTACCGAGTCGTACAGGACCACCGCACCATCCGCCGTCTCGGTGTCGAGGACGGCGGAGACCGCCCGCCAGTCGGGAAACTCCTTGGTGGAGAGCTGAGTCCAGAGCCCGCCCAGAGACCACAACGCCAGACCAGCGACAACCGCTAGGCCTGTTCCCGCCAACCACCAGCGGGACCGCCCCTCCACTGCGACATGGGTGATGGCTCCGGCCAGCGCCGCCAGCGGTGGCCACCAGGAGAAGACGTAACGGTCGAAGTACGGCTGGCTCTCGGGGGTGCGTAGAAAGAAGAGCAGCGCGAAGCCGATCGGCACTGCCACCAGCGGCCAGAACCACCAGAGCCCGGCGACACGAGTTCGCACCGACGGCCATGCGCCGGCAGTCAACGCGACTACCAGTCCGAAGATGCCAATCTCCTGAGAGAGGACCTCTGGCAATTCGGAACCAAAACGGGAAAGGCCACCCCAGGACACGCTGGCGTCCACCGTGTACTCGGCCAGCTCTGACGACAGGCGCACAAACACGGGTATCTCGACCAGCACCAACCCGGCAACCGCGGCGGCAACGGGGAGTTTCCACCGTGTTTGGGTGACCTCATGGTTCTGGATGCGCAAAACCGCGAGCCAGGCGGCAGTGGCGGCCAGCACTATCGGGGGCTCGACGGTCCGGGACAGCGGGAGCAGGAGAGCGGCCACGACGGCAATCGCTCCGCCGAGCTTGGATCCTTCCCGGAGCCATCGGTCGGACTCCTCCAAGAACAGCAACGTGAGAAAGAGGGGGAGCGCGTACGGGCGCGCATACGCGGTCACTGCAACCAGGCCGGGAGCGATGGCCATCAACGCAATCGCCACCGGCGCCCCGATCCCCAGCCTCGACCCGTTGAGGAGCAAACCCAGAACTATCAATGACCCGATTCCCCATAGCGCCGGCAGCAATCGTTGGTGGATGTCGCCGACACCGATCACCCGTTGGAAGGTCGCGTTGAGGAGCGGATCGAGGGGCGGCTGCTCTTGCGCAAAACTCGCATCGACGATCTCACCAAACGACCAGCTGTAGGACCGAACCTGGCGCAGCTCGTCGATGTTGTATGGCTCCTCCAGGACCGCAATGATGAGCACCAGCGCGCCCACCACCACGCCGAGGACCGAAGCGATCAGAACTGCGCGGGACGAGGACTGTGTCACCCGGACCATGGCTGTGTCACCGAGACAATTCGCTCACATACAGCTTGAGAAAACGTAGGCCAGTGGGGATGGCCTTGGCGTTGGATTCGCCACCAATCCGTTGTCCCTCGTGGGTGGGAAACTCGACCACCTGAGCTCGGCGCTGGTAGGCCCGGATCGATGTCTGGTATTCGATCGTGTATCCGGGCCCGTCCGGGTCCAGCCGGTCCCAGGCGTCCATCGTGATCGCGCGGTAACCGTTGATCATGTCGGTGATTCTCGGCTGTCCCCGGCCCCAGGTGAGATATGCGAGCCAGTTGAAGAACAAGTTCGCCCATTTGCGCGGTCGGAACCAGCTCGAGTCCTCTTCGTTGACCGCTCCCGGCATCATCCGGGAGGCAATGACCAGGTCGGCGCCCGTCTCCAGGTACGGCCGGAAACGAGGTATGTCGGCCGGATCCTCATTCCCGTCTGAACTGAAGAATATGAGGGCATCGGCCTTGTCCCGAGCGTGAGCGAATGCCAAACGGAAGGCTTCGCCTCGACCCGGGCTTGTCTGACCGAGAACCTCGATCCCGTGATCCCGCAGGATGTCGGGCGAGGAATCGGACGAATTGCCGTCGACGGCGAACACCAGATCAACAGCCTCGGTGGGCAGGTGGGGGAGCAGGTGGGGCAGAGCTTCCGCTTCGTTGCGATTGAGGATGGCCAGCCCGATTCTCACTGCGGGCCGTCCCCGGTCGACTGTCCCGTCTCCAGACTCAGCCCGGCTTCTTGCATCTCTGCATGGACCATTTCCCTGACCAGCTCGCGGAACGTCACCTCCGGTTTCCAACCCAGCTGTTCCGTGGCTTTGGTCGCATCGGCACACAGGACGTCGACCTCGGCGGGGCGGAAATAGCGCGGGTCGACCCGAACGTACCGTTCGGGGTCCAAGTTCACCAATGAGAACGCTTCGATCACGAACTCGGCCACGGAGTGGTCTTCGCCGGTCCCGATCACCCAATCGTCTGGATGCGGATGCTGCACGATCATGTGTACGGCGCGCATGTAATCCCGAGCGTGCCCCCAGTCCCGCCTCGCTTCCAGGTTTCCGAGGTAGAGGTAGTCCTGGGTGCCTGTGAGCAGACGAGGGATCGCCATGGCGATCTTTCTGGTGACGAAGGTCTCGCCCCGCCGGGGGGACTCGTGGTTGAACAGGATCCCGGTGGAGGCGTGCAAGTCGTAAGACTCCCGGTAGTTGATGGTCGCCCAATGGGCGTAGGCCTTGGCGACGGCGTAGGGGGAGCGGGGATGAAAGGGCGTGTGCTCGTTCTGGGGAGGCGTGGACGCCCCAAACATCTCGGAGCTGGAGGCCTGGTAGAAGCGGCAATCCACCTTGGAGTCACGGATCGCTTCGAGCAGCCTCGTCGTCCCGAGCGCAACGATGTCCCCGGTGTATTCGGGGACATCGAAGCTGACCCGCACATGGCTTTGTGCTGCCAGGTTGTAGATCTCGGTCGGTTCGATTCGGGTGATGAGGCGGGCGAGCTGAGACGAAGAAGCCAGGTCCCCGTAATGGAGATGGACCCGAACATCTTCTTCGTGCGGGTCCTGGAATATGTGCATGATCCGACCCGTATTGAACGACGACGACCGCCGGATGATGCCGTGCACCTCGTAGCCGTGCTCGAGCAAGAGCTCGGCCAGGTAGCTTCCGTCCTGGCCGGTGATCCCGGTGATGAGGGCTCGTTTCATCGTGTCCTTCCTCACGTCATCATCGTGCCAACGAGTCAGTGAGCGCATCCACCATCTCAATCGAGACATGGTGCCCGTTGCCGACGTACAGGCCGCACTCGTGGATGTGATCCGCCACGGGAGAGGCTCCCCCGTAGGGGCGCAAACCGTACTCCGCCGCAAATGGCTGGCGCAAAAGGTTGCCCGCCACCACTGGGCGGCTCTCTATGTCCAGCTTGGCGACGACCTCGACGACCCCGGCGGCTGCTGCCTGGTCCCGGGCGATCAGCGGGAGCGCGAACGAGCTCATGCCATCGGTTCGGTAGTCGGTCCACAACCACGCCGGGGCAGTATCCAGAAAATGTGCCATGTTCCGATTCCGAACGCCGATGCGCTCGTCGAGACGCTCGAGCTGACGCAGGCCCAAGAACGCGTTGACTTCGGTTGAACGGAAGTTGAGGCCCGCCGAGACGAACAGGAAGCGGGCGTCGTGGTTGGGATGCGCTGACGAATGTGCGGCGTATCGGGTTGTTTCGCGGGCCAACCCATGTCCCCGCATCAGTCGAAGCTCTTCGGCCAACTCCGGCTCGTTGGTGGAGATCATGCCCCCTTCGATGGTGGACATGTGGTGCCCGTAGTAGAACGAGAAGGTCGAGCCCAGACCGAAAGTGCCGACTTTGTCGGAACCGTGGCGGGCGCCATGAGCTTCACAGCAGTCCTCGAGGACAACGACGTTGTGGCGATGGGCCGCTTCCAGCACCTCGTCGGTGAGGGCATCGAGCCCGAGAAGATGAGTGACAAACAAGATGTCGATCTCATCGTGCTCGATGGCCGCCAGCACCTGCTGGGCATCCACTCCCAGGGTTTGGCGATCGACATCGAAGACCACGACTTCGTGCCCCAGCAGCAGCGACGGCGTGACGTTGGTGCTCCATGTGACTGCGGCCACCCCGACCCGGGGCCGGCGCGACAAACGGCGGGCGACGGTGGCGACAAGCGCAAAGTTGGCCGTGGTACCCGAGCTGACGAAGACGGAATCGGTGACCCCCAACCATGCCGACCACTGACGCTCGAACTCCCACACGAGCTCACCCTGAGTGAGTCGCTGGTGCGTACGGAGCCACGAGGCCAGGGCGTCGACATCGTCTTCGGTGACCGTATCGCTAGCTAGTCGCCACATGGTCCCGATACCAGTCGACAGTGGATTTAAGCCCCTCACCCAGACCGGTCTCGATCGCCGGCCACGCCGGAATGAGCGAGCGCAGTCGAGCGGCCGATACGTCCTTGCGGATCTGGCCATCGGGCCCACTGCCCGAGAACAGCACCTCGCCTGTGAAGCCGACAGCGTCTGCGGCCATGGCGGCCAGCTGCCGGATCGAATGCTGACGGGCGGGTGCCACGTTGAGGGACACGTTCAGCGCCGGCCCGCCGGCGATCTTCGCGACGAGCGCGGCGAGATCCTGGACATACACGTATTGGCGCAAAGCGATTCCGGTGCCGAAGAACTCGACCTTGTCTTCGCCGGCTACCCGGGCGCGTTCGGTTTTGTCGATAGCGGCCGCCAGAAAATGGCTGCTCTCTTCCCCGAAGTGGTCGCCGGGACCATAGAGGTTGGCCGGGATCAGAGCCGTGTACGGGACGCCGTATTGTCCGTGGAGCGCTTGGGTTCCGTGCCACAGAGCACGCTTGGCCGCGGCGTACGCGGCGTTGGTCGGCGGGGGCGGACCCGCCTCGATCATGTCTTCGTTCAGGGGATAGTGGTCGTCGGCCAGCCGGTCTGGGTACATGCACGTCGACAGCATTGAGATCAGGTGCTGGGGCCGGTGTCGTCGCAGAGCGTTCAGGATGTTGGCGTCGATCCGGAGATTGTCGATGAAGAAGTCCGCCTGTCGGGCGATGTTGGCGGTGATCCCACCAACCCTAGCGGCCAGGTGCACCACGGTTGCCGGGCGCCACTCGTCAAAGGCGTCATCGACCGCCTTGCTGTCGGTGAGGTCGAGGTCAGTCGACGAGAGTGCGCGCGCTTCGGGAAGCTGGGCGGAGACGGCGCGCCCGAGGAAACCGCTGCCGCCTGTGATGAGAAGCACGAAGTCCTCGCTGAAGATTGAACAAGAGGGTCGGGCCGGAGATTAGCCGCCGCGAACGCTCGCTCAGTCGCAGCCCCCTGGTACGTATTGATTCGCCGCGAAGCCGGGGGACCGCTTGCCCCGTCGGTCATCGCGGAGCGGATGGTTGTGAGCCGTGCCACAGTGACCGGAATCGTGTCGACCCTGGAGAAGCGACGCCTGGTGACGCGGCGGCCTCATCCGGTTGACGGCAGGTCGCAACTGGTTGGCATCACCGCCAAAGGTCGGCGGCGCACCAGGGAGTTTCTGGAGGCGTTGCACCAGGTCGACCGCCAGATCATGAATTCCGTGAGCGAAAATGAGCAGGCGATGTTCTTGTCGTCGTTGGCGCGCATCCAAGCAAACACTCCCACCGTCGACGTACCACTGCCGCTGGCGCAGTCGGGCGAATGGCGCCGCGGGTCCTAGCCGAACGCCACCACGCCGGGAGGCTCGGCGGCTTGCTGCCGGTGGAAGAGGTGAGACACCGCAAACGTCAGGCTCACCCACCGGGCATTTCGATATTGTGGCCGGGCGATCCTCGAAGGACATTGCTGTGGAGCTGATCACGCGAGAGATCAGGCTGCTGTTCTGGGCGATTCTTGGAGTGATTGTCCCGTTCGGGCTGTTGCTCTATCTCGTGCCGGGGAGCACCGGCCGCTACTGGGCCTGGGAAATCTCGGCCTTGGAGTCGGCGATTCTGATAGGGGCCGGGTATCTGGGAGCGGTCGTCTATTACGTACTCGCGCTGCGTCGTAACGACTGGCTCCAGGTCCGGAACGGGATGGGAGGTCTCGTCGTCTTCAGTGCGGTGTTGTTGGTGGCCACCGCCCTTCACTGGGAGCAGTTCCGGTCGTACCACATCACGACCCTCGTCTGGCTCGCCTTCTATTACGGCGGGCTGTTGCTGGTCCCCATCTTCTGTCGCACCCAGGCCCCGGCCGCAGGGCGGACTGAGATCCCCGAGGCGGAGACCGGACCGCTGCTGGCGGGTGGATGGCGGACGTGGCTGGCGGTGCGCGGGTTCCTCTATCTCGGCTTGGCGTTTGGCTTGCTGATATGGGCCGGGAGGGCCACCGAGGCCTGGCCGTGGCCAATCGGTGAGTTGGAAGTGCGAGTGTTCGCAGGTCAGATCGCGGTAGTGGGGTGGAATGCAGTGGTCGTCGTCCAACAGCGAAGGCGCTGGGGCGATCATGTGCTCGGCTTGATTCTCACCGGAGTGATCGGTGTTCTCCAGCTCGTCGGCCTGGCATTCGCCGCCACCACGTACCGGTGGTCGGCGGATCTGTCGATCATGCTGGTGCTGATGTTCGCTGAATGGGTGGCGACGCCGGCACTGTTGTTGCGGCGCTACGGACTTGGTGATGGGTCCAGAATCCCGCCGGAACCGGCCCGGCCAGGTGCGGATCGAGCGCAAGATGTGGCGCGTTTCGGGTTCTTGCTCATTGCGATCACGTACCTGGTGCTGGGCGTGCTGGGCTTCGCAGGTTTCGACGCTCTCAATCCGTTCGAGGATGCCGGGGTTGGCGCTCGTTACTTGCTGAATCTCATCGCGGTCAATGCCCTGCATAACGTGGTCCACGTCGGGATCGGCGTGACCGGGCTCCTGTTGTTGCGAGTCGCTTCCCGAACCTGGGCATTGGTCGCAGGTGCGGCCCTCATGGTCCTGTTCGTGGCCGGCATCATCCAGGCTGCGGTCGACGGTCTGCCCGGGGACCAACTGTTCCTGGGACTGGTGCCGCTCAACGCTCCTGGGCACATTTTGCACGTTGTCACGGGTGCGCTGCTTCTCTACTTCGGGCTGACCTGGCGGGAGGATTCGAGCGTGGCGGCATCCGTCTGAGAGGCGGCATGTCTCACCATCGCGCGTGTCGGTGACGGCGATCCCCAGGCTGATTTCGAGCTGGTTGAAAACGGGTAGCGTTGCCCGGCCATGGCCGACCGCACGACCTACCCGACAATCTGGACCGCGCCCTTCATCCGGGTCTTCATCGCCGCGTTCGGCATGGAGGTGGCATGGGCGCTCACCATCCACCTCCCGCGCTTCTTTCACGACATCGGGGCGTCAGAGGGTCAGATCGGTTTGTTGTACTCGGTGGCGGCAGGGGCGGGGCTGGCTATGCGCCCCCTGGTGGGACGTCTCCTCGACGTCTGGGGTCGCAAGCCGCTGCTGGTGGCGGCCGCCATCACTGAGGTCGTATTCCTGGCCGCCTATCTGCTGGTGTCGGCGTTCGCTGCCCCTGCGTTCACGATCCGTGTGATCCAGGCATCGGCCCAACTGGTGATGTTCACCGCACTGTTCACATACGCTGCCGACGCGCTGCCGGCGGCCCGACGGGCACAGGGCTTGGCGTTGTTTGGCTTGACCGGCCTGATACCGATCGGGCTCGGCGGAGCGCTCGGCGATGTCGTGATCGCGACCGGTGGCTTCACTGCCCTGTTCGTCTCGGCGGCGGCCGCCGCCGCGTTCGGTGCCACCGTGATGATCACGCTGCCTGTCCTGCAGACCGTTTCGCCAGACGACGAAGCGAGACGGTCGGTGTGGGCGGCCGCCATCCAGCGAGATCTGCTCCCCATGTGGGTTCTGGGCCTGTCGTTTGCGATCGGCCTCGAGACCCTCTTTGTGTTCATGGCGACTTTCGTTCAGGAGTTTGATGTGGGCTCCGCTGGCCTCTACTTCGTTGCGCATTCGGCCAGCGCGGTAACCGTGCGTCTGATTGGCAGCGGCTGGACCGATCGGTTTGGCTACCGCAGGGTGGTGACGCCCTCCATCGCTCTCTTCGCCACGGCGTTCCCCGCGCTGGCGTTCACCAACTCGGCCACTCTGCTGGTGTTCGCCGGAGTGCTGGCCGGCACTGGTCACGGGATCCTGTTTCCTGCGATCTCGTCTCAGATCGTGGCTCGCGCCCGCGCGGCGGAACGGGGGAGCGCCATCGCCGTTTTCACCGCCCTCTTCGACCTCGCTCTCCTGGCGGGGAGTCCGACGGTGGGCCGCATCATCGATACCGCCGGCTACCGCGCGGCGTTCCTCACAGTGGGAGGGATGATCGCGGCCGGGATCTTTGGCTTCGTCCTGTTGGACCGGCCGGCGGTGGTTGCGTCCCCGGTCGGATCCACCCGCGGCGCCTGACACGGCAGCGAGTCAACATTCAGTCCTGGATGCACCCTGGGCATCATGTTCCGAAGACCTCGGCCGAGTTCGTCTCGATCCAATCGTCGACCTTCTCCCACTGGCCGTACAGCCAGTCGACCAGGTCCGTGTGACCTGTCGGCCGTTCGTCCCGGCCGACGTGCCAGTAGGTGGCGCGAACCGTGCGCCGAATCGGCACTCGTTGCCACAGGTCCCGGAGCGTCAACAGATCGTCCAGCCCGACGTGCGCCACAAACGCAACACTGGCTTCCTGCGCTGCTCGCAGCGCCTCGATTGTCCCGCCGGTCCGTGGTGGTAGCACGTGGCGCATGTGCCGGGCCCGCTTCGCCCGGGCGTGCTGTCCTCGTGCCTCGAGCCGATCGATGGCGGCGTGATGACGGCTGGGCGTGTAGTTGCCGCCCTCAGGGAAGATGATCATCGCGCCGTCGGCTTCGATCGTCGCGGCAGCGCGGCTGACGGCGGCCAGCTCCATCTGTGAGTCCTTGGGGTTTTGCTCGCAGAAGTGGAAGGGCAGGCGCCGAGCGATGTGGTTGAAGAACGGATCCCACAGCAGTTTGGTGGTCCCGAGCATCCGGAGCTTGCGCCGGTGGTCGCGCATGACCGAATGAGCCACCAGCAGGGAGTCGCCCGGCCCGGCGTGCCGGCATAGGACCAGCACCGGTCCTGGAACCGGAGTCTGACGCGGGAATTCGAACTCGAAGCCGATGAACGTCCGCAGGGCCCGCGTGATCAGCTCCAACCATGTGCGTAACACCCAGGAGTGGGCGCGCTGGACCGGCCCGGTCCGCATCCAGAGTCCGAAACCGCTCGCCACCCAGAGAATGAACGCCATGACGAGCCCGAACAGCTCCACCACGGAGAACGCGACGCCAAGGCCTCCGATGCGGGTGAAGCGCCAGTTGCGGCGGTCGATCAGGTCAGCTATCCCCAAGAGCAGGTGGATGACTGGTGACAGCAGCGTCACCGTCAGCGAACCGACGAACGCCAGCGGGGTAACGGCCAGCGTCCGGACCAGCGGCGGCGGCACCTTCATGCCCATCCGGTGAAGCGTATCTCAGCTGGGCGGGGGAAGGGTGTGCCGGATCTAGGCTCTAGCGCATGGAGTCGTTCGGTACCTCGAGAACCGCATTCGTCCTCGGCGGCGGTGGGCTGCGTGGGGCGGTGGAGGTCGGCATGCTCCTGGCGCTCGCGGACGCGGGAGTACAGCCCGACATCATCGTTGGTACGTCGATTGGTTCGTTCAACGGAGCACTGGTTGCCAGCATGCCCATGGGGGAGGCCACGAGGCGTCTGGAGCTCGCATGGCGCGACATCGCACAGCGACGAATCTTGAACGAGAGTCTGATCGCACGCGCCGCCAACGTGGTACGGCATCGTATCCACCTGCATTCGAACGCGCCGCTACGCGCCATGTTCGAGGACTGGCTGCCGGTGCGCCGTTTTCGTGACACGCTGGTCCACTTCGAGTGCGTGGCGGCATGCATAGAAACATCTGCCGAATACTGGTTCCGCGACGGCTCGCTGGTCGACGCCATCCTCGCCTCGAGTGCCGTCCCCGGCCTGCTGCCACCGGTCGAGATCGATGGGCGACATTTCATTGACGGCGGTGTGGTCAACTCGATCCCGGTCTCACGAGCGGTGGAGCTGGGAGCGAGCGAGCTGTACGTGATGCATGTCGGGCATGTCGACGCCGCATTGCGAGTTCCGCGCCATGCGTGGGACGTCGCGTTCGTGGCGTTCGAGATCGCTCGCCGGCATCGATTCCACCGCGATATGAGAGAGCTCCCCGGGCACGTGACTGCCCATGTCTTGCCCACCGGTGACGAAGAGCTCATGCGGTTCAATGATCCGGCCAAGCTGAGATACAACCATCGCACCTCGATCGAACGCGACATCGCACGGGCTCGCGCGGCCACGGCCGCATATCTCGCGGCCCGGGTGTGACGGCCGGCGGGAGGCGGCCGGGGGCCCGATACCGTACCTAGCCGCTGTGGGTTGTTGTGGAGTGACGGCGAGTGACAAGCAGATCATTACGCGCATAGTTCTCATCCAACGACGAGTAGAGCTCCTCCTCCTGGTCGAAATGGAGCCGCAAGATCGCATACAGGCTGTAGAGCAGCCGCCGGAGATCCCGGAAGTCGGCGGGCTCGGGGCCGGATTCGGGCAACGCTGCGAGCGTGCGGGTGTATACGTCGGTCAGATGGAAGATCTCCCGATGCGACCTACTCATGCTGGCGAGAGGGTCTTCGCCGCCTAGCGCAGCTGCGATCTCTGGGTATATGACCCTCTCGTCCTCCATCTCGTGGGGGAGAATCTCTCGCTGCAGAAACTCACTCGTCCGCTGGAGCACCGCCAGTCGTTCTGCGGGAGCCATGCGGTCGAGTTCGTCCGCGGCCACGCGAATGGACTCGAGCTGCGGGATCAGCTCGTCATGTTCCAATCGCAGGCGCTTGGACAGGTCGAGTGGCAGCTTGGGCACGCCTTCACGCCGACTCTCGCCCCGCAAAGCTCGCAATGCGTTGGCAATCGCCACGACGTCGATGAGTTCCTGTGTGAGTGCCCCAGCGATAGGTGTGAGATAGCCGGCCGTCGCGACTGCCATCGCTAGGGCGGACAGTGTCATCCCGATGCCGACGCTCTGAATCGCAATCACACGAGAGCGGCGGGCGATGCGGATGCCGTCGACCAAGCGGTCTAGCCGATCGACCATCAGTACCACATCGGCTGCTTCGGAGGATGCAGTGGCGCCTCGGGCACCCATGGCTACGCCGACGTCGGCAGCGGCCAGCGCCGGAGCGTCATTGATACCGTCGCCAACCATTGCGGTCGTTCCTGTCGTACGTAACGCTTCGAGAGTTTCCACCTTCTCTGTGGGGGTGCATTCGGCCAGCACCTCGTCGATCCCGAGAGCGAGTCCCACTGACTGAGCGACCTCAGGATGATCGCCGGTGGCCATCACGATATGCTCGACCCCTGTTCTGCGCAGCCGCCTGATCGCGGCTGCCGAGTCGTGGCGGATGACGTCGTCGAACGAAACGGCTGCTGCGACGACTCCGTCAACCGCGATGTACGTGCTGAGCGGCGCCATCCGCAACATGCGTCGTCGGTGGTGCTGCATGGCGTCGGGTTCCGGCCGGCCGCCGAGCACCCACGAGGGCTTACCAACGGCAACTGTGTGACCCTTCACCCTTCCGACGATCCCTCCACCCGCTTCCTCAAATGCCTCGTCCGGCAGGTGAAGCGCCAAACCCCGTCGCCGTGCCTCGGCGACGACGGCCCGGGCGAGCACATGAGTCGACACCTGCTCGACAGACGCGGCCAGCTGCAGTGTCTCGTCCAGATCGACTCCGTCGTGGAGGCCGGTCACGGACCGCGCCACCGGTTCACCCATCGTCAGTGTCCCCGTCTTGTCGAGGACCGCATTCTTGGCACGGGCCAGTGTCTCGAGCGGCGCCCCGCCTCGGAAGATGATTCCCTGTCTGGTCGCCCGTGACATCCCCGAAACGATTGCGATTGGTACCGCCAGCAGCAGCGGGCACGGGGTGGCCACCACCAACACCGCAAGAGCCCGGACCGGGTCGCCCGAGACGCCCCACGCCAGGGCGGCGACGGCGAGCGTCGCGGGTACGAACCACCCAGCCCACCTGTCGGCCAAGCGCACGACCGGCGCTCGGGACTTCTGCGCATCGCGCACCATCCTGATGATGCCGGCGTAAGTGCTCGTCTCGGCGGTAGACACAGCCTGCAGGTGAAACGCCCCGCCGGCGTTGACCGTCCCGCTCTGGACAACGTCGCCCGGCGGGTGTTCCACCGGCAGCGGTTCTCCGGTCAGCGCCGCCTCGTCTATGAGCGCCGGCGATTCGATGACTATGCCGTCGACCGGAATGACTTCGGCGGCCTTGATGAGAAGCTGATCGCCCGGCCCGATCTGGTCGAGAGGCACATTCTGCACATCGCCCGACATCAGCTTGTGGGCCTCCTGCGGGGCACGGGACAGCAGGGTGGTCAACTCACGTTCAGCGCGGCCGGCGGCGTACGCGTCGAGGAAGCGTCCGGTGGCGAGCATGAGTCCGATGACACTGGCCGCCAGGAACTCCCCGAGCAGCAGCGCGCCGACCACAGCAAGCAGCGCAATCACGTCGACCCCAGGTCGTCCCGCCCGCAACTCGGCCACTATGTCGCGGACGAGCCAGGTAAGCGGCGCCAATCCGGCGACCGCCCAGGCAACCTGGGCGAGTGACTGCAGCTCCGCTGCCCACAGCGCCCCACCAAGGGCGAGTGCAGCCCCAGTGACGGCCAGCATCCACGCGGCGCGACTGGTTGGTCTCCGCATCATCGTCAATTCTCATTTGGAGCCTTCGGTCCGATAAGGGCCGTTGGTCCACGCCTCGCGGCCGACACGCCCTGATCCTCTCACCCGGCCCGCAGAGACCAGTCGGGCCTCGCCAACTGCGGCTGGCAAGCCGGTGACCTCAACCGACCCGGCACCCGCTCGCCCCGGTGGGCCGCCACCTGCTCGAACTATTACGGCCCGCAATCGGCGTTGCCCGAAGTGACAGAATGCTGTAGCCCGCGCCGGATCACCGTGGCAGCCTGAGCTCAGAGACCGGGCTGCAACGGGGTGAAAGGAGCGGTGTATGTCGATTGATCAACTGGTGATCGGGGTCGACGGCTCTCCCGGCTCCTTGGCGGCCGTGCAGTGGGGGGCCCAACTTGCCAGCCAGTCCGGGGCGCACGTCACGGCCGTCTATGCGCAGTCACCGTGGCTGGCGATGGTGTTCTCCATTCCACCGCTCGACAGCGACGCGCTGAGGCACGAAGCGGAGGCCGAGCTGGAGGGCCGGTGGTCAGAGTCGCTGCGGCAAGCCGGCGTCGAGTACGACATCCGGCTCGGCGAAGACAGTCCGGCGCAGCTGTTGCTCGACTCTGCCAGCAAGCTCAACGCCGACCTCCTTGTCGTGGGCCGCCATGGGAATGCCCCATGGGCCCCCCACGTTCTCGGATCGGTGCCGCGCAAGCTCCTCCAAGCGTCTGGCTGCCCGTTGGTCATTGTGCCGCCTGAGGCAACACGCCAGGACGCCGGCGGGCGGGGCATCGTCGTTGGCGTCGATGGCTCGGCCGTTTCGATCGCTGCCTTGGACTGGGCGATCGCTTTCGCCGCAGAGCGACAGATGGAGCTGCGGGCCATCACGGCGGTCCACGTCCCAGAGCTGGCGCAGGCGCCATGGCTGGCCAAATATGAGCTGAGCACCGCCCGCAAGCAGGCCCTGCAGGAGCTCCACACGATCGTAGAAGAGCGGGCCGGAAAGCCGCCGATCGAGATCCGGAGCGTGGTGAAACTTGGTCATCCCAATCAAGTGTTGACAGAAGAAGCGGCGCAATCGGATCTGGTCGTGGTCGGGTCTCGGGGTCGAGGGGCGACGGCTGCATTCCTCGGAGGCTCGGTCTCGCAGTACGTGGCCACCCGTGCGCACTGCCCTGTGGTGATCCACCCCTGAGCGGACCCGAAGGGAGAACCTGCATACAAGGGGCGACCTGGGTCTCATGCTCCTTGATCTGCATGTTGCGCAAGATATACTGCAAAAAGTGCAGAACATTACGCCACTCCTCCGCACCCGAACCTTGAAGGACCTGCTCGTCGAGTTGTTCTTCTGTTCGAACAAGCCGAGAACGCTGTCGGATCTGGCCCGCTCGATCGACGTTGACCAAACGACAGTCATGCGCGAAGTGAACCGGCTGCTGAAGACCGGGGTCGTGGTGGAAGAACGGGTTGGTAGGTCGCGAACCATCGCCATCGACCCGGCGAGCCCGGTGGCGGCACCCCTGCGCGGACTGGTCCGCCTCGCTCATGAGCCTCCACCGGTCACCAACGATCAGGTCTCTGCGTATCACGCAGAAAAGCCGAGCCGGCGGCCGTTGCCTTCGTCGCGGAGACGGAACTGATGGCTGCAGAGCTGCCGTCGGAGAGCGAGGTGCGGGCCTTGGTGAGCCGCATCGTGGCCGGCTTGCTTCCCGATCAGACCGCATCTTCTGCTCCGGCGTCGGCAGCTCCCGGTCCGGCTGACCCGGCGTCGGGTGCCGCATCGGGCCACCCGACGATCGCGGTGGGCGCCGATCACGGCGGTTATCCCTTGAAGGAGAAGATCGGGTTTCACCTCAAAGAGTCGGGTCACGAGGTCATCGACTGTGGCACGCAAAGCCACGAGTCGGTCGATTATCCCGATTTCGCTCACGCAGTGGCCCGGACGGTGGCCGGGGGCGACGCCACCTACGGAATCATCGTGGATGGAGCCGGGATCGGCTCGGCCATGGTGGCCAACAAGGTCCCGGGGATCCGCGCCGCGCTGTGTTACGACCTCTCCAGTGCGCGTAACAGCCGGGAGCACAACCACGCCAACGTGTTGACCCTGGGGGCCGGTCTGATCGGCACCAACCTGGCAATACAGATCGTGGACACCTGGCTGGCCACTCCGTGGGCAGGCGGCCGCCACGCCAACCGGGTCGAGAAGATCACCGCCGTGGAGCGGCAGTATGCGGGCCCCCTATCCCTGCGGAGCGCGTCATGACCAATATGGCGCTGGTCGAAGCCGTCACTCGCGAAGTGCTGGCCGCCTTGACCGGCGAGGATCCATGTGCTGCCTGTCACGGATCCTGTGCCGCCCACAGCCCCGACGCAGTGCGCAAAGTGGTGGCCAACGGAGCCGACCGGGTCAGCTTCCATGGCCACGGCTCGGACGTGCCAATCGATCTGGCCAAATACATCGATCACACACTGCTCAAGCCCGACGCCACTACGGCGGACATCGACGAGCTATGTGCCGAAGCGGTCGAGTACGGATTCGCCGCCGTCTGCGTAAACCCGACCTGGGTGCGGCGAGCCGCCCGCGTCGTGCGGGGTAGCGGGGTGAAGGTCGCGTCGGTTGTGGCGTTCCCATTTGGTGCCACTCCATCAGAGATGAAGGCCATGGAAACACGGCGGGCGATTCGCGACGGCGCTCGAGAAATCGACATGGTGATCAACATCGGTGCGCTCAAGTCGGGCGACCACGATCTCGTGCGAAAGGACATCGCCAAGGTTTCTGACGCCTGTCACGAATCGGGAGCGCTCAACAAGGTGATCATCGAAACCTCGCTCCTGACCGACCAGGAGAAGGTGATCGCTTCGCACCTGGCACAAGAAGCCAGAGCCGATTACGTGAAAACCTCGACAGGATTTG
The DNA here is from genome assembly GCA_041576165.1 of Acidimicrobiia bacterium. Lineage (GTDB taxonomy): Bacteria > Actinomycetota > Acidimicrobiia > Spongiisociales > Spongiisociaceae > JBFGLM01. The sequence continues at coordinate 41,208 of JBFGLM010000019.1, forward strand.
GCGGGGGAGGGGCCACGATTCCCGATGTGTTGCTGATGCGCGAGACGGTGGGTCCCAAGATGGGCATCAAGGCTTCGGGCGGAGTTCGCAACAGAGAAGATGCCGAGGAGATGATCGCGGCCGGGGCCACCCGGATCGGTGCCTCCGCCGGCATTGCCATCGTGACGGGAGGCACATCCAGTGAGCGATATTGATCTACGTTCATTTGTATTCCTCGACAGCTTGCAGCCGCAATACGCTGCATTCATCGGCACGACCGCCCAGGGGTTCTTGCCGTTGGCGTTTGAGGCAGCGCTGTTCGTCGAGATTTCCCCGGGGATCGAAATCAACCGCCTCACCGACGTTGCCCTCAAGTCGAACGAGGTCAAGCCCGGTATGCAGATCGTCGAGAGGGTCTTCGGGCTGCTCGAGGTCCACTCACCCGAACAAGGCGAAACTCGGGGCGCCGGCGCGGCCATCCTCGAGGCGATCGAGCTCGAAGAGACCGATCGCCTCAAACCCGACATCCTCTCCAGCCAGATCGTGCGCCGGATCGACGATCACCAGGCCCAGCTCATCAACCGCATGCGCCACGGCCAGATGATCACTCCCGGCCAAACGCTCTACGTCCTCGAGTGCCTCCCGGCAGCCTATGCCGCGCTGGCGGCCAATGAGGCTGAGAAGGCGGCCGACATCAACGTCCTGGAAGTTCGAGCGTTTGGGGCGGTGGGCCGGGTCTATCTGGGTGGGGAAGAGGCCGACATCGATGTCGGATGGCAGGCGGCGGTGACCGCCCTCGAAGGGATCGAAGGTCGTCAACAATCGTGACAGAACATATGAGAGGAGAGGCCAGATGGCTGATGCCCTGGGAATGATCGAGGCCAGGAGCTTTCCGGCGATGGTGGAAGCGGCCGACGCAATGGTAAAGGCGGCCAAAGTCGAGCTGGTGTCGTACGAGGAGACGGGCGGCGGTTACGTCACGGCGGTGATCAGGGGCGATGTAGCCGCTGTCAAGGCGGCCGTTGACGCCGGGGTTCGTGGCGCCGAGCGGGTCGGCGAAGTCGTCAGCAGCCACGTGATCGCGCGTCCTCACGCCGCGATCGACACGGTGCTACCACTGGGACGTGTCGCGGCTGAGTAGCGGTAGGGGAGGCAGCGCATGCTGTTAGCGCGAGTGGCCGGAACGGTCGTCTCGAGCCGCAAGGAGCCACGCCTCGCCGGTTTGAAGTTCCTACTGCTGCAGCAGATAGACGTGGACAACACACCCACCGGAGGTTACGTCGTGGCCGCCGATGCGGTCGGGGCCGGACTCGACGAGGTCGTGATGTACGCCAGCGGCAGCTCGGCCCGCCAGACGGAGTACACGCACGAGCGGCCGGTGGATTCAGTCGTCATGGCGATCGTGGACATGTGGGAAGTCGACGGCAATGAGCAGTACCACAAATAGCGGCGCCGAACGGAGCGGAGGTCGGCGATGAAAACGCTGAGCGAGGCCGAAATCCAGGGAATCATCGATCGCGTCCGCGGTCGCTTGGAGTCGGCGCCGGCCGCTCGGCCTGCGACCTCCTTGGCCGCCCAATCCGAACTGGCCGGTGATATCGAGCTGGGCGACGGTATCCACTTGGACGTGGATGGCGCGGTGGCCGCAGCTCGAAAAGCGCAGGACACGTACTCGCGAATGGGGCTTCGGACCCGTCACACCATCATCGACGCCATCCGGGTCGAGATGCTGCGACAGGCCGAGAACCTGGCGATGCTGGCGCACACCGAAACTGGCCTCGGTCGCTACGAAGACAAGGTCATCAAAAACCGGTTGGTGACGACGAAGGCGCCCGGCCCGGAGGATCTGGAACCGGAGGCGGTGACCGGGGACGCCGGCATGACGGTCACCGAGTGGTCGCCGGTCGGCCTGGTCGGTGCGATCACCCCAACAACCAACCCGACGTCGACCATCATCAACAACACCATCTCGATCCTGTCCGCCGGCAACGCTGTAGTCTTCAACGTGCATCCCAATGCCAAGAAGTGCTCGGCTGAGAACGTCCGCCTGCTGAATCGGGCCATCGTCGGCGCCGGCGGTCCGCCAGATCTCGTGACCGCAGTGAGCGTGCCGACCCTCGCGAGCGCCAAAGCGCTGATGGCCCACCCCGACGTGCGGGTGCTGCTCGTCACCGGTGGTCCCGGCGTCGTACAGGAGGCGCTGCGGGCCGGAAAGCGGGCGGTGACGGCGGGCCCGGGCAACCCCCCGGCGGTGGTCGACGAGACGGCCGACATCGGAAAAGCTGCCAGGGCGATCGTGGCCGGCGCCTCCCTGGATAACAACATCATTTGCACTGACGAGAAGGAGGCCATCGTCGTCGACTCGGTCGCCGACCATTTGGTGAGGGAGATGGCTGCGGCCGGCGCCTATGTGCTCAAAGGGCACGAGTTGAAGAAGCTGGAGCGGATCATCTTCAAAGAGATGGGCCCGCCCAACAAGCCGGGGGTCATCAATCCTGCCTTCATCGGCAAGAACGCATCGGTCATCCTCCGCGAGATCGGGGTGACGGTGGGTGATGAAGTCCGCCTCGCCGTGGCCGAAGTCTCCAACGAGCACAACCTTGTCTGGACCGAGCAGATGATGCCGGTATTCCCGGTAACCCGCGTGTCCACCGTCGACGCCGGCATTGACCTCGCGGTGCGCGCCGAGCACGGTTTCCGTCACACGGCTGGAATCCACTCCACCAACGTTGAGACAATCACCCGGATGGCACGGGCGATGAACTGTTCGATATTCGTCGCCAACGGACCGTTCTACGCCGGGTTGGGCGAGGGCGGCGAGGGGTACACATCGTTTTCGATCGCCAGCCCGAGCGGCGACGGCATGAGCCGGCCGCGCACGTTCTCCCGCCCCCGCCGCGTGAGCGTCGTCGGTGCGCTGAGGATCGTCTGACCCATGCCGTTCACGGCCGCGATCGCACTCGTGGAATTCGGATCCATCGCGGCCGGCATCGAAGCCGGCGACGCCATGGTCAAGCGGGCGGCGCTCGGAGTCATCCGGGCCGGTACCGTCCAGCCGGGCCGCTACCTGGTGCTGATCGGGGGCGCGGTCGCTGAACTGGAAGAGGCTATTGATGCGGCGCTGTTGATCGGATCCGACCATGTGGTCGACCGCATGTTTCTGCCCGATCCCCACCCGCAGCTGGTGGCCGCACTGACCGGTATCAGAGAAGAGGGCGAGGGCGAGGCACTCGGCATCATCGAGACATCTTCAGTGGCGGCAATCATCAACGCTGCCGACGCTGGTCTGAAGGGGGCGGAGGTCACTTTGCGCGAAGTCTTCTTGGCCGACGGGCTGGGTGGCAAGGGTTACCTGTTGTTTCGCGGGCCGCTGATGGAGGTGGAGGCGGCCGTTGAGATTGGTGCCAGGCAGACCGACGGACGACTGGTCGGTTCGCGGGTCATCGCCCAACTGCACGACGAGATGGAAGAAAACCTGGCGGCCCATGGCCGGTTCGGGGCCCGGGTGAGGGGAGCGTGAGGTGCATCTGGGGCAAGTGATCGGAACCGTGGTGGCCACGCAGAAGACGCCCGATCTAGAGGGCGTGCGATTTCTCATCGTGCAGCCGCTGACACGGGATCTGGAAAAGCGCGGACGGCCGGTAGTTGCGGGCGACGGGGTCGCCATGGCCGGACCGGGCGAACTGGTGTATTTCGTGGGCTCCCGGGAGGCCGCCCAAGCGATGCCCGAACGGTTCGTGCCCGTTGACCATGCGGTCGTCGGCATCGTCGACCAACTGGCGGTCGATCCGCTCCCCGAGCCTCGATCCCCCGGGAGTGAGGAGTGAAGATCGCGCGCGTCGCAGGAACGGTGGTGTCGACCATTTGTGCACCGATCTTCGAGCACCAGCGCCTGCTGCTCTGCGACTATCTGTCTCCGAGCGGTGATGCCACCGGGGACTACGTCATAGCAGTCGACGTGGTTGACGCCGGGCCCGGAGAGACCGTCTTGATCCTGGACGAGGGCACGGGCGCTCGCCAGATCATGGAGACCGACGTGGGACCGATCCGGGCGGTCGTTGTGGGGATCATCGATGAGGTGGATGCATGAGCCGGGCAAGAAGCCGACAAGCGGTACGAATGGCCCGAGGGTCAGGTACTAGGGCCCGGCGCGCCTGACCCCGCCGGGCCCATAAAATGGAAAGGTGGTGGCTGGCGTCACGGGAGGGCCAACACCGCGACCAGAGGGAATCGGGATAATGACGGTATTCGGGCATCAGATCTTGAGCCCCATGACCGTGGGTTCGCGGTCCGAGCGGGCCGCCGCCCTGGCAGGCTGGCTGGCGGGTCGGATCGGCGCGGATCTTCGGCTACTGAGCGTCGTGGATCACCAGTCTGAGGCGTCCGCCCGGCAAACGTATCTGGAGCAAGTTGCGGCCTCAATCGCCAGTCAGTTCGAGGTAGCCCCCACCTGCGGCATCAGCCTCTCCGGAAAGATCGAGTCCGAGCTGGCGCGCGCGTTGCGGGACGACACCGGCGTCGTCATGGCAACTGCCGCCACCCGGCTCCCGCATGACGGGCACTTCGGTTCGATCGCCGACCACATCGTCCGAGAGGCATACCGGCCGGTCACTCTGGTCGGCCCACACGCCACCGCCCGCTTCGTGCCCGGACCCGCCCGGGTGGTCGTACCGGTGGATGGATCAAACCTGGCGGAGCGCGCCGTGCCGGTAGGCGGCTCGCTCGCGGAAATCCTCGGGCTTCCGCTGTCGATCGTGACGGTCATGCGACGAGGGTCCAGCGGCCACTCCCCAACTTTCGACCAGGCCTATGTCCGCGAGCTGGCCCGAAAACTGGAAGGTACGGGTCTCATCGTCGAACCCGAGGCCGTCTACGATGCGCGACCGCCGGCGCAAGTCGTGGTCTCGTTGGAAGACGGTAACGCCATCCCGGTGATCGCCTCCCATGGACGAACGGGTATGAAACGGTTGGTGGCAGGGTCGGTGGCCATCGCGATCGTGCGGTCATCGAGGTGGCCGGTGGTTGTGGTGCCGCCGTATATGTGAGACGGCCCGGCACCGGCGCGTGAGCGCGCCCGGGAGGAGGGGTGCCGCCGTTCGGTTCGGCTCACCGCCTCAGCCGGCGCAACTGCGACTCGATGTAGCTGCGTGCGCGACGCTGACCACCGCGAACTGCGATCGCCGCCTGCAACGATTCGGGGCAATCAACGATGAGGTTTCGGTTCGACGGCCAGCCGCGGCGCTCGCACTCTCCGAGCCAGTCCCCCAGACTGCGATGACCCCGCTCGCGATTGCACCTGCGGCATGCGGCGACCTCATTCTCCAGCCAGCTGGGGCCTCCCTTGAGGCGAGGAACGAGGTGTTCGGTGGTGGCCACGACGAGTCCGACGCCCAGGTCCCGCCCGCACCAGACACACTGCTCACCGTCACGGCTCAGTATGAGCTCCATCCGCTCTCGGCGATTCATCTCCCATGACCCATCGATGCGCTGCCGGCGGGAAGATTACCGAGAGGGCTTCGAAGAGCGGGCTGGGGTGCTGTCCGGTCCACCGCTCGGGGGATCAGGCTCGTGACACCCGATTGATTGCCGGCTCCCCGCGAAGGCACATCCGCTTCTCGGTCACGGGAAGTTCACGACGAGTACCAGGCCGAACACGATGATCAGGGCTGTCAGCGAGACCTGGTAGCCCGCCTGGCTGGTCGCCCGAAATGCTCTGTTGCCAATCGAAATGTAAGTAGCGCCGGCCAGCATCGGCAGCAGCAGGAGCGGGAGGACGGCCACGACCAGGTTCTCAGCCGCGAACACCAATGTTGCGAGCTGAACGGACGCCATCAAGCCGTAGGCGAAAGCGATCTGGCGTCGAATGTCGTCTTTGGCCTCGTACACGGCTCCCACGATCACTGTCAGGACCCCACCTCCGAGGTTCGACAGCCCATGGATGACCCCCAGCAACGCCAGAAACCCGCGCAGATGGCGCCTCGCCCAGCGGCTCACCATCTCCTTGGCGGGGCCCAACATACGAATGACGCCGCTGAGGATCAGCATGGCACCGACGATCAGGCGAATGTCGACCCCGGCGCCGACCGTGAGGATCAGCACGGTGCCGGCGAGGACGAGCGGTGCCGTGTAGACCAGAAACTGGCGACGCATCGAATCCAGCTGCAGCCCTCCGTAACTCCGTAACTGCAGGGCGCTGATCACGATCGAGGAAGGCAACAAGTACGCCAGCGTTTCCTCAAAGGAGAAGCCCAACAAGAGCAGGGTGGGCGTGCCAAAAACCAGCAGCCCGACCCCGAATACCGACTGGACGACGGCGAACAGAATCACCACAACGATCAACAAGAGATCCAACTGCACCCTCCCCGATGCCCTGGCGTGGCAGCACCACACAGTGTGGCATGGCGCCATCACAAAGCAGAATGGAATCTGTTCCGGAGCAGCCGGTTTGTTCGGGTCCCGGCGCCCCTTTTTCGCCCTCGCAGGCACTCCCCGCGAGCCGGGTTTCTCCGATGGAGACAATGTCGGCATCGCCGCAGGATTCATCACCAGAAACCCGGCGCTACTTCGGCGAGTTCGGGCCGGCGGTAGACCGCCGGCCCGCTCGCTGCGCCTCAGACGAGGTTTTCGATCTCCTTGGTCTTCTCACAGGCAGTGGCCGTATCGGAGCCTGCGCCACCGGCGCACCGATCCACACCGTCGGCCGGCACCGGCGGTGGAGCCGGCGCGCCCGGCGGTGGAGGCGGAATGTCTCCGGCCAGGAAGTCATCGCCGCCGCCGCCGATGAGCACGTCGGAATCGGGACCACCTGCGACGAAGTCGTCGCCGGGACCACCGCGAAGGTGGTCGTACCCGATGCCACCGATGATGGCGTCGTTGCCACTGCCGCCCAGACCGGTGTCGTTGCCCACTCCCAGCGCGATGAAATCGTCGCCGGCGTCGCCGCGGATCTTGTCATAGCCGGGACCGCCCAACATCTGGTCGTCGCCGTCACCGCCCCGGATGTTGTCATTTCCTCCCGGTGCATCGACGTTGCCGAAGAAGCTGATGTCATCGCCGGTGATATGTCGTTGCCGGCCCCGCCCTCGATGTAATCGTCGCCTTGACAGCCGGCGATCCAGTCATCGCCGCCGAGGCCCTTGATGGTGTCGTTCCCGTCGAACCCGGCGATGGCGTCGACGCCGTCGGTCCCGACCAGATAGTCGTCGCCGTCGGTGCCGAAGATCGGGTTGGCCACGATGCCCTCCACCGTTTCCAGCCACTCGACGAATCCTTCCGGGTCGAAACAGGGGTCAGGCTCCTCTTGGGCTGATGCCATCGCGAGTGTCAGAGCCGAGATCACAAGCGGCATGATGATGAGAGAGAGACAACGGTTCGCCTCGACCGTGTCATATCCTCCCCCTTCCGGTAGGCGTTTCCGGCCGTTATGGCCGCTCCCCTCAGCGAGGTAGTTCCACCCCGCACAAGCGCTGGGCCAAGCGCCCCCCAAACCTACTCCTCGAATTGGCCGGTTTTCGCTGATACCGTCCCCCGGCGCCGACCGGTTCGTGACTGTTGTGGCCCGATCGAAACCAGCCAAGACTCGGGAGTGGCGCACGACGATCTTCGTCGGCAATCTGAGGGACGCAATGTGAAGCACTTCACGGTTTCGGTCGTGATTGACGCTCCGGCGGAAAGGGTCTGGACGCTCCTCGCCGAGTTCGCTCGCTGGCCGCAATGGGGCCCATCGATTCGAGCGGTTGAGACTGCTACCGAACGCGTCGCACCGGGGGCTGTCGGACGGGTGAAGACGGCGGCTGGCTTCTGGTTGCCATTTGAGATCACCGCCGTGGAGCCCGGCCGGGCGTGGGACTGGAAGGTTGCCAAGATTCCCGCAACCGGCCATGCCGTGATCCCACTCGGACCGACCAGAAGCCGCGCGACCTTCTCGGCGCCCTGGCTGGTGGCTCCCTACATGCTCGTGCTGCGGGTTGGCTTGGGTCGGGTGCGGCGACTGGCAGAAGAAGCGCCCTGAGGGGCGCGGGGTCGATGGGACGGACGCGCGATCGGGGATCGTTCAGCTCATCGCCTGTCTGACCATGGTCAGCGCTACGCCACCCCGCGCTGACCAGAGCGCCGTGCGCACCCAGTTGGACTGGACCAGGAGACGCTGCAGTTCCACGTCATAGGCGTGTGACAGGCGGCGATGAATGGGTGCCTGCCATGCGGCGGTCGACACCCACAGGGCGACGACGAGAAGCAGCCCACCGATCGCGAGCGGAGCGCCGACGGATTCCGGTCGATCGGCGACCTACCAAATGGCGGTGATCGCCTCGACGGGCATGAATACGCCTACCACCCAGGAGGTGCGCCGTGTGTGGAGGGCTTCGTATCCGACGAAATCAGCCTTTCCGACGGCGCTGAACAATGGGTAATGCACGATCTGCACAAACCAAATCAGGCCGACCATGGCCCAGGTGGCGGCGACGTGGAGAACGAGCACCAGACTCATCTCAGCGGCGCGGCCTGACGGAGGCGAGTCCGCCATCGACGGCGAGCACCTGGCCGGTGATCCAGTCATTGGCGGGGTCGAGAAGAAATGCGATCGCGGCTGCTATCTCTTTTGGATCTCCCAGTCTCCCAAGGGCATGCATGGCGATGGACGCATCTTCCGCACTCTCGCTGGCAGTGAGCCGCTGGGTGAGCGGAGTCCGCACGAGACCAGGTGCGACCGCATTGACCCGTATTTGGTCAGAGGCGTAACTGGCGGCGGCGGCCCGCGTCAGACCTTCGATCCCGGCCTTGGCCGCCGCGATGGCCTCGTGATTTGCCAAGCCAACCCGGGCGGCCGCGGACGATACGAGAACGATCGATCCCCCGGTCGACCGCATCGCCTTGGTTGCGGCGCGCACCGCCGCAAACGCCGACCGCAGGTTGACGGCGATTGTCTCGTCCCACTCCTCGTCGGTCGTGATGTGGGCCGGCTTGAGTAACAGTGACCCCACGCAGTTGGCGACGCCGTCGATGCGCCCGAAATCGGAGACGGTCATCTGTACGGCCTGGGCCACTTGGCCCGTATCGGTGGCATCCAGCTGCATCGCGATGCCGCCGGTCTCTCCGGCCAGTCTTTCGAGGGACTCGGCTGTGCGTCCGGCCAGCACCAATCGCGCGCCACGATCGGCGAGCACGCGGGCGGTTGCCGCCCCGACCCCGCCGGCGGCACCCAACAAGAGGTAGGCACGCTGGTTCATCTCCACGTATACGGCGTCGAGGGCGATCTCGGTTGAAGATCCGTGCTGCCGGCGATGCAAACCCGCGCCGAGCAACTCCCGGCCGAGCACAGGCCACCAGGACGCGCCGGGGATCGGTGAGTGCGGGTTCGGCCGCGCTCAGGAGTGCTTGTCGATGAACGTCAGGGCCCGCTCCCACGCGTCCGTGGACTCGGCTTGGAACTCGTCGTATTTGCGATCGAAGAACGAGTGCGGCGCGCCCGGATAGGTGATGACCTCGTTGGCGATCCCGGCGGCGTCGAGCGCGGCCGCGAACTCGTCTACTGCTTCCTGGGGGATTCCGGGGTCGTCACCGCCCATCAGAGCCATGATCGGGCATGTCATTTCGCCGACCCGGTCGATCACCGATATGTCATCGTCGTCTCGTCGAGGTCGACCATAGAAGCCAATCGCACCAGCCAGGTTGAAGCCGTTCGCCGCTTGGTGCCACGAGTTCGATCCGCCGAAGCAGAAACCCACGGTGAAGAGGGGACGGTCGGGTTCATTGGCCCGCAGCCGCTCGACAGCAGCTGCAACGTCCGCCCGGATCCCATCGAGCGTTGTCGCTTGCACATGTGGCCAGAAGTCCCAATCGTTCGGTCGGACTCCAATACCTGCGGTGCGGCCGAAGTAGTCGATGGCGATAGCGTCGTGGCCGGCGTGGGCGAATCGCACGGCCAGGTCCTTGTAGAACTGGAACAAACCGCGCACGTCCGGCAACACGACCACCGCCGCAGATTTCGGTTGGTCGCCCGCAGCTTCGAAAACGGCGAACTCGTTGCCATCCCCCGCGCGCAAGGTCAGATCAGAAACCATGACGCGGCCACCGCCGTCTGGAATCGGTGGTTGCGAATCAGCGTCAAAACACATCGCCCGGCCTCCATTCCGTACTGCGCGAGCGAACCTTACTGCCGGTGGGCGCCCGCCGGCCGAGGACTTCGTCTCAGGCCGCGAGGCTGGCGAGCAAACGAATTGTGTATCCGGCCATCACCGTCCAGAACAACGCCGTGTAGCCGCTCTCGCCGATCGCGTGGTTGAGACTCCGTCCCCGGAGCGTTGCGAAGATCATCAATGGAGCTGCCGTGGCCGCCAACATGATCGCTGAGCTTCCGATGAGGTCCGCCTCGGCGAACACGGCGGCTTTGGTGGCGTCGCCCACCAGCGACGCGAGCGAGGCGGCGCCCACGAAGTGGCTCCGGTCCAGGTTGAGTTGGCGGATCGCCATGCCTTTCAGTGGTCCTGAGGTCCCCGAGAACCCGGATGTCGCTCCCGAGCCGAACGCCAGGATGGGGCCGCCGGCCAGTCGCACCCGCGAGAGGTTCAGTCGTTCGGCGATGAGGGCAAGAGCGAAGCTTGTGATCACCGCCACAGTGACGACGGCCTCCGGAGATGAGACCAGCATGCGGGCCCCCAGCGCGGCTCCGGCGGCGAGCAAAGCAACCACCACGACCGCCTTGCGGAACGGCAGGGTCTTGCGATAGGCGAACACCTTCACGACGTTGTTGCCGGCGAGCAGCAACGCGGCCATTGCCACACCCTCTTTGGTGCCCATCACCAGCGCCAGCGCTGGGACCAGGATCAACGAGCCGCCGAGCCCGGCGGAGGCCGACACCCCAAAGGCCAGTGTCACCGCCACCAACGTCACGAACACGAGCAGAGGATCCATGACTTAACTGGCTCGAGGCCGCCGTCTGATGGTCGATCCGCCCGGCACCCGCACCCCCGGTTTGGGCCCACCCCCGGACATGCCGCTACTCGACCGGCGGGAGGTCCAGCCCTTTGACGAGCTTGTTGAATTCAACGAGATCCGTATCGAGGGTCGCGTGTAGGAGACGCAGCTGGTCATCGATCTGTTCAGAGTAGGCCTCGGCGACCTGGATTGACTGAGTGGTGGGCTTGGCGTCGGCGCTGGCCACGACACTGATGACGGAGGCCAGCTTCTCATTGAGTCGCGACCGTTCGTTGAGGCCAAAGGTGTCTGTGTGTATCCCGGGCACCATCAGCTCGTCCTCGATCTCATCCAGCTTGGCCGCGAGGGCCTCGGCTGCGGCGGCGGCGGCAGAATCCGGAGCCAGCCTTCTGGCCCATGTCGCAATCTGTTCCTTGACTGACCGCAACCTCGTCACGGCGTTGTGCACCTCGGAGATCTTGTCCCGGATCTCGAGAAGCACGTCGAGTTGCTGTTGGAGCTCCGCAGGCGAAGCGGTCGAGCGGGAGTCGTTGACCACGTCGAATTCCTGGAGGTGGGTTCGTTCGACACCGTCGTGCACCACCTTGAGCTGCACCTGGTAGGTGCCCGGCACCACGAGCGGTCCCTGATTGGCCTCCGCTGCCAGTTTGTTGCCGAGTACCCGGGCGGCGCCCTCGTAGCGCAGATCCCACAGGAAGCGATTGACTCCCGCATTCACCGGGATCCATGGTCCCGGCTCGAGGCCCTTCTCGTCGTCGGAGCGGTCGTCGTAGTCCGCCGGCCTGGGATGAAACTCCCGGACCAGGTCTCCATCCGCATCGAGGAATGCCAGCGAGACGTCGGCCGCACCGCCCTCATCCGCGATCTCATGGCTCAAGACATAGGTGACGGTCACGCCGATCGGCGCACCCTGACCGGCGTCGAGAATCGTGCGCACGATGTGACCGGTCTCGTTTTTGGATGCGACGAAGGTCGCGGTCTTGCCGAGCGACACCCAATAGTCCTTGCCCTCGTTGCCGATCCACCCGGCGAACAGATCGGGCAGAACCCGCCATGTCCGGCGGGGCTGGAACAGTCGGGCGCCGTCTATGTCTGTATCCGTCAGTTGATGGAGCGGAGTCAGATCGTCCAGCACCCAGAACGAACGTCCGTGAGTGCCGACGACGAGATCGTTGTCCTTGACGGCGAGGTCGTATACCGGCGTTACCGGCAGGTTGGACCGCCACCGGTGCCAGCTTGCGCCGTCGTCGGCCGAGACATACAGGCCGGTCTCGGTACCGAGATACAGCAGACCGGGCCGCGCCGGATCGGCCCGAATCACCCGCACGAAGTCGTCGTCAGGGAGCGCCCCGTCGTCGTCGCCGGTGATAGATACCCAGCTCTGTCCGTAATCGCTGCTCTTGAACAGGTAGGGCGTTGTGTCATCGAGCTTGTAACGAGTCGCCGCTACGTACACGGTGGCCGGGTCGTGGGGTGATGGCTCCACCGTACGGATGAAACTCCACTCGGGAAGCTCGGGAGGCGTCACGTTGTGCCAGCTGGCACCTCCGTCGCCCGAGAAGTGGACGAGGCCGTCGTCCGTTCCCACCCAGAAGACACCCGGCTCGTGGCTCGACTCGCGCAGTGTGGAGATCGTGCAGTAGTGCTCGGCGCCGCTCGTGTCCTTGGTGATGGGTCCACCCGACGCCGCCAGCTTCGTCTCGTCACTGCGGGACAGGTCGGGACTGATCGGCTCCCAGCTGTGGCCCTCGTCGGTGCTGCGGAATACGACGTTGCCGCCCGTGTACAAGATGTTCGGGTCGTGGGGCGAGAAGAGGATGGGGAACGTCCAGGCAAATCGGTAGGTGAGGTCCTTGGGCCCGATCCCACCGTGCAGCTCAGGGCACACGTTGACCAGTTGGATCTGGCCGCTGCGGTGGTCGTATCGCTGGAGCGAGCCGCCACCGCCGGGTGAACTGCCTACCGCGCCGACGAACACAATGTTCGGGTCGTCGGGGTGCACCGCCATGAATCCGCTCTCTCCAGTGCCGGCCGCATAACAATCCGCCCAGACGATGGCCCCATCGTGGGTGTTGCTCGGTACGGCGATGCTGGAGTTGTCCTGCTGGGTGCCGTACACGTAGTAGAAGGGTGTGCGGTTGTCTGTGGTCACTGTGTAGAACTGGGCCGTCAGCTGGTTGTAGACCGTGCTCCACGACTCCCCGCCGTTGAATGAGATGTTGGCCCCGCCATCGTTGCTCTGGATCATGCGCTGGTTGTCGCGGGGGTCAATCCACAGGTCGTGATTGTCGCCGTGCGGCGTGCCGATCTGCGTGAACGTCTTACCGGCGTCGGTCGACTTCCACATGTTGAGGTTGTTGACGTAGACCGTGTCAGGGTCCTGTGTGTCGGCAAAGACGTGCATGTAATACCAGGGCCGGTAGCGCAGCTTCTGGTCTTTGGTCAGCAACTGCCACGTCTCGCCGAAGTCATCGGACCGGTAGAGGCCCCCGGCGTCGGACGACTCGATGAGCGCCCACACCCGCCCTGCTTTGATCGGTGAGGCCGCAACCCCGACCTTGCCGATGATCCCCGATTGCGGCAAGCCCGGGTGGCGGGTGATGTCGGTCCAGGTGTCCCCGCCATCGGTCGATTTCCAGATGCCGCTGTCGGGACCGCCACTGCTGAGCTCCCAGAAATTGCGATAGGTCTGCCACGTGGTGGCGTAGAGCACCTCGGGACTGCGGGGGTCAAATGTGAGGTCCACCGCACCTGCTCGATCGCTGACGTAGAGCACCTTGTCCCAGCTCTCGCCTCCGTCGATGCTGCGGAACACGCCGCGCTCCTGGTTGGGACCGAACGCGTGGCCCAACGCGGCCACATAGACGTGGTCAGGATTCTTGGGGTGGATCCGGATCTCGCCGATGTGCCGCGTGTCGCTGAGGCCGCGATGGGTCCATGTCTGACCTCCATCGCCCGACCGGTACACGCCATCTCCATGCGACACGTCGAGGCGGATGGTGCTTTCGCCCATCCCGGCGTAGATGACACTGGGATCAGATTCGGAAACCGCCAACGAGCCGACAGACGAGGTCGCCAGGAATCCGTCGCTCACGTTGCGCCAGGTAGTGCCCGCATCCTCGGTCTTCCAGATGCCGCCCGCCACCGCTCCGAAGTAGAAAACAGCCCGACTTCGGGGGTCGCCTGCTACCGCCACTGATCGACCACCCCGGGGCGGGCCGATGCAGCGGAACGTCATGCTCGCGAGCAGGCTTTGAGCGGTCGGGGTGGCGAGCAGCGGCGTGGTCAAGAAGACACGTTCCTTTCGTGTGGGTGCGAGAGCGGTGCCGAGACTAGTGAGAGCGCCGCTCCGGCACCGGCGCGCCTGTGGGTCCGGCTCACATTCCTTCCGGGACTGGCCCGCCGCAGACGGTTGGCCCGGGGCCTACGCTGGCCCGGTTATGGATTCCCGGAGATCGGCCGACGGCCTCGGCAACAACCAGTTCATTGCGCTGATGGCATTCGTCATGGCCATGGGCGCCCTGGGGATCGACCTGATGTTGCCGGTCTTCGACGAGATCCGGGCCCACTTTGGCCTGGCGGAGGGGGCGACTGACATCGCCCAAATCGTGACGGTCTACTTCCTGGGAATGGCGTCGGGCCAGGTGCTGTACGGACCATTTGCCGACCGTTTCGGGCGGCGACCAGTTCTCTACGTCGGCCTGGCCGTCTACATGGCCGCCGCCATCGGCTCGACCCTGGCACCTACCTTGACGCTCATGCTCGTCGGGCGGTTCGTGTGGGGGATCGGCGCAGCCGGGCCCCGGGTCGTCGGCCTCGCCATCGTCCGCGACGTCTACGAAGGTGATTCGATGGCGCGGGCCATGTCATTCATCATGGCCGTGTTCGTCACCGTACCGATCCTCGCCCCGAGCCTGGGAGCGGCCATCGCGGCCTTCGGTCCGTGGCAACTCGTATTCTGGTTCTGTGTTCTGTACGCCGTCGCGGTCGGCCTGTGGTCGCTGCGGCTCTCGGAAACGCTCGACGACGCCAATCGTCGACCTCTCCGGCTGCGCCCGGTTCTCGAGGCAGGTCGAGAAGTCCTGGCCACCCGTCAGGCGCTCGGATACACCCTGGCGATGGCGTTTCTATTCGGAGGGTTCGCCTCCTATCTGGCGAGCTCCGAGTTGATCGTGGGGGAGATCTACGGCCGCCCGGGTCTGTTTCCGTTCATATTCGGCGGCGCTTCCGCGGTCATGGGTTCCGCCCTGCTGTTCAACGCCAGGTTCGTGGGCCGGATCGGAGCTGTGACGATCGTGCGGGGCGCCGTGCGCGCGTACACGGCCCTCGCGGCGGCGCTGCTGGTGTTCACGCTGCTGGTCGGTGGCAAGCCGCCGTTCTGGATCGCCATAACGTGGATGACGGCCGTGCTGGTCATGCACGCGGCGATGATTCCCAACCTCAACACACTCGCACTCGAACCGCTGGGCCACATCGCCGGCACCGCGTCCGCGGTGATTGGCACGATCTCGATGGCCGGCGGGGCCGTCCTCGGAACCCTGATCGACCGCAACCTATCGACCACCATCACCCCGATGGTGGTCGGGTTCGTGGTCTACGGCCTCATCGCCGGTACCTGGGTGGCCTGGGCCCAGCGGGCCCGGCGCATCGTCTCGACCGTCCCGTAGCCCTGGTTCGGCTCAGCTGAGTGCGATGGGCAGGTTGTGTGCTATCTCCTCGATCGCCTGTGCTTCGGCACTTCCATTGGTCTCCTTGTCCATCAAGTGGACGAGCAGTTGGACGGCGGCGAAGACACGAGCCGCGGCCAGACCTTGACGAAATGTGCCGCCATTCGGTAACCCCGCGTTTCCCCGATAGGCGTCCTCACAGTCGGCAACCAGGTCCCGATCCCAGCTGCCCTGCGTGAGCACGGCGAGGTCGAGCACGCCGGGGCCCCAGCCGGCGCTCTCCCAGTCGAGCACGACGGGCCCGGTCTCGGTGAGGATGACGTTTTGGGGATACAGCTCACCATGGATGACGGTCTGGGGGGATCGGCGCATGAGATCGAACACCGTTTCCATCGAATCCTCGAATCGTCTCACGGCGGGCCGTGGCGGGCCGGACCGAAGCAACATGTCCACCTGAGTAGCCCAGCGTTTGAAGTACGTCGCATCGAATGCGTTGAGCTGTGGGACCCTCGGTCCACGCATCCCGGCGGCGTGAAAGCTCCCCAGGTCGCGACATATATCGAGGAGCCCGCGGGGATAGGGCGAATGGTGTGAGCGGTATCCCTCGACGAAGTCGAGCACGAGACAGGATGCTCCTTTTGACACCTCGAACGCTCCATAGCACCTGGGCGTCGCCAGATCGGGGTGGGGCAGCACGATCCGGTAGATGACCGCTTCGTACTCAACGCCCCGGCGATGGCCGCTCACCTGATCTGAATACCCCGACCCGTACTTGCACCACAGTTCCCGGGGACCTGAGCTTGTGTCGACCGATACCCGTTCGCACGGATAAGTCGACCGGTAGATGCTTGCCGCCCTCGATCGCATCGTCAGTTCTGAACCCAGCAACATTGTCAGCTCGAACTCGAGCTGAAGGTCGGACGGCGACGCAACGTGTGACGCAGACGACCCGCGGTCCCGCTTGTCCGTTTCAGCCATTGCGGTCGCCCATGAGCTTCGACTCGATACAGGTGAGCGCCTTGGCCAGCCGGACATCGTACAGCGCCATGTTCCGCATCGGGCGTTCGACCCAGGGATAATCGAGCTTCGGAAGCTCCCATTCGATTGCAGAGATGAGCCTGAGGGTCAGGCTGAGGGACTTCCAGCGCTCGATCGTCGCGATGGGAGACGCCAGACTGGTGGTGCGGACGGCGCGGTGGTACGTAGCGGTGTCCATGCCCCACAGATCGATGGCTGCCGGGCCCCAATGCGCCTCTCCCCAGTCGAACACAAGCACCTCCAATTTGCCGTCGCGGACCGCCAGGCCCATGTTGTTGCCTTTGAAATCCCCGTGCACGAGCACGACGGGTATGGCCGAGTATGCCTCGGCGATCGGCAGCCACCCGCTCCGCAAGTCGTCCAGCTGAGTTGTCAATCGCTCAAGGATCAGTCTGTGGTCCTTCGTGAGTGCCGGGTTCGTCATGCGCCGTGCAATGCCACGCAATGCCTGATCCAGACGGGACTCATAGAAGCCCGGATGGCGCGTCGGCAGGTGCGCTGCTACCGAGCTGCCCTCAGTCTCGGTTTGTAGGGTGGCGAGCCACTTCGTGGCCAGTTCGACGTGTCTGGGGTTACGTTTGTCAAAGCCGGGTCCGGGCAGCGCTTCCAGGAAGAGCCACGCTTTGGCGCCGCCTTCGCACGGCAAAGACCCGAGGAAACGTGGCCCGCCGACCGCCAGCTCCGGGAGGACGTCGCAGTAGATGGTCCGCTCGACGGCGGCCGCCTCAGCATCTGCCTCCTTGGCGATCACTTCCATTCCGCCGGGTCCGACTGAACCGAGGTTGTAGACGGCTGACTTGCCCTGCTCGCGAGGAGCCTTGAGTACAACAACCTGAACGGGGCGGGGGCGGTGCGGCGCAAGGGCGGTCCACGCTCGGGCGGCCGGATGATCGGACGGCTCACGTCGGTCGACAACACCGGCAATCCCGCTGGACATGGCTCAGTCGCTCCGCTCGGCGCCTGGACCATTCTCGGCCAGAGCACGCAGGCGCAGGATCACGTCGCAGCTCTGGAGGGTCGAGAGACGATGAGCGATCATGAACGTGGTGCGCTGATCCATCAACGCTGCCAGAGCGTCCATGATCTCGGCCTCCGTGTCGAGATCTACGGAGCTCGTCGGCTCGTCCAGGATGAGAATCGGTGCGTCTTTCAGAAAGGCCCGGGCCAGGGAGATTCGCTGCCGCTCGCCGCCGGAGAGATGCATGCCGCGCTCCCCAACCAGCGTGTCGTAGCCCTCGGGCAGGGCCGCAATGAATCCGGCGGCCCCGGCCGCCTGCGCCGCATCCACAATCTCGGCCATGGAGGCGCCGGGTCTGGCGTAGGCGATGTTCTCCCGGATCGACGTCGAGAAAAGCAGAGGCTCCTGGGGCATGATCGCGAACTGCGCGCGCAAGTCCTTGAGCCTGTAATCGCGGATGTCGGTCCCGTCCAGTTGGATGCTCCCGGAGTCCACGTCGTAGAAACGGGTCAGCAGCCCTACCAGCGTGGTCTTGCCGGTCCCGGTCTGCCCGGCAATGCCGAGTTTCGTGCCCGGCTCCACTTCGAACGACAGGCCTGACAGCACCGGCTGTTCCGGCTGGTATGAAAACGAGACGTTGACGAGTTGAATATTCCCGTGAGCCCGATCGAGCGGCTGGGCGTTGGGCCGCTCCAACACCTCGGGCAGCTCGTCAATCAGATCGAAGACGCGGCCGGCGCTCGTCAGCTGGTTCTGCAAGCTGGCAACCTTGCGGCTGATGGTCTTGAGGGGGGTGTAGAGCTGGCCGACGTAGGCGAGAACCAGCAGCAACGCCCCGAGGGTGAGTACGCCCGCCTGCACATTGCGGACCCCGACGTAGAGCACGAGCGCCGTGCCGATGGCGGCGATGACGCTGATGAGCACTCCAAATGCGCCCTCGGCGACAGCGAGTTGGATGCGGGCCTGGGCGCTCTCCCAGGATCTCGTCTCGTATCGACGATTCTCCCGATCCTCGGTCCCGAACGACTTGACCACCCGGAACGACGTGAGAACTTCCTGGACCACCGCAAGCGCCGAGCTCTCCAGGCGTTTGACCTCCCTGTAGCGCGGGCGCATTCGCTGCTGATAGCCGCGCGCCAGCAGGTACAGCGCGGGTGAGATGGCGAGCGCCACAACCGCGAGTTGCCAATCGATTGTGACCACCACGTAGACCATGGCGACCAGCGTGAATGCGGATGTGATGAATGGGATCATCGTCATCACCGCAAGGTTCGAGATTGCCGGTGCGTCGTACTGGATCCGGTAGATCGAATCGGCGGTCCCGCGTTCATCGTGAAACGCGAACGACATGCGCTGCGCGTGCTGAAGTAATCGGGCCCTGAATTCGAGTGATAGGCGCTCCACGATCGATGTCGTCCAGACGGTCGAGGTCGCTGACTGCAGCTGGATGAGCAGCACAATCAACACCTGGAGCACTGCGGCCAGCCATAGGAGCCTTGAGGTCGAAGCCTGAAACCACTCTGGTATGAGGGCGTCCGAGAGGCCGGACAGCGGTTGCAATCCGAGCACGTTGTCGACGGCCATCTTCAGTGGAACAGGCCCCAGCAGGGCGAGTGGAGCTGCCAGCAGACTGAGTGCAAACAGCGCAATGATGCGCCGCCGGTAGGTGCGAGCTTCTCCGAGCGCGCGGCGAAGTAATCCGAGATCGCTGCGTGCTGGAGGTCGAGCGGTCGGGCGGTGCTGACCTTGCGCCGTTGGCCTTTTGGTCTGCGGTTCCCTGCGCGATTGCCGTGCGGTCTCGGGATCGTCATGGTGGTCTTCGGTGGGCTCGGCGCCGGACCTCACCGGCTGCGTGGACGGGAGGAAAGTGCGTTTCGTGATCACATCCGCAGTCCTGCAGTTGTGAAAGCAAACGCTCGCTTGATGCGCCGCCCCAGCGCGACCCTGGCCGCGACGATCCAAATTCCCGTCATGCCGGCCATCGCCCATCCCCAATCGTGGCCGATCGCTCCCACACTTGTTCCGGTGACCAATGAAGCTAGGGCGAACCAGCGCAGCCAGTACGAGACCCGCAGGCGCGGCTCCCACTGCCATACGACGGCCGTAGTGAGTCGCGCAGACACGACCGGGCCGCGACGAACCGCCAGATCCCACGAGGCGCCCGGCGGCCCTGGTCGAACCGAGCAACCGGAACGCTCGAGCGCTACGCGGAAGTCGTCGATCCATCTCAGCCGGTCGCCAACCCATGCCGGCACCGCTGGGGTAGTCGTGGCCTCGAGTGTTGGGCCCCACAGCCGTCCCCACGCTCGCGCCAGCGGCTGCATCACGTGGAGAAGGCCAACCAGTGCGCGCAGCCGGACCCGGTGCGGCTCACTCTCCGGGAGTTCGGTGGACAGGGCGATGGCCAACCCGAATGCACCCACCAGCCCGATCAGCGCCAGCGGCAGAATCAGCCACAGCGCCGACATCGCAGCCATGGCCAAACCCAGCACCATGGCCGGCACGACCAGCGGCATGAGTGCGGTCATCCATGCCGATATGGCCTGCGACCGTCTACGGGCGATGGGCTGGAACGGCGCCGATCCCATCCATCCCGTGTACACGACCGGCCGCACCAGATATGGCAACAGGCGGCTGCTCCGGTACAGCACTCCGGACCATCGAGCTTGACCTAACCCGTTGAACCGATGCGGGTGGACGGATGCAAGCATCCGCTCTGCTCGTCCGTAGCCGAGCTGTTGTTTCAGGTAACCCGCGATCGTGTCACGACGGTGATGACGCACCTGGGCAGCCGGAGCGAAGCCAATCTGGTGACCCCGATCGAGGAGCTTCCAGCAGACATCCACATCGTCACCGGCGGATGTGAAAGCCGGGTTGAATCCTCCGACCTCGCGCAGGGCCTTCGCCTCGAAGGCCATGTTGCAGCCGGGAACGTGCTCCGCGCGATCCGCTGTGATCAGAACCTCTGCTGCGGTGCCCGGCGACAAACCAACCGCTCGTTCCACGAATCCGGCATTTTCGAATGGCAGATTGGGACCACCGGTTGCCGCCACCTCGGGATCCTCGAGCGTCAGAACCAGGTGATACGGCCAGTCGGGATGGCAGGCAGCGTCGGCGTCGAGGTACGCGACGATCTGACCGCTGGCGGCCTCGAGGCCGGCGTTGCGTGCTGCGGACAGGCCCATCGGCGGGAGCTCGAGGATCCGGAAAGGGAACTGCTTGGCTATCTCGAGGGTTCGGTCTTGGGAGCCATCGTCGCACACGATGACTTCGAGTTCCGGGTACGTGGTACGGGTGAGGGAGGTGAGGCACGCACCGATGTATTCCTCTTCGTCCCGAGCGCAGACGATGACTGAGACCGGCGGCCACTCCTGTCGGAGACCGGCGGGAACTTCGGCGCTTCCCCACGCCTGCACGACGTTCAAAGCTGGTTTGGGCCTGCGATTGGCATCTGTGATACCGAAACCCCAACCTTCGACCGCCTGGTCGTTGACCGCCCAGTCATCCGTCCAAGCGAAGATCGTTCCGCCGGCGCTGCCGGTCTCATCGAGGATCATGACTTGGTGTTCCAGCGACTCGGCTTGCGCGACGTAGCCGTGGATTTCGCTGGCTAGTCCAAACTCTGTGACGAGGAGCGGCCTGCCTCCGGCCACGACCTGCAGGTGCTGCATGTACCGGCGCAGCGCGGCCGGCCGTTCGAGGAACACGTTGAACGCAACGAAATCCTGTCCGGCCGGTTCCAAATACTCGGTCGTCGGATAGTTGACGTAGGTCGCCAGCATCTCCGGGTCAGCGTCGCGGATCTCGGCGATCAGAGCGGAGAGCGTGTGCTCGACTGCGCCTGCTCCATGCAGTCGGACGAGGTCGACCGGGATCTCATTGGCCACGGCTATCCCGAGAACGGTGCTGTTGCCGGCCGCAACGTTCATGGCTTCGTCGACAGCTCTCCGACCGGCATCGAGGATCCGACGCCGCGCCCGCCGCCCGTGATGCGGCTCTGTGCGCCAGTCGTGGTAGTCGAGACCGATCAGCAATCGGAGTTCTAATTCACCGGCTATTTCGATCATGTCCGGCGGAGGGACGAGATAGGTCCGCACCGTATTGAGACCGACGTCGGCGATGGTCAGCAGGTCCTCTTTGATTTGGGCCCGGTCGGGAAACTTCCAGCCGTCGACTCGTGTCGCGAAGCTGCCGTAGGTGACACCGCGCGTGCGAAACGGCTCACCGTTTGCCCGGAAGAAAGCACCGTCGACCGCAATGCGGTCGTTCGCCAAACCCATGGGTACCCTTCCCCGGCTGGAGCTGTGTCGAGAACAGCTCCGCGCCACTCAGAGACAATAGTCCTAATTCGGTCACTCTGCCCGCTGGATCGGCGCTCGAGGTCAGCGGCTGAGGCCCTTTTTGATTGATCGGTTGCTGGTACGAGACGGCGGCCCAAATATTGTCCGCGGTCCGGGCGGTCGGAGTGCGCTGCCAGCTGCTGGGCATCGAGCTGACTCATGATCCAGTCACCGGTTTGGCGGCCACCCGGTTTGATCGCCATGCCGGAGGCGTGAGTTCAGACTGTTCGTTCAATCGGCTCCTCGGCACCGGATTCCGGCGACGATCGAGGGCTTTCGGGCGTGGTTCAACGAGTTCCCCTCGAACTTCCCAGATGCGGTGTGGTCGATAGACGACTGCCTACGGCGACCGGGTGGCGCGCCAACAGACGTTCACCGCCACCCACGCCCCCACCGGCAGGAGGGTGAAGGCCGGCGCGGTGGGCATCGCCCGGCTCGAGACGGGAAGGTCGTCGAATATTGGGGCGTGTTCGACGAAAGGCCCTGGAGCACCAGCTTGCCGACAGCGAGCCCGCGGCGGTCTGAGGGCGGGCGGCTACGACGGCCCTTCGGATGGCTTCCAGAACATCCGGGCTGGGGGACGGAGCTTGGGTGAGAACTCCCCGTCGACCGGCCCGCCGAGCGCGGTTGAGATCCGCAACCAGCGTGGCGGCGCGGCACAGTGCAGCGGGGCGCCGGACTGATACTGAGCGCGGAGGAGCCCCGGCGACGACCGGGGCTCCTCTCTGTCCAGCTTTGCTACTTGATCTGACCGCGGGTTTCCCCGGGCGGGTTGGCCGGCGTGTGCACGTTCACGTAGAGCAGCCCAGCGTTGGCGTCTGCGATGAACGCAGGGTACGCGGCCATCGGGAACGAACCCGAGAACACCGTGGTCTTGTTGTTCACCTTGACGTTCGGCGCCGGGAACAGCGGCACGACGACCGGCCCGGCCGCTCCGACGGGCGCCTTGTGGATATGCGCCGCCACAACCGGTGCCACGGCCCCATTGACCACTACCTTGTAGGAAACCGTGGTCCCGTCCTTCGACACGACGAAGTGAGCCGTCCCGTGCGCCGACGTCGGCGTGATAGGTGCCGGTACCTCGTTGGCGCTCTTGAGCTGCGCCGTGAAGCTGTTGTTCGCCGCTCCCGTGGAAACTGCCGCCGGCGCTGTTGCCAGCATCGCCATCGCCGCCACCACCGCGACCACCGTGAGTCGTCTCATCGCCTTCCCTCCTTGGCGTATCTATCCAAGACTACGGAGCGTGACTGTATTTAGTTCGACCAAGTCGCGATTCGTTCTCGTCCCATTCGTGCGGCCACCGTTGTCCCCCAGGTGGGTTCGGTTGAGCCATACCTGCCGCAGCCGGCTCACCGCCAGCACGGCCCAACGGTGTTGGTCCGGAGCGAGAGGTACCGGTCCGCTACATGCATCACTGTTTCGGAGGGGAAACCCGGGGACGGTCCGCCACCGGGCGGCTGGGTGACGTCCGACCCTAGTGGGTGCCCTTTCCAACCACGATCGTGGCCAGAAGTACGACTTCAGGGACAGGGGCGAGGGTTTCACACCACCACCGGCTTGCTGTCGCGCGCCGGGAAGTGTCGCTTCCCGCCCACCCGAGGCAGCGATGTGATGGGAGGTCCGGCAATGGTCAATCGCCGTCAGTTCTTGCAGGGAGCGGCTGCGACAGGGGCGGTGTTGTACTTCGATCTGCTGGGGGGCATCGGGCGTGCGTTCGCGGCGCCGGCCACGCCGGGCCTGAGCGACCCGGCGGTCCAGCCGAAGTTCGCAAATCTGGTGCCCAACGCGCTCAATCCGAGCTTCGTGTTCCAATCGCCCAACAACAAATACAAGATTGCCATGCAGGAGATGACCCAGTTCACGGGGCTGCTGCATCCGGTCAGCGGCAATGCGCTGGACACCGAGGTGTGGGGCTACGGCAAGAACGGCCCGGGCGGCACCTGGCCGGGGATGACGTTTGTGCAGCGCTCGGGAGAGCCAGTCGAAGTCAAATGGGAGAACAAGCTTCCTCGCCGGCACCTGTTGCCTGTCGATACTTCCTTGCACTGGGCGTATTCGCTCTCCGGGTACGAGCAGTTCTCCATCGAGGCTGATGGTCCCCCGGCCGTTGCCCATCTGCATGGTGGCCACTCGGACAGCATCTACGACGGCAACCCCGAGTTCTTCTTCTCGTCCGGTTATAAGGTGCGCGGGCCCCAGTGGGTGGAGAAGAAGTACGTCTACCAGAACGACCAGCCCGCCGGAACCCTGTGGTATCACGACCACGCGCTGGGCATCACCCGGTTGAATGTCTACGCCGGTCTGGCCGGTTTCTACATCCTGCGCGACGATGACGACACCGGCCTCCCGGGCAACCCGCTCGACCTGCCGGCCTATCCGTATGAGGCCGCGCTGGCGATCCAGGACCGCATGTTCACAGCGGACGGCGAACTATTCTATCCGGCCTTCCCGGGCGATCCGTTCTACGACGACTTCATCACCGGCGAAGGCGCCATGCTCCCGCCGGATATCTTCCCTGGCGGCGGTCCGACCGCCCTGGCGGAGTTCTTCGGTGACCACATGCTGGTCAACGGCAAGATCTGGCCGAAGATGGAAGTCGAGCCTCGTAACTACCGGCTGCGGCTCCTCAACGGGTGTGACAGCCGGTTCCTGGCCCTCCAGTTCTTCGAGGTGCCGGCCGGAGCGACGGACTCGTCCTCTGCAACGGGCCCGCTTCCTTTCACAGTGGTCGGGAGTGACCAGGGGCTGGCCTCCAGCCCCACCACGGTCGAAACGCTATTGTCGGAGACCGGCTCCCGCTACGACATCATCTTCGACTTCAAGAATGTCGCCGCGGGAAACCGCGTGATCGTGAGGAATATCGGCGGCGACGAGCCGTTCGGCGGCGATATCCCTGGTCCGCAGCTATTTGGCGAGACCGACCGGATCATGGCCTTCGATGTGGCGGTGCCGCTCGATACGGCCGTGCCCGATCTGACACCGGCGGGGATCGGTTTCGGCCCGGTCATAGGCACGCCGACTCGGCTGCGCAAGGTGGCGCTGTTCGAGGGTATGGACGAGTTCGGCCGGTTGCAGCCGCTGCTCGGCACCGCCGAGCCGGCCACCGATTACCTGGGCAATCCGATCAACTGGCCAAACGCTCCGGCGTACGCCACTGCCGGCCTGGTGGGGCAGATGGAAGGGTCGATCGCCTGGCACAGCCCGACCACCGAGAACCCGGCCTTGGACGCTACCGAGGAGTGGGAGATCTGGAACGTGACCGGCGACGCTCACCCGGTGCACCTGCACCTGGTGAACTTCGAGATCCTGGGTCGCCGAGAGATCGTCTGGGACTCGCACACGACCGAGGACGACCGGGTCATCCCTAACGACATGTATGCCAGCCCGGCTGGCGACGGCGGCTACCTCGTCAACCAGCCGGTGGTGCAGCACAACGGCATGCTCGGCACCGGCTTCCGGCTCGTGAACCTGACCTATGGCCCGGTCGTGCCGCAACCGGCCGGGTACGTGGAAAACGCCCCCAAGGACATGGTGACGGCGCTGCCGGGCCAGATCACCCGGATCAAGGCAACCTTCGACAAGCCGGGACGTTACGTGTGGCACTGCCACATCCTGTCCCACGAAGACCACGAGATGATGCGAGTCATGCACGTCGGGCCCGGCGCCTGATCCGATGCCTGATGATGGGCCGGTGTAGTCGAAGCCCGTGGCATCACGCGGATGCCACGGGCTCTGGCTCGGGTGTGGTGTCCGCCCCGTTCGGGTCGGCCGGCATACGGTCGAGGTAGCCGGCGCACATCGCACGCAAGGTCTGATCCATGGTCGAGCCGGCGCGTCATTTGCATGCACAGCGCCGCAAGCGAGCTCGGAGTCAGATGGCTCCGAGGATCGGGCGGTGACCTCTTTCGGGACTAGCCGCCGCCCGACGGCACAAGCTCGCGGACGTCGCCGGCCGCATCGGATTGAGGCGCAGGTTCCGGTCGGTCGTCGAGTTCCGCCGCGCGATCCGTTGGGAGCAATGGCCGGCGGCGACGGTGCAAGACAGCCCAGGACACGGCCCCAAGCAGCAGTCCCGCTGCGATTACGACCACCAGGCTCGCCGTTCCGAGCACATTCTGCGGATTCGCTGGCGGCTCGCTCGCCGGCGGCGGGGCGGGCGCGCCCGTGCCGGCGGGCGTAGTCGTGGCAACCAGCGTTGATGCGGCAGTGGCTGGGGAATCGTCGGCTGCCTCGGGCGGGGTCTGCGGGACCGAACGTGGTGTGTTGGCCGAAGAATTGTCCGCCGCCTCGGGCAGGGTCTGCGGGACCGGGGTTGGCGCAGCGGTGGCCACAGTTGTGCTGCTCGGGTTCACCGGCTCATCCGGGTTGAGCATGAATTCTGCGGCGCCAGCCGGGAGGCGGCCCTGTCGGAGGTCCGCCACCACCACCTCGAATCCGGGACCGGCGATCACGGCGTCGTCGGGTAGCTCGGCAATCCGCGGCTCATCGAGCGGCCACTCGACGTACAGTGGAGAAGCCGGTTGGATACCCACCGCCAGACTGATCCCAATGAGGTCGCCCAACCATCGACCGTCGGGGTCTTGCACGATGACTTCGTAGTGACCGGGTTCCAGGCCTTTCGGAAGGTCGAACTCGAGCGACACCCTGGTCGAGAGGTAACCGCGCAGGACGGTTCTCTCGGTACGCACCGGTCCCAGCTCCAGCCAGATGGGGTCGGGCTGCCGGGTGGCGGGACCGATCGGAATGAGGTTGAGTCGTGCGATGTACGGGCCATCGTCGGGCGCCACCGTGGCGCCGACATATCCGACGGCGTGCACATGATCTCCCGGTTCATACGACGGTTTCGTGCCGTTCATCCACGCACCGCCGGCCCAGGCAGGAGACGCCATGGCCGCCACCAGCAGCAACACTGCGATGAGCGTCCGCCGCATGTCAGCTCCTCTACGTATCCGATAGCTTCACCGATCAAGACGTCAGGGCACACGCGCCCGTTCACGGATCGAGATCCCTTTTCCATGATGGCGGCACGCCGGAGGCATGGTCCGTTGGCGCCGCCGACCAGGGTGTGGCCAGATATGGCCGGGTTTGAAGTCGGGTCAGCCACAGCCCAGCATCCGGCTTTGTCAGTCAG
Source organism: Acidimicrobiia bacterium (assembly GCA_041576165.1). Taxonomy (GTDB): domain Bacteria; phylum Actinomycetota; class Acidimicrobiia; order Spongiisociales; family Spongiisociaceae; genus JBFGLM01. The sequence goes on from JBFGLM010000019.1 coordinate 68,256, forward strand.
AATGACTGGATGCCCATCACACCCCGCTTGCCTGCGACGATCAGCGCCGACCTGCGGCGACTGGGAGTGCAAACCGGCGACCTGCTGATGGTTCACGCGTCCCTGCGCGCCATCGGTCCGGTAGAACTGGGCGCCGAGGGGGTGCTCGACGCCGTGACCGAAGCCGTCGGGCCGGACGGGACGCTGATGATGGTCCTGGGTGCACGCGATGAATGGGCGTGGGCGAACGAGCACCCCGAAGCAGAAAGGGAACAGCTCCTCCGTGATGCCGAGCCGTTCGATGCACTACTCACACCGGCCGATCCCGAGGTCGGCGTCCTCGCCGAAGTGTTCCGGACCCGGCCGGGCACGCTCGTGAGCGATCACCCCGAAGGCCGGTTCGCCTCGTCCGGCCGTCTCGCCGCCCAGCTCACCACCGGCGTGCCATGGGACGATTACTTTGGGCCAGGTTCACCCCTCGAGCGACTAGTCGAAGCGGGAGGCCGCATTCTCCGGCTGGGTGCCGATCCCGACACGGTCACACTGCTTCACTACGCCGAATACCTCGCTCCGATCCAGGGGAAACGGCGGATTCGCCGTCATCGGAAGGTGAAGTCTGTGGCCGGGTCACAGCTCCGGGTCGTGGAGAGCCTCGACGATTCGACCGGGATCGTCGACCATCCGGGGGAGGACTATTTCGCCTCCATCCTGCGCGCGTACCTGGCGACGGGAAGGCCGGCTCGGGGTCGCGTAGGCGATGCTTCGAGCGAGCTGATCGACGGTGCCGACCTGGTTCAGTTCGCCGTCGATTGGATGGCGACAAATCTCGGGAGTGTTCCCCCCGGGGATCGCCCGCTGTGACGGGTAGTTGCGATCAGTCGAGTGATGATTCCGCCGTATGCCACCAGGCCCGTACGGACCTGCCTTCAGGGCGGCAAGCCGGCGCATGCCGCACGGCCTTCAGGGCCGATTGACAGGCTGCGAAACTGGCGAGATGAGTGACGTTGCGACTGAGTTGATGCTGCTGGCGGGTGGCGACCCCTTCGAGCGCGTCCGCAAGGATTCGGAGGCGCATCAACGGAACCATAGCTGCCACTTGCACACCGCAGGCCCAGAGGTCATGCAGCTTGCGGCGTCATACGTCCGAGCCGGGAACGCCACCGACGTGCTCGATCTCGGATGCGGTCTCGGGTATTCAACCCTGTGGCTGGCTGCAGCTGCCGGCGCCAACGGACGCGTGATTGGAGTCGATTCCGACGAAGGCCATGTCTCCGGGGCCCGGCGCTGGGCGGACGTTCTCGGCTTCGAAGACAAGGTGCGGTTTGTGGCCGGGCACGCGGCCGCAGTGCTCGACGAGCTCTCGGGGCCGTTCGATGCAATACACGACGACGCATGGTTCGCATCGGCACCGGACCACGTCGAGGTCATGATCAGCCTGCTTCGCCCTGGTGGTGTTCTGACGATGCCGAACTGGTTCCTGCTGGTAGACGCGATCACTGGACAGCCCCGCAACGACTGGGAACGGTTCGGCGGCCCCACCTGGGCGGCCGACACGAAGGAATATGCCCGGCAACTGGTCAGTAGGCCCGACCTCTCGATGAACTGGATCGTCGAGCCCCCGCTGGGTGTCGCCGTGAAGTCCTGACGCTCCATCGGCCCAGAAGCGTTCTCGGGCTCTCACTCTTCACCGAGGCCTGATTCTCGACAGGGGAATCAACATCTCTCCGAGGTGAGTGGCCGGGTACGCTCCCGTGGACACAGGAGGTGGGGGATGGAGGGCTGTCGGGTCGGTGTCGGACGAGTGGACATCACGCCGGGCAAGCCGGGCCCCACTATGGGATGGGGTCCCCTCGGCCGCAAGGACGCCGCTCCCCCTCCCGAAGCTGACCAGCGCCTTCATGTCACGGCGCTTGCCCTGGAAGATCGTGCGGGAGACCGAGTTGTGCTGGTCACTGCCGACCTGCATTGCGGCGGTCTGCGTCTCTGGCAGGCGGCGGTCGACGAAAGCGGACTAGATCATTCCCGGGTCGTGATGTCGGGAACGCATACGCACGAAGGACCCGGTCAGAGATACGGCGCGCTGATGTACACCCTGCTGTCCGGACCCTCGCCACTTGCGCCGTGGTCCAGTTCGCGTCGGCTCGGGCCGCTGGTGCGCCAGGCCGTGCGCACCGCGATCTCATCGCTGAGCCCGGGCGGCGCAACGGTTGTGCGAGGTATCGTGACCGGTGCGGGCAGCAATCGAGCCGTTCCGGCGTGGGATCATTATGAGTCGGCTATCCGCCGCGACTTTCTGGAGCACGGCCCGGCATCTTCGAACGACAGCTCGCTCGCCGACCGCCTTCGTGATCCGCGGGTCACCGTACTGGTCGCTCGATCAGATGACGGGTCGATTGATGCGGCCCTCGCGTGGTATGCGGTGCACGGCACCGCCCTTGGCGCAACTTGGCCGACATTCGGCTCGGACCTGTGGGGTATCGCCCGCGCCGAAGCCGAACAGGACGGGACATCTGTGGGGTTCGGCGGAGGCTCCAGCGGTGATATCTCGCCCTTGCCTGTAGACGACCAGGGTCGACTGCGCGAGCGGGATGCAGGTCGACCGTCCATCCAGGGTCGCGACCTCGCCGAGGCGGTCGGACGGCGGCTCGGACCGGCTGTCCGCTCGGTCATCGCCGACGCCAAGGTGCAGGGGTTCTCTGTGCGGGCGGCGCACGAGCAGTGGGATCCCAGGTCGGCGGGGCTGCCCGGCCCACTCAGCGGCATGGCCACCGCCGGCGGCGGGGTAGATGGCTCCACCGAGTTGTGGGCAGAGGTGGCAGACGGTGTCCGCTCGCCCCGATACTTGGCGCGACGGCGCTGGGCGCGGCCCGACACGGATGGTCAAGGCCCCAAGATCAGCATCATCCACGCATATATACCGGTCCCGCTACCGCTTGGCTGGCTGTTTCGACTGCTGGCGCCGCGCCGGGTGCCGCTGCATGTTGTTCGGGTCGGGGATCACGCCTTCGCCACGGTGCCCGGGGAGCCGACAACGATGACGGGTTGGCGGATCGAGCAGGCCGTCCGGGCTGTGTCCGGTGTCCGTTCGGTGTCGGTGATCGGTTTCGCCGGCGACTACGCCGGCTACTGGGCCAGCCCGGAGGAGTATCTCGAACAGCGGTATGAAGCAGCCTCCACGATCTACGGGCGAAATGCTTCGACTCGCCTTACCGAGCAGCTGACTGCGCTCGCCGCGACGTTGGCATGAGCGAGTCACAGCGCCCTGGATTTCGACCATCCAGGCGATGCATCGGCCCTCCGCTTTGTCGCCTTGCGAGGAGGCGACCGGCTGAACGCGGGTTCCCTGACCGTCGGATCCGGTGCGAGGCGCTTGCTGGCCGCGACCGAATCCCGTCTACGCTTGCCGCCAGAAACCGCGTCCAGCTCGAGAGGCAAGCCATGCAGATCGGACTCCATGTCGCCAGTTTCAGCTGGCCCGATACCCCCTCCGCCACTGCCGACACGTTGAGCGACCTTGCTCGTATCGCCGACGACGGTGGGTTCTCGTGGCTGACGGTGATGGATCACTACTTCCAGATGGATCAGTACTTCGACGCCTCGGAGCCGATGCTCGAGGGTTACACCACGTTGGGTTACCTGGCGGGGATCACTGATCGCGTCCGGCTCGGCCTGTTGGTGACGGGCGTCACGTATCGCTATCCGGGGCTCCTGGCCAAGATCGTCACCACCCTCGATGTGCTGTCGGGCGGCCGGGCACTGCTCGGCATCGGTGCCGCCTGGTACCAGCGGGAGCACGACGGACTCGGCGTCCCCTACCCGGAGACCCGGGATCGCTTCGAGCAGCTCGAGGAGACTCTCCAGATCTGCCTCCGAATGTGGTCAGGCGACACCAGCGGCTATCACGGCAAGCATTATCAGCTCACCGAGACACTCAACTCACCGCCTCCGATCAGCCAGCCGCACCCACCGATCATGATCGGCGGTAGCGGCGAGAAGAAGACCCTGCGATTCGTCGCCAAATACGCCAACGCCTGCAATCTGTTTGTGAACACTCCAGATGATGCGGTGCACAAACTGGCTGTGCTGCGCCGACATTGCGAGAACGAGGGTACGGACTACGACCGGATCACGAAGACGTTTCTGTATGCAGGAGCGGCCCTCATGACCGAAGACCTCAACGGCTTCGTCAAAGAGATGCAGGGATTTGCCGAAGCTGGGATTGATGGTGTCTTCGTCATGCCCCTCGGGCCTGAGCCGGCCGCAATGACGGAGCGCTGGGCCGCCGAAGTGGTCCCAAAGCTCGCCGAGATGTGACAGCGGGCGCAGCTTTGAGGCCGTGCAGGGCCGCCAGCAAGCCGGTCGGGAATCCCGGCCTACCGCAAGTGCTCGAGGCGGAGATGAGGTGTCGCTACGCGGTCCGAAAACTACTGCTTTGGTTGGCAACTGCGACCGTCGCGCGGGGGCCGCTCGGATTCAACCGAGCGCTGCTCGGTGCCGATCATCGGAGAGCTCCTGCTCCGGGTTGGGATCTGCCGCCTGCGCGGCCGGCACGCGTTTGATTGCTGGGTTCTCGGTGGGTGAGCACGCCGGTGACAACGAGTCCGACGGCGAGGATTTCAATGGGTTGGGGGATCTGGGCCAGCGCGATGATGACCGCGGTGGCGGGGAGAAGTGCGAAGAAGAGGTGGCTCGGGCGAGTCGCTCCATTGCCATCTGGTCGAACACGTAGGGAATGACTGATGAGCTGACACCGACCCCAATTCCGGCGGCCACGGCGACTGCGTCTACCAGAGCAGGGGCGGCGTCGAGGATCCCCAGGGGCATGATGGCGACGCCGGCGATGAGCATGGATGCGCCGAGCCGATCGATGGAGCTGGTGTTCGCGTCGGCTCGGGCGATGGCGTGGGCGAGGAGGATGTAGAGGGTGAACAGAGCCCCGTTGGTGAATGCCCAGAAGAACGCGCCGGGATCGCCCTCGAATCGGACGTCGTCGCCTCAGCGATCGGAGCCGGCTGAAACACTGCCCAGCCTGCGGGTGGCTCCTTCTCGACCAAACCCGCAACGGCCGCCGTCGCTGGTGCGACATGGCCGATTGCGGTAGCAGAGCCAAAGCCCGCGGCTACTACCACCGCCACAAGACTTGACACGGGGCTACTCGCCGGCGTTCATCGGCCCGTTGCGCCCGGAGTCCGTAGTGTTGAGTCCCAATGCCCTATCGACTCCCACCTGCTCATCAGTACATTCAGCGCATGGCTTCACACGGTTGCGCCCCCCATCGCCGGATGGATGTGTGGGCCACCGGCAGCGGATGGAGATGCCGATGACCCAACCTTCCATTCAGCCCTCCATCGACCAAGCGGCTGCCGACGCCCTGCTCGGTCGGAGCCTCATCACTACCCAAGAGTGGTCGACGGACGACCTGGCCACGGTCCGCGCTTATGCACGACTGATCGCCGACCTCGACCGCCGCGGGATCCGCACCCCGCTGTGCCCTGCGGAGCTGGCGTGGGCGGCTTTCTTCGATCAATCGACCCGAACCAAGAGCGCCTGGGGAGGTGCCGCCGCTCGGCTCGGCATGCATCCGGTCATCATCGAAGGCTCGACGACACAGGTCTCCCACGGCGAGACGGCGGCGGAGACTGGCGCCATGATCGGGATGAATGCCCACGCTATGGGAATCCGCCACGACAAGATCCTCGGCGAAGGCAACACCTTCATCCGTGAGCTGAAGCGAGGCATCGACGACTACCTCGCCGCCACCGACGATGCACGTCATGTGCCGGTGGTCAATCTGCAGTGCGACGTCGACCATCCCACCCAGACGATGGCGGATCTCTTGTGGCTGGAGGACAACTTCGCCGATCTCAGCGATCGCAACATCACGGTGAGCTGGGCCTATTCGCCATCGTATGCAAAGCCATTGTCGGTTCCGCAGGGGCTCATCACGTTGCTGACCCGGTTCGGTGCCAACGTCACGCTGGCTCACCCGCCTGGCTACCGACTAACCGATGAGACGATGGCCGCCGCAGAGGGCAACTCAGCCACCGGCGGATCATTCCGGGTGGTCGACGACATGGACGAGGCGTTTGCCGACGCCGATGCCGTCTACCCAAAGAGCTGGGGCGCATACGACCTGATGCTCGAGCGGATCGACGCCAATGCCGCCCGCGACGAAGGCGAACTGGCGGCCATCGAAGCGCGGGCGCTGCAACGCAACGCCGGCCACAGCGACTGGATCTGTGACGAGCGGCGGATGGGTCTTACCCGGAACGGTGAGGCGTTGTACCTGCACTGCCTGCCGGCCGATATCGACGCCGAGGTGAGCCCAGGGGTGATGGCTCGACACAAGGTGAACGTCGCCCGTCAGGCCAATTGGAAGATGTACGTGATCATGGCGCTGCTTGCCGGGGCCAAGGTCCCGGGCTTGCCAGCGGCGCTGGCGGACCTCGAACAGGAGGGATCCCGATGACTCAAGTCGACCCGCAACAAAGCACCCACCTGGACGCTCGGGTCGCCGAGCTGAGCCAGTTCTACCTACCGCTCGCAGTGTCCATCTTGCGCGAATGCATCCGGATCCCAGCCGACTACGTCGATCGACCGATCGATGAGGGTGGCGACCCGGATTGCGGCACGAGCAACCACGAAGGTCCACGTCTGGAGTTCTTGAAGCAGACGATCATCGACATCGGTGCCGTGCGCCAGCCGGGAGACGTGTGGTTCGACGACTACGGCAACCTGGTGTGGACGGTTTACGATCCCGAAGACGGCGTCTACCCCGATCACAAACGGGTTGTGTACTTCGACGGGCACACCGACACGGTGCGTGCGCTGCGGTCGACGTGGAGGGAGAAGCTCGGGGGGATCGATGCCTACGACGGCCTCGTCGACACCGACGCAGTCGACCGCGACTTCCTCCGCAGCGAGCTGGGTCACCTGCCTCCCGACAACGAATGGGATCAGCTGATCTTCGGAAGGGGTGCAGCCGACCAGCTCGCCGGCGTGGTCTCGCAGGTCCTGGCCACGAAGATCGCCCTCGAGCTGACCCGGGAAGGCGCGTTGCGCGGAGTGATCGTCCGGTCGTACGCAACGGTATGCGAGGAGGACAACGACGGCGGCGGGGCGATGTACCTGATGAAGGACGTCCTTCCCGGGGCGAGGCCCGACATGATTCCCGACGTCGTCATCCTCACGGAAGGAACGGGAGACGCCCACAAGGGTGCGCTCGGGATCTACCGGGGCCAACGGGGCCGGATGCAGATCGAAGTGACGGTCACGGGCCGCTCGAGCCACGGTTCCATGCCGTGGGAGGGGCTCAATCCTCTCGAGTACGGCGCAGCCATCATCGCGGAGGCCGCCCGGCGCTACGACGAGCGGGACGGCTTCCTCGACGACCCCTTTCTCAGTCACGGCACCCGGACGGCATCGTGGTCCCAGCTGGAGACCCCCAGCGATTGCGCTGTGCCCGATCGATTCACGTTCCGGTTCGACCGCCGGCTCACAACCGGCGAGGAGCCCGACCAGGCGGTCGCCGACATCGATTCACTCGATGCGGTACAGGCGGCCCGCGACGCCGGGCTGACGGTCGACGTTGGCGTGCCGATCTACAAGGGTGTCACCTGGCGTGGCTATGCGCTTGGGAACGAGCAGACATACCTCGGATGGGTGACACCCGCCGAGCACCCGGCGATCGAGACTGCCGCTGCGGTGTACGAGTCGGTCATCTCGCCGAACGTCGACGCAACGTGGTCTGCTGACGGAGGCCTGCGGGCCGAGGCTCGCGTCGACCGCTGGATCTTCTCGACCGACGGCGTCGGCTATCCGATTCCGAGTTCGAACACCGCCGTCGAGGTGCCGGAGAGCAAGAACTGGGTGGACGCCGGTACGTTCAAACATGCCGCGATGTTCGGGATCAGCCCAGGGATCGAGCAGAACACTCACAAGATCGGTGAATGTGTGGACCAGCGCGAGCTCCGCTGGGCGATCGCATTCTTGGCGAGGTACCCGGGCGCCTACGCTGAGCGGTTGTGACGCCGGTGGGCCTATGGGGCCAGGACGCTGATCCATCTCCGCCAACCCAGATTGCCAGCTAGCGGCGCCGGGATCGCTCGCGCTGTTCTACACCGGCGGCCGCCAATGACGATCGCGCTGGATCGGCGCGGGGTGCCGAGGCGGAGAGAACACCGGCGATGCCGCCATACTGCTCAGCTGCGGCGGCCGCTGGCCACGAGCAGGTTCGGTTCCATGACGAGGGACCCGCGGTCGGTGAATGGCTCGCACCTCTCGACGATCGCATGCTGCAACGCGATTCGCCTGTCTTCGTCGAGCTCCGCCGCTAGGGCGGCGAGTGGCGTGCTGGTGACGTACTGCCAGATGAAGTCGGCGGCCGGCGCCACCCGCAGCTGGATGGGGCGGTAGTCGATGTCGGTGTCGGCAAACCCGGCCCGGTCGAGCGCCGAGGCCACGTGGTCGGGGTCGTTCACAGAGAACACCGTGCCGATGAATTGGGCTGCCCCCGGCCCCAGGTAGTCGGAGAGGACGACGTCGATGGCCTCGAACAGGGGCGGCGTCGGTCCAACGGTAGTGAGACTGAGACGGCCGCCGCCGGTGAGCACCCGTCGCATCTCGCCCAGCGCCGCTGCCTTGTCGGCAAAGAACTGAAATCCGAGCGAGCTCACGACGGCGTCGAAGGCCCCGTCCTCGAATGGCAGATCCTCAGCAGCGCCCTCGTGCCATTCGATCTCGGGCCCGTTCGCACCTGTGCTCCGGGCGACGGCGAGCATCGCCGAGTTGATGTCGATACCGGCGACCGTGCCGGTTCTTCCGACGTGGTCGGCGGCGAATCGAGCGGCGACTCCGGTGCCGCAAGCGACGTCGAGCACTCGGTCCCCCTCTTCAAGGACGGCCGCCGCCACCACGGCTCGGGCGTTGGGCGCGCCGATGTCCGGCACGAAGAAACGTTCGTAGTTTTCGGCGGGGTTGCCTGCGTACATCTCGTACAAGCTCCTGGCGCCATGTAGTTGTGACCGGGTCAACGAATGCCTCCTCTGGGTCGTTGGCTCGACCGTATGACAGAGGCTGGCTCCGGCGCTTCGGGCGAATCACGCATTCTGGTTTTGCTGAGAGTCAGGGAAATCCCGTACGCAGAAAGGTCAGATGAGCCCGTGGTCGTAGGCGTAGGCGGTAGCGGCCGCCCGATTCGACACCCCTACCTTGGTGAAGATGTTGCTGACATGCCGCTCGACGGTCTTCTCGCTGATGAAGAGCGTGGTAGCGATCTCCCGGTTCGTCTTGCCGGCGGCAAGCAACCGGAGTACCTCGCCCTCCCTGGGTGTGACACGGGGAGCCGTCCCGGAGCGATGCGCGGCAAGGACGCCATCCAGCTGTTCCAGATCCGGCATAGCGCCGAGCTTCTCGAACACGCCACGTGCTGCGCGGTACTCCAGTTCGCATCCATCGCGATCGTCGATCTCCCGGCACGCCGCGGCGATGAGCACCCGAGACCTTGCCGCTTCGTACGGTGCTCCTAGCGACCGCCACGCCTCCAAAGCTTTCCGCAACGAAATGAGCGCAGCGCTCGGGTTGTCTTCGGCGAGGAGGACCGCACCCGTGGAGTTGGCGGCGGCGGCCTCGAGATAGTCGATGCCGGCAGTTGACGCGACGTCGACGAGCTCGTCGGCGGCGGCCCTCGCCTTGTCGACGGCGGCCGCCGCGAGCATGATCTCGACGTAAGCGGGGAGCATTCGCGCTCGGGCGACATGGTCAGGCGCCTCGGCCACCGACCGTTCGATCGATGCTGACGCGCTGTCAACCCGATGCTGAGCAAGCCGCAGCAGCGAGAGCCCGGGCTGCGGTGAGCGGCCGTGCTCGTGCGCCCGTTCGAACGACCGCTCCGCTTCATCGAAGTCGCCCTGGAGCCGGTAGATCTCACCGAGCTGGTAGTGGGCCATGCCGATCGCTGGATGGGGCGGTTCTTCGAGCCGGTTCCGTGCTTGGACCGCCTCATCGAACGCCTCCTTCCATGCTCCGTGGAGCTGCAGGATCTCGGAACGGTGCACCAGGCACTGGCCACGGTACGGGACGAGGCCGGGCTGTGACTCGCACCAGCGATTGAGCGCCGTCGTCCACTCCTGCGCCCGCCGCACGTCGAACACCCCTTGACATTCGTTGATCACTCCGCAGTAGACGATCCCGGCCACCACTGGCGATACCTCATCCGCCACCACCGACACCATCGCCTGATCGAGGAGTCCAACACCGTCGGCGATCCGACCCAGGTCGAGCTGTGCCTGGCCGCAGCCGAGTAACCCCAGAGCGTCCAGGTCGGAGTCGCGGAACCGACGAGCGATGGCGACTGCCTCTTCGAAGAGGGCGTGAGCGCGCGTCGGGTCACCGCCTTCAAGCGCCATCAATGCTTCGGGCATGAGCAGATAGCCGGCCTCCGCGCAGTCGAGCTCGTGTTCGTCGACCAGGCCGCGGGCACGGGCGATCCACCCTCCGCCGCGGGCCCTCTCACCGCGTGCAATCAGCCCGTATCCGAGCCAGAAGGCGCACCGTACCGCACCCGCCAGATCGCCGGATTGGAGCATGGCCTGGTGGGCTCGGGTCCAGGCGGCGGTACTTTCGTCGTCACGCCCCGAGAGGTAGGCGGCGGTGGCCAGTCGTTCGAGGTCGGTGGCGTCGACGTTGGCCGAATCGATGGCGGCCGTGAGGAGTTCATAGGCGAGGGCCCATGCTCTCTCCTCGAAGGCCTGCCGTCCTGCTTCGAGCGCATCACCTGTCACATCCAGGCCGAGTGTACCTGTGGGCGGATGCTGCTCCCGAGGCGGGATGAATGCCGCCCTGTTCTCCGCGCGGCCACCTCCTCTGGCGGGCGTCTCCGTGCCCGGCACCCGATGAGATGAGAGCGACGTGTGTGACCAAGATCGAACGGGTGCGATCAGTCAGCGGACTCCCAAACGAGTGCTGCACCTGGGGGACGAGAAGGCAGAGTCGTGCTTCGAGCAGCCGAGCCCCAAGCTTGCCGCGGGTCCAGCGGGCGGATAGGTCCAGCGGCTCATTTGCCGAGAGATCCGCGGAGCGATACACGAAGGAACAGTCTCGATCCGGAGGCGCTATGTGAGTCCGCCGCCCCACCCCACCGGTAGATCGTTGCACGCGTGGTGGGGCCGGGCGGAATGCCCGGCCCCACAGTTGGTCATCCGGTCGTTACGAGCCGGGGATCTTCATAAGGAGGAGTTGGCCTTCCTCGCGTTTGATGGTGGTGCCGGGCTCCGTCGTCGTATCGACGTCCACGAACGGCAGGTCGTGCGCCTGCACGTCGAGCAGCCACGACCCGGGACCGAAGTAGGTGGAGGCGTCGACGATGCCGGACGACTCTCCGCCGGTGTCGACCACGTCGGCGACGGTGCGCCACATGCCGTTGCTGAACTTGTACTGCCAGATCTGGGCGTTGTCGAAGTCCTCTTGCACCATCAGGCTCTTCTTGGAAGTGTCGATGTTGTCGGGTGCCGAGAAGCCGACGAACTTCGGGTGATCGGCCGGGGCATCGCCGTCGGCCAGCACCGTGAAGCTGTCCACCAGCAGCGGGTCGTCGTCGTTCAGCACGAACTTGAACATCCGCCCGTTGTCGGCGAGCCCGGCACCGGGATCGCGGTTCAGCCGGCCGGTGTCGGCGTCGGGCTTGACCCGGCTGGCGCCGGTGTCGGCCACGTACACGATCCGCGGGTCGTTCTTGTCGACCGCCAGGTCCTCTAGCCGGACGAACGTGAACACGTTGTTGGCGATCGACCACTGTTCGAGGTCGTCTTGCGGCGCTACCGTCGCCGACGTGCCCTTCGCGATGTCCTCCGGCACCTCGATCCACTCCCCGCGCATCTCGTCGTCCACCCCGAGGTCGAGGTAGTCGTTGGCATCGTTGAACGCGTCGGTCGCTTCAACGGCCACACCGTTCTTGTGGGTGACCCGGAACGCGTACAGCGTGCCCTCGTCGGCGAACATCGCCTCTTGGTCCTCGACCAGGTACATGTAGAGCTGCGAGGTGGTCGCCGTGAACGTATCGTCGGTCGACCACAGGACCAGATCGTCGTACCCGGGCACGGCCACAGTGTTCTCGTGGTTGTGGCGGCCCATACCGGCGATCTGGGTGAAATCGCCCGTCGCCGTGTCGAGCGCCACGGCGTAGCCGCCCTGGCGGTCGGGCGCAGTCGCCGGATCGGCCCCGTAGGGGGCTCCGGCCGGCACCGGCACGATGTCGTTGGTCTCCTCGTTGGCGAAGAACACGTGGGTGTCGAAGCCGTCGTCCGGTGTCGCCACCGACGCCGAGCAGAACCGCAAGTAGCCGTTGTCGGATGAGATCGCCACTTCGGCGCTCAGCACGCCGCCGGTCCGGGTATCGAGGGTCCATCTGGTCACCGACGCATCAACGAAATCCCGCGCGTTGCGGAACGGGACCGTCGACTGCTCGTGCGCCACATACACATCCACTGTGGCTGGTCGCTGTCCCCTCCGGCCCTTGGAATCGGGATCGCCGTCCTCGTCGGGGACCAGCCCGATGCCGTCGGGGATGCCTTCGAACATCACGCCGTCGACCGTCTCGCCCACGCTGATGATGGGAAGCACCTTGCCTCCATCGACCGTGACCGTGATCAGTGGCGGATCATCGGTTAAAAAGCCGTGCCCCGCGGATACGGCCGGCATCGGCAGCGTCGCCGCTACCAGAGCCACGACCGCCGCAAGCAGCCGCCTTCGGTGTTTCATTACGAGGCCTCCTCTGTCGCGCCCGTACCGGCGCGCCACCTGGCAGCTTCCAGTCAGCGGTTTTCCCGGCACGCGCCCCTTACTTCTCACCAAACCTACACCAGCCACCGAGCGCGCGCGTCGACGGTTCGGACTCGCCCGCCAACTACATCACGGACGAGGCCGAATGGGTGAATCCCGCCGAGCATGCTCAGCCGGGCGGCCGTGAACGTGCCGAGGAAGAAACGGTCGTCACCCGTGTGCGGCTCGGCCGCCCGCACTGCGATTTCAGGGTGAACTGCCCGGCTGTGACGTTCGTTCGGCGCTAGTGGGGATCATGACTCCGAACCGCGGGCGGCCCGACGACTCACAGCCGCATCACCCGCCGCTGAGCGCCTCCCTACGTCGTGACCGCACCGATCCTCGATGTCAGGGCGCGCTTCGGCGCTGTAGGTAGCATCTGCGCATGACTAGCTCGAGCGTGAGCTCCGAGCAGACTTCCAGGCTTGCGATCATCGGCTCGGCACTTGTGGTCGTGACCATGTCTATCACCTTCTTGGCCTTCGCCGAGGTCTTCGGTGACCGAGTCGGGTGGCTGATGGGCTTCTTGGTGTACTGGGTTGTCTGGGGTTTCGGCTTCCCGCTTTGGCTTCTCGGCCGCAGGCGGGTTTTGGACTTGCTGCGGACGACTCCAAGACGTCCCGGCATCTTCTGGTCCCTGTTGCTGGTCGGCCCCCCTGTGGGCAGCCTCGCCATGGGATGGGTTCCGCCAGCGGAGTTGAGCCTTGCTGTGATTGCTGTCGCGGTCGGGTTTGCCGTCATCAACGGTATCGCCGAGGAGCTGCTGTGGCGCGGCGTGTTCATCACATTGTTCCCGAGACAATTGTGGTGGGGGCTCATCTACCCATCGCTTGCGTTCGGCCTCTGGCACCTAGCACCCCAGATCATCGATCCGGCGGAAGGCGGACCGATCCCGTTTGCGATTGCCGCCGTCGGCTTGGGACTGCTCTACGGGCTGGTCGCCCGCCATACTGGCAGTGTGCGTTGGCCCGCCGTCTCGCACATCTTCGCCGACCTCCTTGCACTGGAGACTTTTGTCGAACTTCTGGCCTGAGGCGGCCACGGGCGCGGCGCCATCGGCAGTCAACACCTACGAGCCGGTCTCCGACCAACCAAGCCAAATCAGCCCAGCGGCCGCGCATCGATGCTCTCCGAGCGGCAGCGCGTCGAGACTGGTTGAGGCGCCCAAACGGCGTTTGCGTGTCCTCGCTCCCGGCGTAACGGCAAATGGAGATGGGCACCGTCGGAGACCTTCGACCCTGGGTTCGGGCTTCAAGGCGGCACATCATGAATTCGTGATACCGCAGCGCGACCGCGTCGTGCCGCACACCAGGCCTCGTCCCAGGACCCGCGGCGGCAGGTTCGGCGGGTTCGCCGGTTCGGCCGCGCTGGTGTTCATTGCGCTTGCGCTGGGCGCCACGCCGCTCCTCGCCCCACCCGCCGACGTGGGCGATGTCTCGATTGAGCGCGCGGTCGAACACGTCAGCGTGATCGCCTCCGAGCCTCACCCCATGGGCACGGCGGCGAACGCCCGAGTCCGGGACTATCTCATTGCCACGATCGCCGGCATGCAACTCGAGCCCCGAGTACAGACGGTCGAGGTCCCTGACTACTTCGGCGTCCCGGGCAACACGGTCGAGATCGCCAACGTGATGGCGCGCATTGGTGGGACTGTGAGCGACCGA